>LNZR01000043.1 GCA_002007365.1 Epulopiscium sp. Nele67-Bin005 | reverse complement strand
AATCTTAAAGGGAGTGAGATAGATGCAATATTTTTTACAACACCAGATAACAAAATGGCTCACTCACAAGGCTGGCGTTCTGATGACCCAAGCTGGGACTCAACAACAAGACCATGGTACACTGGGGCATTAGAAAACGAAGTAAATATTACAGACCCATATTTTAATACAAAAATACAAGATAATGTGGTTTCAATCTCAACAAAAGTTATGGACGGAAATAATATGGTTGGGGTATTTGTTGTTAACTTTAGTATGGCAAGTTTTAATGAAATAATAAGTAATTTGTCTACAGAGGAGTCTATAGTTTTTATAACTGATAGAGATAATAACATATTATTACATACCAACGAAGAATTTGTTTTACAGCCAGCTGCTATACTTAGTAAGGACTATGAGAGCGTATTAAATGGAAGAGAAGGGCAAAAGGTAAAAGTTAATGTAGGAGGGTTTAATGCTGTTTATGCTTCGTATGAAGTAATTAATAATACCGATTGGAAAGTAGTTTCAACAGCAGTATCAGATACAAATCTACAAGTATTGCTACATATCATGCTAAGTTTTGTGGCAATAGTAATTAGTTATGTTGTAGTTGGATATTTTACAAACAGATTTACTCAAAAATATATAACACCAATAGAAGATGTAGCAGTGGCACTAACTGCAGTTTCTGAAGGAAAGACAACAGTTGATACAACACAAATTCACTGTGAAACTTACGAAATCAAAAATTTAGTTGATGCAACAACAGACCTATCAGCAATATTATCTGGATATATAAATGAGATTTCTGAAGTACTTCAATATTTCTCAAGAGGAGATTTTACAAAAGTCCCAGAAGCAGATTATGTTGGAGAATTTGGAGAAATCAAAAGCTCAATGGGGAACATTACAGATAAATTAAAAGGGACTTTCTCAGAAACAACAATAGCAGCAACAGAAGTTAGTGGAACTTCAAATATTATTTCACAATCAGCAGTACAATTAAGCAGTGTAACTAAAGAGCAATATGAGTTATTGCAAGTCTTTAAATCAACTGTATCAACAGTTACTGACAAGATGATAAGTGGTATCGAGCAAGGAGCAAGAAGTTATGAAATAGTACAAGATATGAACCAAAGAGCATCAGGAAGCACACAAATTGCAACAGAGATGGTTCAAGCAATGGGACTTATTACTCAGTCAACAAAACAAATTTCTGAAGTTATGACCCAAATTGATGAAATCGCAAACCAAACCAATCTTTTGGCACTAAATGCGGCAATAGAAGCAGCCCACGCAGGAATTCACGGATTAGGATTTGCAGTGGTGGCGGCAGAAATTAGAGAGCTTGCAAATAAAACACGAGAGATAGTACAAGATATTTACGAGATGTTAGAACTCAATTTAGCAAGCGTAAACAAAGGTGAGGAGATGGTAAATCTGACGACAGACTCACTAGGAATTATTGTTGAGGAAAGTGCAAAAAGTGCCGAAATATCAAGACAGATTAGAGATAATTCTGAGGCACAAAGAATTTTACTTGATGAAATCCTAGCAAAAACTACAAGTTTATTTGAGGGAGTAGCAAAAACATCGGATATTTCTGATGATAATGTGGCAGTCAGTCAGGAACTTGCTTCACAATCAGTAATATTAAAAGAAAAAATGCAACATTTCAAAATATAATTGCAAAAAGTTTTTATCACGTTAAAATTTAGATTTTAAGATGGTAAAAGCTTTTTTTTTTATTAAAATCTATTTATAAAGTAAAACTGTAGAAAAATTGGAATTTATAATATAGGTTTAAAAATTTTGTATTATATTTTTTGATAAAGGTATAAGTTTTGGTTTATAAAGCACACTTCACAAAGTCTTCACACAATTCACATACAAATACTATTTATTGATGATAAAATAAAAATAACCTATTGTAAAAATATAATTTTTGATTAATATATAACCATGAGAAAATTTGTAAAAAACCTTATTTAGTGGTTGGTGTATGTATTGAAATGTGATATAATTATGCAAAAGTTATTACATAAATAATTGGGAATTTTTTATATTAAATTTTTTATGAGGAGATGATATTTTGAACACCAAAAGAACTTTGAGTAAGCAAACAAGAATAGTATTTAATGTATTAATGGTCATGACCTTAATTACGACTACTATTTTTCAAGTAGGAAACTTAGCGATTGATACTCACAAAAACACACTATCTACTATTACACAACACACAGATTTAACAGCAGCCAAATTTGAGGGGTGGCTAAATAGCCAAATTATGATGATAGATACAATGGCTCGAGAAATCGAAACAAGTAAAAGTTTTTTTAATATGACAGTACTTGAAAATCATCTTGTAACATTGTTTAGCTCGATGGACGACACAGTACAATCAATGTATTATGCAAATGCAAGAAATGAAATGGCACATGGGGAAAGATGGCGTTCTGCTGATCCAGATTATGATGTAAGAGAAAGAGAATGGTATATTGGTGCTGTAGAAAGTAATGGAATACATATAACAGAACCGTTTGTTTCAATAGCCAAAGGAGAATTAGTTATTTCTATATCTAAGCCAGTCATAAATTCGGGGAGAATAGATGGAGTTTTTTGTGCAAATTTCTCGGTTGAAAGTTTGATAGAAGTGTTGGACCAATTAAGTGAGGGGGATACAGAAGTTTTTATAGTTAATAGTGAAAATAATATAATTTTTCATGAAGATAAAAATTTGCTAGCTGGACAAATGTTATATATTGGGGACTATGATAAACATTATATTGATGTAATGAGTAAGCCAGAAGGAACACCAAATTATGTTACAACTAAGGGGATAGATACTGTCTATGCTTCATATAATAAAATAGATGGAACTACTTGGAAAATTGTAGTTGCTGAAGAGTCACATATAGCTATGCAGGTGCTAGCTCACATTGGGATAAGCATAATGGCAATTACAGTTTCATTTATAATAACAGGAATTTTGATAAACAGATTTACGGATAGATATATGGGGCCTATTGAACAAGTTACTGGGCTTTTAAGTGAGGTATCAAATGGTCAAATGAAAATTGATGCTTCTCATATTGCTTGTGAAACAAAAGAGTTAGACGAACTAGTTTCGGCAACAACAGAGCTTTCAACCAACATTTCCAATTATATACTAGAGATATCTGATATTTTAACAAATTTTGCAGAAGGAGATTTTACAAAAACTCCAGAACAAGTATATATTGGAGATTTTGGGCATATCAAAGAAGCTATCATAGAAATTGCTGATAAATTAAAAGTTGTATTAAAAGAAACTATGATTTCGGCAGATGATGTAAGTTATGGTTCTGAGCATATTGCAAATTCGGCAATTCAATTAGCCACAATTACAATGGATCAACACGAATTATTATTATATTTTAAAGATACAACAGATACAATTACAAACAAAATGATTGAAGATATTAAGGCAATTGATAGAGGGTATGATATTATTCAAGGTATGACGCACAAAGCTAGCAATAGTCAGGCAGTAGCGAATGAGATGGTTAGCGCTATGGGTCAAATTACAGAGTCAACCAAACAAATCTCTGAGGTTATGAGCCAAATTGATGAAATCGCAAATCAAACAAATCTTCTGGCATTAAATGCAGCAATAGAAGCAGCAAGAGCTGGGGATAACGGAAAAGGATTTGCAGTAGTTGCAGGAGAAGTCCGTGAGCTATCTACAAAAACTACAGAAATTGTAAGAGATATTTATGAGATGCTAAAAATCAACTTAGATAGTGTAACTAAAGGAGAAGAAATGGTGGGGCTTACTACAGATGTACTTAGTGAAATTGTTAGTGCAACAGCAGAAAGTGCTGAAGTTTCTAAGCAAATTAAGGATAACTCATTACAACAAAGAGAGTCTTTAGATGAAATTTTACAAGGAACAGGCAAACTATTTGAAGAAGTATCAAAAACATCTTCAATTTCACAAGAGAATGTAGCAATTAGTGAGGAGTTAGCAGCCCAAGCGACAAGCCTCAAAGGGCAAATAGAGCAATTTAAGATTTAATCTAAATATAGTTTTAGGTCAAAGATATACAGGAGGGAGTTTCCCCTATATACGGAAACTTCTTACTGTTTTTTTTACAACCTTTTTATGGTACAATAAATATGTTAATCAAATTAGGAGGGGGAATTTTATATGACACAAAAAAGAAGCTTGAGCAAACAGACCAGAATAGTATTTAACATACTTATGATTTGCACATTGGTAAGTACAACGATATTTCAAATTGCAAACCTAACACTATCAACAACGAGAGCTTCAGTATCAGCATTAGGGCAAAGAACATCATTAGTGGCATCAGAGTTTGAAGGTTGGCTAGAAAATCAATTATTACTAGTAGAATTAATTTCAACTGAACTAGAAATCAACAAAAGCTATACCGACTTAGAAACGCTAGAAAAATATTTTATGGAATTAATTCCAAAAATTACAGATGAACCAAATACCACAATTTACTTTGTAGAAACAACAAAATCAGCAGACGGAACTTATGGAATAGCTCACTCAACAAATTGGAGAGCAGCAGCAGGAGATGATTTAACGCAAAGAGGTTGGTGGCAAGGAGCAATGGCAACTAATGGCATCTACATAACGGATTTATACTTTAATAACTCAAGACAAGAATTTACAATTACATTAACAAATCAAATTAAAGATAATGGAAGAACAGTAGGTATTTTTGGAATTAACTTAACAGCTCAACCAGTAATAGAACTTCTAAAAGAAACTTCAGGAGAAGGAGAAGTTTTTATTATTAATGAGCAAGGAGAAATTATATTCCATGAAGATCCAGAACTTCAACCAGAGGTAGATGCAGTAGTGTACCCAACGGATATAAATCCATATTACTCAAAAGTTTTGGAGGCTAAAGCAGGAGAAGTAGTTAGAATACCATCTGGAATAGATGTAATTTATTCGGCATACACTCCTTTGGCAAATACAAATTGGCAAATAGTTTCTAGCGAAGTATCAACAATTACACTACAAATTTTGGGGCATATAGGTCTTTCGATAGTAGCAATGTCTATTTCGTTTATAATTACAGGGATTTTGATTAACAAATTTACAAACAGATATATGTCACCAATTGAGCAAGTAACAGAACTATTAACACAAGTTTCAAAAGGAAGCATGAAGGTGGACACATCAAATATTGATTGCGAAACAATAGAGTTAGAAAGACTAGTAACAGCAACAAATGATTTATCAAAAACAATTTCGGGCTATATTTTTGAAATCTCAGAAGTATTACAGGCATTTTCTGAAGGAGATTTTACAAAAACTCCAGAACAAGTATACATTGGAGATTTTGGGCAGATGAAAGAGTCTATGATAGAAATTGCTAATAATTTACGTGGATTATTAGGAGATACATTGAGTTCAGCAGACGATGTAAGTGCAGGCTCTGAGCATATAGCTAATTCAGCAATTCAATTAGCCACAATTACAATGGAACAGCACGAATTATTGGTGCAATTTAAGGACACAACTCAAAGTATTACAGAAAAAATGATTAGTGATATAGAACAAATTGATAAGAGCTATAATATCATTCAAGAGATGACTCACAAAGCTAATGATAGCAAAGCGATTGCAAATGATATGGTTGATGCTATGAGTCAAATTACTAGTTCAACAAAGCAAATTTCAGAAGTTATATCATCAATTGACGATATCGCAAATCAAACAAATCTTCTGGCACTAAATGCAGCAATAGAAGCAGCAAGAGCAGGAGAACATGGAAAAGGCTTCTCTATTGTAGCCACAGAAGTGCGAGAACTTTCTATTAAAACACGTGAAATTGTACAAGATATTTACGATATGCTTAGAATTAATTTAGATAGTGTAAATAAAGGGGAAGAAATGGTGGGTCTTACAACATCAGCCCTAAACAATATCGTAGAAGCAACTATAGAAAGTGCAGAAGTATCAAAACAAATTAAAGATAATTCCTTAGAGCAAAGAGACTCACTAAGTAAGATTGTAGATGGAACTTCGCAACTATTTAAAGAAGTATCAAAAACATCTTCAATTTCTCAAGAAAATGTAGCTGTAAGTGAAGAATTAGCAGCACAGGCAGTGAGTCTAAAAGGTCAGATGGAGCATTTTAAAATCTAAAAACAACTTTAATAAGTCATCAAACGATGGCTTATTTTTTTGTAATAAAATTAAATTTGATGGCAGACAAGCTTAAAATATAAAAAAATTAACAAATTTTTGATAAATAACAAATTGTTAATATTTACATCTAAAATTATTAATATTTATTTATGGATTGTCTGATACTTTTATTAATGTATACCATACACATTTAACCAATTGTTTAACAAATATTAAGTTGATTACCAAACAAGGTTCTATGAATTGGAATACAACAGTTTTTATTATGAAAAATATGAACTTGATAAGAAGTATAACTGCAATTGACAGAAAATTTACTTAAGTAAATAAAAATTTATATCTAAAAATAATATTATTGTTTTGTTTATTATGCTGTCGTGTAAAGAGATTATTAAGAGGGACAAGTAACTTTGATAATAAAAATATTAAGAAGTTGTATACTTTATATTAAATATAGACTATCTCCATTGAAAATTTGTATTGTTATGATATAATCAAGATATGAAAGCTAGTTCTTTAGTATATTTATTCCAAAAACACACCAAGGTATAAAAATACTAAGAATAAAAAAGTTGTACAAAAGGGAGTGAGATATAATGGTAAGCAACAAAAATACTAAAAAAACGCTAGGAAAGCAAACTAGGGTTGTAGTAACTATAATGATGAGTGTCATTTTATTTATAACAACTAGTTTGCAAATTGTAAATTTAATTTACACCTCAAGAGATAGCACGACTCAAATTTTGCAATTACATAACAATTTGGCAGCTAGAAATTTTACAAGTTGGCTGGGGGAACAAGTAGTTTTAATTGACGTATTGGCGAGAGATATTACAATTCACAGAAGTTATTTAGAAATGGATAATTTACAAGAATATTTAGTTTCACAAGCAAAAGATTTGGAAGAGATTGACGCTATTTATTTTGCAACAGCAGACGGACAAATAGCTCATTCACAAAGATGGGTGCCAGATGATCCAACATATGATCCAACTAGAAAAGAATGGTATGTTGGAGCAATAGAAAGTGATGAGGCTTATATTACAGAGCCATTTGTACGTGCGGCAACTGGGGAAATTGGCGTATCGGTTTCAAAAAAAGTTATGAGTCAAGGAAAAGTTGTGGGAGTTATTTCGGTAATTATAGACCAAAGAGAAATTTTGGAAGCTATGGAAAAAATCTCAGATTATAATACAGAAATTTTTATTGTAAATAATGAGAATATTCTTATTTTCCACAAAGATCCAGTTTTTAGATTTGATGCAAGCAATTCAATTTATGTACCAGGGTATAATCCAGATTATGTACCAGTATTGTACAATGAACCAGGGGAAATTACATATATTCCACAAGTTTTCGGTAACTGGACTTACGCATCATACAATTATATAGAGGGAACAGATTGGAAAATCGTAACTAGCGAAATTTCTAAAGGATTTGAGTCAGCATTATATAATGTAATTTTTGGAATAATAATGATTATGATTTCTATGTTTGTTGCGGCTATTTTGCTGAGAAAATATACAGATAAATATATGAAACCATTAGAGAGAATAACAGCAGCATTATCAGAAGTAGCTAATGGTTGCATGAGAGTTGATGTATCTGATGTGAAATGTGAAACAGAAGAAATACAGTTATTAGTAGATGCCACACACAGTTTATCAAGAAATATTTCTAATTATATAGAAGAAATTTCAACTATATTACATGATTTCTCAGAAGGAGACTATACATCGCACCCAACGTTATTATATGTAGGGGACTTTGGGCAAATCAAAGCCTCTTTAGAAAATATTTCATTAAAATTAAATGACGTATTTTCAGAAACATTATTATCAGCAGACGGGGTATCTAGTGGTTCTATGCATATTTCCAATTCTGCAATGGATTTAGCAGCAGTTACTATGGAGCAATATGACTTATTAACAGAATTCAAAAATAGTATAGATGCTACTACAGGAAAAATGTTAGAGGATTTAGAAAGTATGGATAGAAGCCATGATATTATGGAAGATATGATACAAAAAGCTAACGATAGTAAAGTTATTGCAAATGATATGGTCGTGGCTATGAGTTCTATTAGTAGTTCAACAAAGCAAATTGCAGAAGTTATTACAGCTATTGATGAGATAGCTAACCAAACAAATTTACTTGCGCTAAATGCATCAATTGAAGCAGCAAGAGCAGGAGAACACGGAAAAGGATTTACAATTGTAGCTGTGGAAGTTCGAGAACTTTCTATTAAAACACGTGAGATTGTTCAGGATATTCATGAAATGTTAAAATTAAATTTGGAGAGTGTATCTAAAGGGGAAGAGGTTGTGGAACTTACTACAAATGCCCTAAATACAATAGTTGAGGCAACTCATGAAAGTGCAGCAGTATCAGACAAATTAAAAGATAATTCTATAGAACAAAGAGAGGCACTTACTCAAATTACACAAGGAACAGACCAGTTATTTAAAGAGGTAACAAAAACTTCTATCATTTGTCAAGAAAACGTTGCAATTAGTGAGGAATTAGCAGCTCAAGCAATGTCACTAAGAGGGCAAATCGAGTTTTTCAAGACAGAGTAATATTAACAAAAATGAATAATACTATAAGTAATGTTAAATAAAAATAAGTCTATATCTTAACGGGTATAGGCTGTTTTTTTTGGTTAATTCTAACTATTAATTTGAATTTCAAAATATAAATATTAAAATGTACTAGAAAATTGTGGGTTAACATATAGATGACTATAGCACAATGATTATAATGCTAGAGGTTTTGTATACAAAAGTCAAATTGTGCTTCTCAAATAAATTGTGTCACACAAATTAGAAATTTGGATATTTATAATAGTAATGTCTAAACTGAATAAAACTAATTATGGGGGAATGACTGTTGAGGGAGGAATTCAAGATGAAAACAAAAATTACTTTAGGTAACCACATTAGAAAAACCTTTAATACTTTAATGACAATAACATTGATAATTTCAACAATTTTCCAGTTAATGAATATAATTAGAATTACAAATATAAATACTGTGGAAATTTTAAATCAACACACAGAAATTGTAACTTCTAAATTAGAACTTTGGTTAACAAAAAAAGCAGCCATTACAGAAACGATAGCAAAAGCAATTGCTATAGGTGAGAATTATAAGGAATTAGAAAAAATAGAGTATCATTTAATTGATCAAAATGAGGGTAGAGATGAGATACTTTCTCTTTGTTTTGTTGATTTAAATGAGCAGGTGGTACATTCAAAAGGCTGGCAACCACAAGCAGGAGAGAATGTGACCGAAACAGTTTGGTATAAAGGAGCAATGGTCACTGATGGAATTTATGTTTCAGACCCTTATATTGATTTAGCAAATGATGTATTGGCAGTTTCGTTGTCTACAAAAGTTATAGATAATGGTAAGGTGGTGGGTGTTTTATCAACAACAATTCAGGCTGAAACTGTGGCTCAAGTTATTCAAAATTTATCTGATGAGAATACAGAAATTTTTATAGTAGATAATGATAATCAAATTTTATTTCATACAGACCCAGAATATCAGTTTAATGTTGATAAATTAACGATAATATCAGACTATAACAAAGAATATTTGACAGTAGTAAATAAAGATATTGGCGATATTACTCAAATCTATAGTAAAGGTGGGTTAATATATGCCTCATACAATTTGGTTGATGGAACAGACTGGAAAATAATTTCTAGTGAAGTTTCATCAAGTGTACAACAAATCTTAGACTGCATAACATTTGCAGCTTTTATAATTTTCTTTTCATATATTGTCACAAAATTTTTGACAATTAAATTCACAAATAAATATATAACTCCACTTATAGACGTATCATATTTGTTATCCGAGCTTGGGGGAGGAAGAATGCGACTAGATACTTCAAATATTGTGTGTGATACCAAAGAAGTTGAAACTTTGGTTGGTGTAACAAATGATTTATCCAAAAATATGAGTGGATATATCCAAGAAATTTCAGAGATTTTACATGATTTTGCAGAAGGTGATTTTACAAAAATTCCACAAAAAGTGTATGTGGGTGATTTTGTTGAAATAAAATTGTCAATAATAACTATATCAGAAAAATTACGAGCTGTTTTAAAGGATACTACTTTTTCAGCAAATGATGTAAGTGAAGGGGCAAGACAGATTGCCAGTAGCTCAATGGAGCTTGCCGAAGTTACAACAGGTCAGTACGAATTACTCCAAACTTTTAAAGAGCATACAGGAAATATAACTTCACAAATGTTAAAAGATATGGAAAATGTAAATATTGGGTACGATATTATCCAAGATATGAATAAAAAAGCTACAGATGGCAAAGCAGTTTCCACAGAATTAGTTGAGGCAATGAGTCTAATTACAGCATCTACAGAACAAATTTCTACTATAATAAATTCGATTGATGAAATCGCAAACCAAACAAATCTTTTAGCACTAAATGCAGCAATAGAAGCAGCCCATGCAGGGGAGCAAGGAAAAGGATTTGCAATTGTTGCCAAGGAAGTTCGTGAGCTTTCTATAACAACAAGAGAAATCGTAAAAGAAGTTCATGATATGCTACAAAATAATTTAATTAACGTTGTAAAAGGTGAGCAGATGGTGCATTTAACAACAGAAGCACTAAATAATATTTTGTCAGCAAGTATTGAAAGCTCAATAATTTCTCAAAAAATCAAAAATAATTCTATCGATCAAAGGGACGCACTAAGTGAAATTACGATGGGAATTGAGGGATTATTTGAGGAAATTACAAAAATCTATGCAATTTCTCAAGAAAATGTTGCAATTAGTGAAGAACTTTCGGCACAATCAACAAACTTAAAAGGTCAAATGGAAAGATTTAAAATTTGATTGCATGATAGGTAAATTTAATATATAATATAGTCATTATATAGCAATAAGTCTTCTCCGAATTGGAGGAGGCTTTATTTTAAGGTGAGGTAACTAATGGAGAAAATCAAGAAAATGCACGCTTTGGTAAAAGAACTTTCTGAGGCAGCAAAAGCATATGAGCAACACAACAGAGAAATCATGACAAATTTAGAGTATGATAAAAAGTATGATGAGCTAGAGAAATTGGAGCAAGAATTAAATATAGTTTTGGCAGGAAGTGTAACACAAAAAGTTGGGTACGAAGTAATTAGTAACCTACAAAAAATTAACCACAAAAAACCAATGTTATCCCTCAACAAAACTAAAGAAATTGAGGAGCTAGAACAATTTCTTGGGGATAAAGAGGGGGTTTTGTCATGGAAATTAGATGGTTTAACTGTAGTTTGTACCTATAATAATGGACAACTTATGCAGGCTGTCACTCGTGGAAACGGAACTGTTGGAGAAGATGTTACAAACAACGCTAAGACTTTTAAAAATTTGCCCCTAAAAATTGATTATCAAGGCAACTTAACTATTAGAGGTGAAGCTATAATTACGTATAGTGATTTTAATATTATAAATGAAAATTTATCAGATGAGGAAAAATATAAAAATCCTAGAAACTTGTGTAGTGGAAGTGTTAGACAGCTTAATTCTGAAGAAACAGCAAAACGTAACGTACAATTTTTTGCATTTTCTATAGTAGAAATTGAAAATCAGGATTTTGAATTAAAAAGCCAAACTCTAACTTGGTTGCAGGAGCAAGGCTTTGATATTGCAGGATATTTTTTGGTTAATAAAGAGAAAATAGCCTCTCAAATTCATAGTTTAGAAACTGAAATTATCAATAATGATTTTGGTTCTGACGGTCTAGTTTTAACTTATGATAATATTGAGTATTCCAAAAGTTTGGGAACGACTTCAAAATTCCCCAAAGACTCAATTGCATTTAAATGGAGTGATGAACTTAAAGAAACAAAAATAATCGAAATTGAATGGAACACTTCACGAACTGGGTTGATAAATCCTGTTGCAAATTTTGAAGTTGTGGAGCTTGAGGGGACGGAAGTAAGGCGTGCAAGCGTTCATAATATTAGTATTTTGGAGCAATTAAAATTAGGAATTGGTGATACAGTAATAGTTTACAAAGCCAATATGATTATTCCACAAATTGCTGAAAATCTGACTAAGTCTGGCCCAGTTGAAGTTCCAAAAAACTGTTCTGTTTGTGGGTGTGAAACTATTATCAAGCAAGAAAAATCAGCAAAAATGCTTTATTGCCCAAATGGAAATTGTGAAGCTCAGATGTTAAAGTCAATTAGTCATTTTGCTAGTAGAAATGCAATGAATATAGAAAGTTTATCAGAAGCTACAATTGAAAAACTGATGAAAAATAATATTTTGATAAATATTTTATCGATATATAAATTAAAGCAACATGAGGAGGAACTAAAAACTTTGGAAGGCTTTAAGGAGCAATCATATAATAGATTGATTAAAGCTGTTGATAACTCAAGAACTACAACACTTGCACAGGTATTGCATGGGCTTGGAATTATGCAAGTTGGGCTTGCTACAGCAAAATTAATTTGTACAAAATTTGATGATGATATCAATAAAATTTTGGTAGCAACAGAAGAAGATTTTTTAGAAATTGATGGGATAGGCAAAATTACAGCTGAGGCATTGGTTCATTATTTTAGTTTAGATGAAAATAAGACTATGATAAATGATTTAATGTTAGAGTTAACTTTAATTAAGCAAGAAAAACTACCTCAACAATTAGATTCGCAAATATTTGGTAAAACTTTTGTAATAACTGGGGATTTAATGCATTTTGAAAATAGGAAGGCTTTGCAATTAGAAATTGAAAAACACGGAGGAAAAGTAACAGGATCTGTTAGTAAGAAAACTAATTATCTAATTAATAATGATAATTTATCTACATCAAGTAAAAATAAAAAGGCTAAAGACCTAGAAATTCCAATACTTACAGAGGATATGGTTTTGGATTTACTAAAATAAATTTAACAAAGGCGTGAGTAACATCACGTCTTTTATTTTTTTAGGTATAATTTTGAGAAAGATTACAAAAATGTTAAATATGTTATTTACCTTTGTAACATTAACAAATATTTGGTATAATAAATTATAATAATAAAATTAAGGTAAATATTAAATTTACAAGTATTTACAGATGAACTATATAAACAAGGAGGATTTTTGCGTGAGTAATAAAATTAGAATGGGTATGTTAGGTCTTGGAATGCTTGCAATTGGAGCAATGGCAACTCCAACTCAAGCGCTAACAATAGAATATGATGGGATAGTTCAAGAATATAGTTTGCCACCAATCACACTATATATAAATGGTGAGGAAGTAAATACTTCAGTAATGCCACCTATTCAATTTGATGATGTAACTTTAGTACCTATACGAGAAGTTTTTGAGCCTTTGGGTGCAATGGTTGAGTGGAAAAATACAGAAAAACGTGCCTATATTTATTATGAGGAAACTCTAATTACTCTAAAATATAATGAAGAATTTGCTTGGGTTGATGGGGAATATCATGAGTTAACTGTGCCTGTAAAATTGATTAATGATAAAGTTATGGTGCCTGTTCGTTTTATTAGTGAAAATTTAGGAATGCGAGTTGATTGGAACCAAGAGTTAAGAACTGTAAATATTCGTACAGACCTTATGGAAAGACCAGAGACAGAACACCCAGAGCCAGAAAGACCATACCCAGAAATTGAGGAAGAATTAGAACCAGAAATCGAAGAGGTAGAACCAGAAATCGAAGAGGTAGAACCAGAAATCGAAGAGGTAGAGCCAGAAGTTGAAGAAGAAATCGAACCAGAAATTGAAGAGGTAGAACCAGAAGTTGAGGAAGAAGGGTTTAGTGACCTTGGAATTATGGAAGTCCCAAGAATTACTTGGCAACAGCAAGTTAATAACGCATTAGGAATGTTAGATGGAGTAAAAGAAGTTTACATAGGAACTGAAAATTATACAGAAGTAAATGCTCCAGCACAAAGTAATGCAAAAACTACGGTTGTTGATGCAATAATGCGTCAAACTACAGATGGTGCAACGGGATTAATTGATACTCGTAGTGCGATTAGTGATATTGATGTTTCAATGGTTGCAGGGCATTTGGTAGTTGATATTATCAATAGTGAAAATACTTTGCCAAGAGAAATTATACCAACAGATAATGATTTTGTTTCATTAATTCGCACAAGTCAACTCTCAGCAAATACTACTAGAGTTGTGTTTGACTTAAAGTCTGGGGCAAAAGCTTCTGTGGAATTAGATAGCAATAGAAGACAGGTTATAATAAATTTTGAGGAGCAACCAGTAAGCGCAATTATTGTGGGGTCTGATGATATTGGGGATTACGTTTTCTTCAAAGATTTACGAGAAGCTCAACTTGATGTAAACGCTGATAAACTTCGTGATAAAGTGGAATTTACTCTTAATAATTCATATTTTAATGATGAGGAAGAGTGGAAAGACCTTGATTTAAACTTTATTGAAGATGCATCTTTGGAAAACATTAGAAATGGTTCGGAATTAACATTATGGCTAAGTCGACAGGCAAAATATGATTATTATTTTGAAGAAGTAGATGGAAACTTAATGTTTAGAATGGTTGATGAAGGTGATGTGCCAGAGCCAGAAATTGAAGAAGAGCCAGAAGTTGAAGAAGAATGGTTTGATGATGGATTTGTGCCAAGTGATAGAGCAGTATTTTATAATTATGAGACTACAAATATCGAAATAACACTCCCAGAAGGAATGGTAGATATTAGCCAAATTTCTGTAACGGATAATTATATTGAACGTCAGATGATTGTTGATTTGGGTGCAGATTATAGTAAATATTTGGTAGATGAATTTATAGATGTTAACGATGATAAAGTTAATGATATTTCGGTTATTACAGATATTACAACGAAGTTAATTATTGATGAGGCAAGAGTTCAGGCGTATGATATTTCTACAAGAGGAAATGTTATTATTTTTGATTTGATGGACCCAAGAGAACGCTATGACAAGATATTAGTAATTGACCCAGGACATGGTGGTTCTGACCCAGGAGCAGTTTCAAATGGTTATACGGAAGTTCAAATAATTGATTTCCAAGTAGCAGAACTTGCTAGATTATTAGAACAAAGACCAGATATTAAAATTTATTATACACGAGAAACAGATACTTATATAACAGTAGATTTCCGTCCAACTTTATCTAATGAAATTGGAGCAGATTTATTTGTAAGTGTTCATAATAACGCAGCAACTAGTAGTTCAGCAAATGGAACAGAAGTATTTTATTATCCAACTGATGATGGGTTAAGCAAAGAGCTTGCTGAAATTATGATTAATAAGATGATAAGTTATACAGGAATGACTAACAGAGGAGCAAAATCTAATGTAACTTATTATGTTTTACGTACAAGTGATATGCCAGCAGTACTGTTAGAAGGTGGATTTTTAACTAACTGGGGTGATATTCAAAAGTTAGTTTCTGATGACTTTAATCAAAAATATTGTTTAGCAATTTATGAAAGTATCATACACTATTTTGATAATATGTATACAAGATAAATTTTAGAAATCTCTATTTTAAATAGGGATTTCTTTTTTTGTGCAAAAATAATATTTGTATACGGAAGTTAAATAATGTACAATATAAATGGTAAAATATAGTAAATTTGGAAAAGATAAATAGGTGGAGTTAATTTAGGAATTAAATATAGTAAGGAGAATTTTAATTATGAAACAAATTGTATGGGCCTTTTTTATGATGGGCGTTTTGAACAACAATATACAAGAAACTTTACCAACTCAAACTCAGCCAAGTTTACGACAAAATTTAGAAGAGTTTTTGCACGATGAAGCAGAGGAAAATTTAAAAAATTTTGACTCTCAACAATGGTTAGATGAAACTTTAGATAAAGTAATTGACGTACATTATATAGAAGAAACTGTAGTTGTCAATTTGCATATGCAGATGCTAAACTATGGAGGTGGGTCGGCTATGGAAATTGAGCTAGCTAGAAAAATTATGGAAGTTGTATTTGAAAATACTATGGCCCAAAAAATTACGATTTTGGTTGATGGACAAGTGGTAATTTTTCCTGAAGGTAGTAATTTTAAAGAAGTAACTCGACAAACATATGAGAAATATTATAAGGAGGAGGAAGTTTAGAATGAAGTCTATAATGTTGGTGACAACAAATCAAGGAAAAGTTAGAGAAGTAAAAAAGTTTTTTGAGGATTATAATATTATTACGATGGCAGATGCAAAAATCGACTATAATATAGAAGAAACTGGTACAACTTTTGAGGAGAACGCTGTAATTAAAGTTGAAAGCATTATTTCTTATATGGAAAAAAAGGATACTAATCAATATTTATTTATGGCAGATGACTCTGGGCTAGAAATTGATTTTCTAAATAAAGAACCAGGAGTGTATTCTTCAAGATATTTGGGAGAGGACACGCCATACGAGGAAAAAAATAAAATTATTCTTGAGCGAATGGAAGGCGTGTTGTGGTCAAATCGTACAGCAAGATTTGTATGTGTGATTGCGATAATTGCACCAAATCAAAAACCGATAGTTACAAAAGGAACAATTGAAGGGTATATCGGTTTTGAGGCAAAAGGTAGCAATGGTTTTGGATATGACCCGATTTTTTATATTAATGAAGAAACTTCTTTGGCCGAATTATCAGCTGAAGAAAAAAATAAAATTAGCCATCGAGGAAAAGCATTATCGGCTATGAAATTGAAGATTGAAAGTGAGATTTAGAATATAAAATTTAATTTTTGATTTGAGAAATTGAAATAAAAAGTGGTGTTGGATATTAAAATTAGTCTAGCACCACGATTTTTTTGGCTAAATTTGTATTTTGGAGGAGTTACACAAATCTTGAAAATACTAGGTTTTTAGAGGTTAGGGGTTACAATAAAAAGTTTTTCGCTAAAATTTATAGAAAAAATCCAAAAAACTACTTGACTTTTTAAAAAAATCCTCATATAATATTACTTGTTAGTGAGATAAGCCCTAGTTATTTAGAGAGTAGGGGTTAAGCATTAAGACAAGCATTACAGAAATTGTATGCGGGTGTAGTTCAATGGTAGAACTCCAGCCTTCCAAGCTGGCTACGTGGGTTCGATTCCCATCACCCGCTCTTTGTATCCATAGCTCAGCTGGATAGAGCAACGCCCTTCTAAGGCGTGGGTCCGGGGTTCGAATCCCTGTGGGTACGTTTTGTGGTGGGAATAGCTCAGTCGGTTAGAGCGCCAGATTGTGGTCCTGGAGGTCGTGGGTTCGATCCCCATTTTCCACCCTTAATATATGTAATAATTTTTTGAGAAATTATGTATATTAAAAATCAAAATGGTAATACTAAGATATATAATATAGGGTTATCGCCAAGTCGGTAAGGCACAGGATTTTGATTCCTGCATTCCAAGGTTCGAGTCCTTGTAGCCCTGTTGTGAGTTACTAGCTCAGTTGGTAGAGCACTTGACTTTTAATCAAGTGGTCCCGGGTTCGAACCCCGGGTGGCTCACTTATATGCGGATATGGCGGAATTGGCAGACGCACTAGACTTAGGATCTAGCGCCATTGGCGTGGGGGTTCGACTCCCTTTATCCGCATATTTTATAAAATGTGCAACAAAGATACGCATAACTTTTGCGGGTGTAGTTCAATGGTAGAACTCCAGCCTTCCAAGCTGGCTACGTGGGTTCGATTCCCATCACCCGCTTTTTGTATCCATAGCTCAGCTGGATAGAGCAACGCCCTTCTAAGGCGTGGGTCCGGGGTTCGAATCCCTGTGGGTACGCTTCATAGGGTTATCGCCAAGTCGGTAAGGCACAGGATTTTGATTCCTGCATTCCAAGGTTCGAGTCCTTGTAGCCCTGTCCCTTAATACGATTAAAAAGCAGATTAGTAAATTCTAATCTGCTTTTTTGTGTGTAAATTTATATTTTTGGGGAGAAATATAAATAGTTAGCTGAAATGAAAAATATAATATGTGAATAATTTTACATATTAGCTTAAAGTTATCCGATAAATTTGTTAGCGTATTAGTTATTATTTACAAAGTCTACATTTTGGTTTATTGATTTGCTACAAAATATGCAAGATATAGACTATAAATTACTTATCAAAATATGACAATTTAGAGATTATACTAGTTATTATTATAAGAGTGTGGTAGAATTATCTAATAGGGCTACAAATTCTACATAAAAAATATAAAAAAAGGAGAAATTATATGGATAATTTTAATAACCAAAAACTTTCTAGTAAATTAACATTTATTATTGGGATAAGTTTATCAGTTGTAATTGCAGTTATGATGACTATTACCCTTGCTCAAGTTCGTACTGTGAGTAAAGATGCTGTTGTTGATAGGTTAAGTGCAGAAGCTAGAACAAATGCTGTTGTTGTAGAGAGTTTATTAAATGAAGGGTTTGAATTTATTTCGGAAGTACAAGTTTATATTTCTAATGTGCTACAAACGGGGAGTAGTATTGTTGATGAAAATACATATAATAGTTTGGTATATAATGACTTAATGCTCTCTAGTTCAAATTCTAGGCTTGAGGAATACATACTAAATTTAATTAAATTTCATATACAAAATCATGATGTAATTATTGGGGCTGGGGTATATTTTGAGCCATATGCATTTACATCAAATTTACAAGCTTATGGTTATGCAGTTGATGGAACAGGAACAAATGTTGAAGTTTATAAAAATTACTCTGATTACGCAAATGAAAATTTTTATACTATTCCTAAAAATACAATGCAACCATATTTTTCATCACCACAACTTATGGATAACGGTATAAGTAATTCGTATATTACATATCCGATTATTGTAAATGGGCAGTTTAAAGGTGCTGTTGTTGCAGAAATTTTAACTAATAAATTTTCTCAAACACGTATTTATGATGAGGATATGCCAACATTATATACTTCAATTTTGAGAGATAATTGGGAAATTATGTATGATAGTGAGGGGATTGGTAGTACAGGTAAACACGTTGAAGACTACTTAGAACTTGATAGCATGACTCGTTGGCTAAATGAAGTTGAGAAAGAGAAATTTTTTGTTATTGAAACAACATATCATAATGGCGCACAACATATGAGATTTTTATCACCAATTGATGCTGGGTACGAAACTTGGTGGGCCCATGTAGAAATTAATATAAATGATGTGTATGATGATATGAATTATCTTTCGTATATTATGGTTATGATGGCAATTATTGTTTTGTTAATTTTGAACACTGTTATAAAGGTTGGAATTACTAAATTGTTAAAGCCATTAGATGAGGTTGTTGTTGTGGCTGAACAAATTCAAAAGGGTGATTTTAATTTAGATTTACAAATTAATACTAATGATGAGATTGGGGTATTGTCAAAACGATTTATGGAAATGGGTTCTGGATTAAAGGAATTGATAAATGAAATTGAGTTTGTATTAGGAGCTATGGCAAAGGGTGATTTTACGGCAACTTCAAATATGCAAGCTAGTTACCATGGGCAGTTTCTTTCTATTAAGGAGGCCCTAATGTCCATTACTGAACAGCTTAGTGGCTCATTAAAAAATATTAGTATCGCTTCAAAAGAGGTAAGTCAGGGGGCTAGTGAAATTTCGCAGTCATCTTTGGAGCTTGCAGTAGGTGCTACAGACCAAGCAATTATTGTTGATAGTTTTATTGAAACTACAGAAGAAATTACTAATCATATTACAAATACTACTTCTCAATTTGAAGAGTGTGAGCGTATTTCTAATGAGGCAAAACAAAAGGCTCATGAAGGGGCTGACTCTATGGAAGAGATGTTAAAATCTATGAAGGCAATTAGTAATTCTGGAGAAACTATTTCTACTGTATTAAAAACTGTTGAGGCAATTGCAGACCAAACTAGTTTGCTTGCGTTAAATGCAACAATTGAAGCAGCCCGTGCAGGTGAGGCAGGTAAAGGGTTTGCAGTAGTTGCAAGTGAAATCCGTGAACTTTCTGATAGAAGTGCCAATTGTGTTTATGAGATTGAAGAAGTTGTTAATCAAACGCAAATTAATATTGAGCGTGGAGAACAGTTGGCAAATGCTACTTCTAATAGTTTGGTTGAGATTGTTACTACTATTAATCAAACGGCAGTTATTGCAAATGAGTTGATGGTTATAAGTGCTGAACAACATGAGAGTTTGTCTGAGCTTGTAAAAGGAACAAAAATTATTTCTGATGTTGTACAAAATAATGCGGCAACTTCTGAAGAGAACGCTGCTGTTAGTGAAGTGTTGTCTGGTCAGGCAGAGAGTTTAGAAGAGTTATTGGCATTTTTTAAATTTGACTAAAAGTTTTGCATAAGTTTAGGTTATAAACAAATTGTTTATAGCCTATTTTTTTGTGATTTAAATTAAATATAAAATGATTTGTAGGGAATATTTTAAATGTGAAAATAAGATTGGAAAAGCCATTTGAGATTTATGAATTCCAGAAATCGTGATGAACTGCTTTTTTTGTCCTAATATATTTAGATAAATAAAATAATTAGCTGGTGTATATTATTAAATATATATTTAAAATTCTGTATACTTAGATTTAATCTAATTTTTTGTTTCACTTTTTAAAAATATTGTGTTATATTAAATATATACAGATGCGAAGTTAATAAAATATTATAAACTAAATAAACGTATATAAAGTTTATAAAGAAAAAATAAATTTTTGGATATTTTTGCCAAAAAATTACAGAGGAGATGAAAATGGAAAGGTTTAAACACTATAAACTTAGTAAAAAGTTAAGTTTGATTATTGGAGGATTTATTACAGCAATTTTATTAATTATTACGATAGTTTTGGCGTTTGAGGTAAAGGAGTTAAGCACAGATTCAATTTCTAAACGATTTACTTTAAAGGCCCAATATA
The DNA here is from genome assembly GCA_002007365.1 of Epulopiscium sp. Nele67-Bin005. Lineage (GTDB taxonomy): Bacteria > Bacillota > Clostridia > Lachnospirales > Cellulosilyticaceae > Epulopiscium_D. The sequence continues at coordinate 66,980 of LNZR01000043.1, read as the reverse complement.
ATGCTTTAGTTGTACAAAGTTTGATTGATGAAGCGTATAATTTTGTAATTGATACACAAAGCTATATAGTTGATGAATTTAATAGTTTTATTGAGGAGCAAGGAAATGACACCACAGAAGAAAGTTTATTATATGATGTTGAAATTTCGGATCAGAATGCAAAAATAGAGGAGTTTTTAATAAGTAGAGCTATATATACTTACAAAAATAATGCACATATTTTTGGTGTGGGGGTGTATTTTGAGCCGTACACTTTTGATACAAATCAGCACGCATATGCTTTTAGAATTGATGATGAAAATAGTGATATTACTGCTATAAATAATTATTCAGAGTATTCTAATGAGCCGTTTTATTCTGTGCCAAAACAAACTTTAGAGCCATATGTTTCAAGACCAGAAAAAGTTGGAAACAATTTGGAAATTAGCCATATTAGTTATCCAATTATACTAGATGGTAAGTTTCAGGGGGTAGTTGTTGCTGATATTCGTACGATAGATTTTGAACAAACTCGTATATTTAGTGAGGAGTTTCCAACTTTATTTTCTGTTGTAGTTACTGAAGATTGGGAGGTTGTATATTATTCTAAGGGTGATGAGTATGTTGGGCAAAATTTGAGAGATTTAATTCGTGGAGAGGATTTGAATAATCTTAACCAATTGGCACAGGCTGGGCAAAGTTTTGATATTACAACTCAATATTTAGATGGGACAACCCACCTTAGAATGTTGTCTCCAATTAAGGCAGGTGCTGAAACTTGGTGGGCAATTATTGCAGTTGAGCCACATGATTTAAATTATGCGACTATAAGAATTACAAGTATCGTTATTGGAATTTTGATATGTGCAATTTTGGTAGTAAACTTTATAATTGCTAAAGTTTCTAAAGAATTAACGAAGCCTATTATGGAAATTATTGAGGCACAAGCTGAAATTGGAAAAGGTAATTTTGATATAATGCTACCTCATAAAACCGAAGATGAAGTGGGAATGTTGTCGTTAGGATTTGAGAATATGACGGTTAAACTTAAAAATATTATTTCAGAACTTGAGCATATTTTGGGTGGTATGGCAGAAGGAGATTTTACGTCAATATCAGCAATGAAAGTAACTTATGATGGGCAGTTTTTCCCTATTAAGAAGGCATTAGTTGAACTATCAGAAAAGTTAAATATCTCTTTGTTAGAAATTAATGATTCTGTTGATGGGTTAACTCATGGTTCTAGTGAAATTTCGTTTGCTGCTGTAGAACTTGCAAGAGGTACTACAGAACAAACTTTGGTTATTGACCAATTTTTAAAAACTACCAAAAGTATTATTAAGCAAATTGATACTAATAACTTTGCATTTGAGGAGAGCGAGAGAATTTGTAGTGAGGCCAAAATAAAGGCGAATGAGGGGGCAAATTCTATGCAAGATATGTTGGGGTCTATGCATGATATTAATAGTTCTACGAAGGTTATTTCTGATGTATTACAAACTGTTAAAGATATTGCAGACCAAACAGATTTACTTGCTCTAAATGCTACAATAGAGGCAGCCAAAGCAGGAGAATTTGGAAGAGGATTTGCTGTAGTTGCGTCTGAAGTTCGTAATTTGGCAATTAGAAGTACGGCAAGTGTTAAGGAGATTGAGGAAGTTATTAAGGCAAACTTAGATAGTATTAATAGGGGGCAAGAGATGGCGACAGAAGTTGCAAACAGTCTTGTAGAAATTGTAGATACTGTTGAACAAACTGTTGATATTTCAAGAAAGTTAATGCTTGCTAATGAGAAGCAACATAGAAGTATTGCAAAACTTGTTGAAGGAACTGGACAGATTTCGGAAGTAATTCAGGTAAATGCGGCAGCCTCAGAGGAGAGTGCGGCAATTAGTGAGGAGTTAGCTGCTCAGGCTGAAAGTTTACAAAGTTTATTGACACAATTTACATTTCATGACTAATAAAAAAAGTGGATTATATTTTATATATAGTTCGCTTTTTTTTCGACATTTTGTTATTAATATGGTATTATATATATTAGAGAAATTATACAAAAGTAATAAACTTTTTAAATACCTACAGATTATGGGGAGAGAATTATGGAAAAATTTAAGAATTTGCCACTTGGAAAAAAATTGACATTAATAATTGGATTATTTGTAACACTAATTTTGGCAGTCACCACCTTAATAACGGCATATGAAGTTAATATACTTAGCCAAAAAGCAGTGCTTGAGAGGTTTAGTGCAAAAGCTCAGTATAACGCATTGTATGTGCAATCGCTTATAGATGAGGCCTATAATTTTGTAATTGATACACAGGCGTTTATAGTTGATGAATATAAAAGTTTAATGTATCATCAACATGAACATGATAATGAAAGTTTGTTGTATAATATGGAATTTTCGGGTAGGCATCAAAGAGTAGAAGATTTTTTAATAAATAGAGCTTCTTATGCAAATAAAAATAATGCACATATTTTTGGAATTGGAGTTTATTTTGAGCCATATGCGTTTGACCCAGAAAAAGAAGTATATGCATTTAAGGTTGATGATAGTAGTGAGCGTGCCTCAGCCATAACAAATCTTAATGATTATATTTATGAGGATTTTTATACAACGCCAAAAGATACATATGAACCATATGTTTCAAAGCCGAGAGTGTTATCAAACGGTGTAATAGTTAGTCATATTAGTTATCCAATTATTATTGATGAAGAATTTAAGGGGGTAGTTGTTGCCGATATTTTAGCTAGTAATTTTGATAAAACTAAAGTAGTTGCTGATGATTTTCCAACAATATTTTCTTCAGTATTATCAAGTGATTGGGAATTTGTTTATGACTCAAGAATAGAAGGTTATGTTGGCCATAATTTGGTTAATTATATAACTGAAAAAAGTCTTGAGGAGATAGAAGCATTAGTAAAAAAAGGTGAGCCATTTAAGGTGGAAACGGTTTATCCAGATGGTACAAAACATTTTAGAATATTATCGCCAATTTATGCAGGTGCTGAAACTTGGTGGGCATTAATTGGGATTGAACCATCGGATTTATATTCAGATGTAACACACACAACTTTTATTATTGTTAGTTTTTCAATTTTGGCTATATTATCTTTAAATATAGTTATTAGATTAGTTGCAAGAAAAATATTAAATCCATTAGAAGACGTATTGGACGCTCAAAAAAGTATTGGTGAAGGGAAGCTTGATATTAATATTTCTAACCCGTATGAAGATGAGATTGGTGTATTATCACGAGGATTTGTGGATATGTCTGACAAACTCAAAAATATTATACGTGAAATTGACAATATTTTAACAGATATGGCAAAAGGAGATTTAACAGCTGTTTCACAATTAAAAGTAACTTATAATGGGGACTTTTTTCCTATTAAAAATGCACTAAATGATATTTCACAAAATTTAAGTGCTTCTTTGAGAGAAATTAATTTGTCAGTTGAAGAGGTAAGTCATGGTGCTTCAGAAATTGCTTATGCCGCTGTTGAGCTTGCAAAAGGAGCAACCGAACAGACTATAGTTGTTGATAGTTTTGTGGAAACGACGCAAGAAATAGCAGCTCATATTAGTGAAACGGCATTATCATTTAAAGAGAGCGAACGAATTTGCCAAGATGCAAAACAAAAAGCTGGTGAAGGTGCTGAGTGTATGAATGAAATGTTAGATGCGATGAAGGAAATTGGTCGTTCTAGCCAAATTATTTCTGATGTATTAAAGACAGTTGAGAGCATTGCTGACCAGACAAGCCTTCTTGCTTTAAATGCAAGTATTGAAGCCGCAAGAGCTGGAGATTTGGGTAAAGGGTTTGTAGTTGTTGCAAATGAAATCCGAGATTTGGCAAACAGAAGTACAGTAAGTGTGCAACAAGTTGATGAAGTTATTAAAGCAAGTTTGGCAAGTGTTGAGAGAGGTCAGCAAATCGCAAATCAAACAGCAAATAGCCTTATTGAGATTGTGGAAACTGTTGATAAAACAGCAAATATTTCTAAAGATTTATTGGACGCTAGTCAAAAGCAAAGTGAGAGTGTGACAGAGCTTGTTGAGGGGACTAATCAGATTGCGAGCGTAATTTTGGTAAATGCGGCAGCTTCACAGGAGAGTGCGGCAATTAGTCAGGAGTTGGCAGCTCAGGCAGAAGGTCTTAGAAGTTTGGTATCACATTTTAAATTTGACTAACGTAAAAAGCGAGCAGGGCTTTGAGACTATGGATATAAATTTTCCATAGTCTTTTTTGGGTGAATTTTCCATAAAAAATTTAATTTATAAATAAGTTTTCTAGGAATTGTTAATATATGGGATTTTTGTTTAATGAAATTTAACTAATAGATAAAAATATTTTTTAGGTAATATTTATAGTTATTTAAAAGATAATTTATTGCTAAATTGAAGAAGTGCATGGTATATTATAAGGTAATATATAATTTCTCTATACATATTTGAAAAAATTATTAATAATTAATAATTTAAATTGTATTCAAAAGTTATCTTATTGAGAGGAGAGGGAATGGGAGGATTTCGAGATTTTAAACTAAGTAAAAAATTGAACATAATAATAGGTGTGTTTATAACTATAATTTTAGCTATCACCACAATAATTACAGCTGGAAAAGTAAATAATATAAGCCAAACTGCTATTATGGAGAGATTTGCGTTAGGGTCGCATTATAGCGCCTTGTTTGTGCAGGCTTTAATTGATGAGGCATATAATTTTGCAAGTGAGGTACAGGGGTATATAGTTGAGGAATACGGCTCATTAAGGAGTGCTACAGATGAGGAAGATAATACTAGTGTATTATATAATACAAATATCTCGCCTCAAAATGCAAGAATGGAAGATTTTTTGTTAAGCCGAGCAATTTTTGCGAATAAAAATAACCCTCATATAAATGGGGTTGGAATATATTTTGAGCCATATGCGTTTGATATCAATATGGATACGTATGGGTTTAAAGTTGATATCAATAATATGACACCGATTATTTTGCAAAATTATTCAAGTTATGCTTCACAGGCGTTTTATTCTGTGGCAAAAAATACGATGCAACCATATGTTTCAAACCCAGAATTGTTGGATAATGGGGTAAGAATGAGTCATGTTAGTTATCCAATAATTGTAGATGGACAATTTAAAGGGGTGGTAGTAGCTGATATTATAACTTCAGAATTTAGTGAAATTGCTATGACTGACCCAGAATATCCATCATTATATTCAGCAATATTTACTAATGATTGGGAAGTTGTTTTTGATACAAGAGGCGAAGAACGTATGGGAGAAAATATAAGCAAGTATATAACTTCAAAAAACATGGAAACTTTAAACTCTCTTGCAAAAAACGGAATATCGTTTGTATTTAGTACCAAAAATGATGATGGATTAATTCAAGTTTTTTGCCCAATTCAGGCAGGGACATATGTTTGGTGGGCTGTAATTGGAATGAGTGAAGACATTTTATATGAGGCAGTAACTGATGTGATGTCGCTAATTGTAGTGGTTGCAGTAGTTGCCGTTATATTTTTACTTATAATGATTACAAATATAACCAAAAAATTATTAGCTCCACTTCATGATGTATTACAGGCTCAAGTTGCCATAGAAAAAGGTAATTTTAATACGGCTCTTGTGAGTCAAAATAATGATGAGATGGGTCAATTATCAAAAGGATTTGAGCATATGTCAACTACATTAAAAGAATTGGTTACAGAAATTGATGATGTTTTGGAGGATATGGCAGAAGGAGATTTTACAGCAGTATCTAAGCTGAAAGGAAATTACCCAGGGGAGTTTCTTCCTATTAAAAAGGCTATGGGAACAATTTCTAAGAGTCTAAGTTGTTCTTTGCAAGAAATTAGTATTACTGCAAGTGAGGTAAGTTTGGGTGCAAGTGAAATTGCATATTCGGCTACAGATTTGGCAAAGGGAACATCAGAGCAGACATTAGTTATTGATAGCTTTATAAAAACTACCGAAGAAATCGCACAACAAGTGAATTCTACAGCTACTTCATTTAAAGAAAGTGAGAGTATTTCTAATGAGGCAAAGCAAAAAGCGTATGATGGCGTTAAAAGTATGGAAAAAATGTTAGGCTCTATGCAAGAAATTAGTAATTCGAGTCAAATTATTTCGGAGGTATTAAAGACTGTAGAAAATATTGCTGACCAAACTAATTTGTTGGCCCTAAATGCCAGTATAGAAGCCGCAAGAGCAGGAGAGGCAGGCAAGGGATTTGCTGTTGTTGCTAGTGAAATTCGGGAGCTTGCAAACCATAGTACAGACAGTGTTCATGAGATAGAGAAGGTGATAAAAGCTAGTCAACGTAGCGTGTCTTTTGGTCAGCAGATGGCAAATGAAACATCACAAAGTCTTAGGGAGATTGTGGAGACTGTTGAAAAGACTGCTACTATATCAAATGATTTGTTGTTGGCAAATGATAAGCAATATGAAAGTATTGAGGAGCTTGTTGCAGGGACCAAAATAATTGCAGATGTAATTCAATCTAATGCCTCAGCCTCACAAGAGGGAGCAGCAATTAGTGAGCAACTTGCAAGTCAGGCAGAGCTACTTCAAAATTTATTAGCACATTATAAGTTTGAATAATTATTAGGGGATAGGTTATCTAAATGGTAGCCTATTTTTTATTAAAGTTAATAATATATTAAAACTTAGTTATTTGCGTAATTTAGTCAAGTCATGGTATTATAGATTTGAGGATTTTGTGACAAATTAGAAAAGATATACAAGCTTAGTACATATTAAAGAGAGTAAGGAGGACAGCAATGGAAAAATTTAACAATTTAAAGTTAAACAAAAAATTATCATTGGTTTTGGGGATTTATGTTACACTTATCTTATTATTAACAACTTATGTTACAGGTTATGGAGTTATTGATTTAAATCAGAAACGTGTGGGGGAAACATTCAATTCGGCAGCAAAATATAATGCATTATTAATAGAAGGTTTGCTTGAAGATGCCGCAAATTTTGTTATAGATACAAAGGGTTATATTGTTGATGAATATAATTCGTTAAGAGCGCCATACAAAGAATATGAACCGTTAGAAAATCTTAGTGTATTATATAACAAGCAGTTTTCAGATGAAAATTTGGAGATGGAAAGTATTTTGAAAAATCGTGCATTATACATTAGTAAAAATAACAAAAATATTTATGGGGTAGGGATATATTTTGAGCCATACGCATTTGACCCAACTCAGGAGATTTATGCATTTAAAGTTACTCAACATAATTTGAATTCACCAACAGTTTTTACTGATTATAATTCATATTCAACAGAGAATTTTTATACAATACCAAAAAATACATTAGAGCCGTATGTATCTCTGCCAGATGAACTATCTAATGGTATACGAATTTGTCATGTGAGTTATCCAATTGTTATAAATAATCAATTTAAAGGAGTAGTTTTTGCAGATATTATAATTGATAATTTTGAGCAAACAAATATGGATAATTTAGAATTTCCAACGGCTTTTACTTCGGTATTATCTGGAGATTGGGAAATAATTTATGAGTCAAATAGTGCAGATTATATTGGGCAAAATTTAGATGCATATCTTTCTCCAAAAAGTATGGAAGATATTAAGGAGCTTGCAAAGTACGGAGAAACTTTTACTGTAGAAACATCTTATTTAGATGGGTCTAAGCATAGCCGAGTATTTTCACCAATTAAGGCTGGAAATGATATTTGGTGGGCAAATATTGCTGTTGAACCTTCGGATTTATATTCAGATGCTACAGCGTTAGCAGGAAATTTGTTGGTATTATCAGTATCAGGATTAGTATTATTAAACTTTGGTATAAATGTGTTAACAAGAAAATTATTAGCTCCACTTCATACTATAGTGAATTCGGCTTCTGAAATTCAAAAAGGAAATCTTAATGTTAAGATGCCAGAGTTTTATAATGATGAGCCGGGTATGCTGGCACAAGAATTTTTGAAAATGACGGCAAAGTTAAGAGCTATAATTAGTGAGGTGCAACTTGTTTTAGATGAGATGGCACAAGGTAATTTTAATAAAAGTTTGGAGATGCAGGCAAAGTATGATGGGGATTTTCTTCCTATTAAAAGTGCTTTAGTAGAAATTTCTCATAAGTTACATGGCACTTTGCAACGAATAGAAACGTCGGCTGATGAGGTAACTACAGGTGCAGCAGAGCTTGCCCATGCAGCGACAGAGCTTGCAATAGGAGCAACAGACCAAGCTATTATAGTTGATAGTTTTATTGAAACTACAGAAGAAATTACAGCGCATATCACAAATACAACATCACGTTTTACAGAGTGTAAAGACATCTCTCAAGAGGCTAAACAAAAGGCTCATGAAGGGACAAAGTATATGCAACAAATGGTAGCTTCTATGGAAGAGATTAATAAGTCAGGAGCAGTAATTACACAAGTGTTAAAAAATGTAGAGGATATTGCTGAGCAAACTAATTTATTGGCTCTAAACGCTACAATTGAAGCTGCAAGAGCAGGTGAAGCAGGTAAAGGATTTGGTGTTGTTGCCAATGAAATTCGTGAGCTTGCAACAAGAAGTGCGCAAAGTGTGCATGAGATTGAGAACGTTTTAAAGAGAAATACAAGCAGTGTAGAAAAGGGTCAAATCCTTGCTAATTCAACTGCTGATAGTTTGCAAGAAATTGTTGAAACTATTGATAAAACAGCAGTAATTGCGCATGATTTATTGGTAACTAGTGAGGAGCAATATGAAGGGCTTTCGGAACTTGTTAAAGGTACAAAAATTATTTCTGATGTAGTCCAAAATAATGCGGCAACTTCGGAAGAAACAGCAGCAATAAGTCAGGAGCTAGCTAGTCAGGCTCAAATGTTGCAGACATTATTAACGTACTTTAAGTTTGATTAATTAAACAAAGTAGGCTATTATTAAAAATAATGGTCTACTTTTTGTATAGAAATAATTTTATTTGGCAATAATGAAATAGGCAAATTTTTAGGAGGGTAATAGGTGAATACAAATTTTAATATTAGACAAACTTTGGAATGTGGTCAAGTGTTTAGGTTTTGCGAACCAACTCCACACACATTCCGTATCATCGCACAAAATAATTTTGGTATATATAATGAAGAAACTGATAATAATTTAGATGAGTATAATGAGTTTTGGTATAACTATTTTGATGGCGAAACTGATTATTCTCAAATAAAAAAGGTACTTAGTAGCAAAGATGAACATATGAAAAATGCTGTGGAATTTGGGGGTGGGATACGAATTTTGAAGCAAGACCCTTGGGAGATGTTGATTTCTTTTATAATTTCACAAAATAATGGTATTCCAAATATAAAAAAATCTATCGAAAATATTTGTGCAAAATACGGTAGCAAAAATCAAATGCATGGTGAAGATTATTATGCATTTCCAACGGTTGAACAACTTGTTTTGGCGACTAATGAGGGGCTTCGGGAATGTAAAGTTGGATTTAGGGATAAGTATATTTTAGATGCTTGTGCAAAAGTAAGTGATGGTACAATTGACCTAAATCAAATTTATAATATGAATTCTGATGATGCCCGTGAATATTTGATGCAAATTAGTGGAGTTGGCCCAAAAGTTTCTGATTGTATTTTGCTTTTTGCATACAAAAAAAATGATATTTTTCCTACTGATGTTTGGATTAAAAGAGTGATGGAAGGGCTATACTTTAATGGTGAGGAGCAAAGTCTCAAAAAAATTAAGGATTTTGCCTTAGATTATTATGGTGATTTGGCTGGTTATGCTCAGCAATATTTGTTTTATTATGCTCGGGAAAATCAGCTTTTTAAAAAGTAAAAATTGATATTTACATTTTATTCCAACATTTTTTGAAAAAAATCAAAAAATATCTTGAAAAATGATAAGAAATAATTTATTATAGAACTGTACTAGCACTCTATTTGGGTGAGTGCTAATTATTTAGAACAAAACTTAGGAGGGTCATGTATGAACTTAAAACCACTTGGCGATAGAGTTGTTGTAAGACACCTAGAAGCTGAAGAAAAAACGAAATCTGGAATTATTTTAACAGGCGCAGCTAAAGAAAAACCACAAGAGGCTGAAGTGGTTGCTGTCGGACCTGGAGGCATTGTTGATGGAGAGAAAGTTGTTATGGAAGTTAAAGTTGGAGATAAAGTTATTTACTCTAAATATTCTGGAACAGATGTAACACTAGATAAAACAGATTATGTTATCGTTAAGCAAAGCGATATTTTAGCAATAGTTGAATAATTTTTTATATTGGAGGAAATGAAAATGGCAAAGCAAATGAAATTTGGAGCAGAAGCTCGTGCGTCATTACAATCTGGAGTTGACCAATTAGCAAACGCTGTAAAAGTAACTCTTGGGCCAAAAGGTCGTAATGTAGTTTTAGATAAATCTTATGGGACACCATTAATTACAAATGACGGTGTATCTATTGCAAAAGAAATCGAATTAGAAGACCCATTTGAAAACATTGGGGCGCAACTTGTAAAAGAAGTTTCTACAAAAACTAACGATGTTGCAGGAGATGGAACTACAACGGCTACAGTTCTTGCACAAGCTATGATTACTGAAGGTTTAAAAAATGTTGCAGCAGGAGCAAACCCAATTATTGTTCGTCGTGGAATGCAAAAAGCTACAGAGCTTGCAGTAGAAGAAATTAAAGCTATGAGTAAGCCAGTTGAGAGCAAAAACCACATCGCAAGAATTGCAGCTATTTCGGCTGGTGATGATGAAGTTGGAACTTTAATTGCTGATGCTATGGAGAAAGTTTCAAATGATGGAGTTATTACTATTGAAGAGTCAAAAACTATGACGACTGAGCTTGATGTTGTTGAGGGTATGCAATTTGATAGAGGTTATTTATCTCCATATATGGTAACTGATACTGAAAAAATGGAAGCTGTTATGGATACTCCATATATTTTAATTACTGATAAAAAAATCACTAACATTCAAGAAATTTTACCAGTGCTTGAGCAAATTGTTCAAACTGGAGCAAGACTTTTGATTATTGCTGATGATGTTGAGGGTGAGGCTCTTGCTACTTTAGTTGTAAACAAAATTCGTGGAACATTTAACTGTGTTGCTGTAAAAGCTCCTGGATTTGGAGATAGAAGAAAAGAAATGTTACAAGATATTGCAATTCTTACTGGAGGAACTGTAATTTCTGAGGAAGTTGGACTTTCTTTATCTGATGCTACAGTTGATCAATTAGGTAGAGCTGAGAGTATTAAAGTTAATAAAGAGCATACAGTTATCGTTGATGGTTCTGGAGATAAAGCAGAAATTCAAGACCGTATTGCTTTAATTCGTCGTCAAATTGAAGATACTACTTCTGAGTTTGACCGTGAAAAACTTCAAGAGAGACTTGCAAAACTTGCTGGAGGTGTTGCAGTTGTTAAGGTTGGAGCTGCAACTGAAACAGAAATGAAAGAAAAGAAACTTCGCATGGAAGATGCTTTAGCTGCAACTCGTGCTGCTGTTGAAGAAGGAATTATTTCTGGTGGTGGAAGTGCTTATATCCACGTAATTAAACCAGTTCAAGCTCTTCTTGAAACTACTACTGGAGATGAAAAAACTGGAGTACACATTATCCTAAAAGCGTTAGAAGCTCCTCTTGGGCAAATCGTTGCTAATGCAGGACTTGAGCCAGCTGTAGTTATTAATGATGTAAAAGGTATGGAAAAAGGTGTTGGGTTTAATGCCTTAACTGAAAAATATATTAACATGGTTGAAGATGGTGTTATTGACCCAACTAAAGTTACAAGAAGTGCGTTACAAAATGCTACTTCTGTTGCTGCTACTTTCTTAACTACAGAATGTATTGTTGCAGATATTAAATCTGATGATATGGGAATGGGTGGAATGCCTCCTATGGGTGGAATGCCTGGAATGATGTAATTAAAAAGACTACTGAAATTAATCAGTAGTCTTTTTTTTAGTCGTCTGTAAGTTTGAATTGAGCTAATGTTTCTGTTAGGTTATCAGCTTGCCAAGCTAGGGCCTCACTAATAGCGGCACTTTCTTCAGCAGCAGCAACATTAGACTCAATAACTCGAGAAATAGATTTTGCTCCTTCAACGAGTTCTTCAATATGCTTTTGTTGAGATTTACTTGATTGTAATAAGCCGTTTGAGATACTTGCAGTCTTATCAATTGTAGATACGATAGATTTTAGACTATCAGAAGTTTTGGTAGCCATTTCTTGCCCCTGCTCCACATTGTTAATACTAATTTTAATAACTGCTTCGATTTCTTGAACACTTTTGGCACTAAGGTTAGCAAGGTCACGGATTTCATTAGCAACAATTGCAAACCCTTTTCCAGCTTCTCCAGCTCTGGCAGCTTCAATAGAGGCATTTAGTGCAAGAAGATTTGTTTGGTCGGCAATACCTTCGATTGTCTTTAAAACCTGAGAAATTTCGATGCTTGATTCATTAATTTGAACCATAGAATTTAACATCTGTTTCATATAGTGAGTTCCTTCGTTTGCTTGCTCTTTGGCTTCGGCAGAAATAATTTCACTCTCTCTAAATTGTTCGGCAGTCCCAGCAACCACTTGAGAAATTTCTTCTGTAGTAGCAATAAAGGTTTCGATAATTTGAGTTTGATCAACAATTCCACGGGCAAGCTCCGTAACGGCAATCGAAAGTTCAGACCCTCCGTAACTTACTTGTTCTGTAGCGTTATTAACACTTTGCATAAGTCCACTTAGTTTGTTAGAAATAGAAACAATGGCCTCTTTAATAGAGAGAAACTGCCCGTTATAAGTTACTTTCATTTCTGATGATACAGAGAAATTCCCTTGTGACATCTCTTCTAAGGCATGATCAATTTCATCAATAATAGCTTTTAGATTTGAGGCCATAAGTGTAAATCCACGAGATAAATTTCCTATTTCATCATGGTGGTCATTTTCAATTTCGATGTGAAGTTCTCCAACTTCGATTTTTTGAGCAGCATCTACTAAAATATTTAATGGGTCAAGGAATTTTCTAACTATGATATCAATACAGATAATCAAACTTAGTATTGTTCCCACTAATGCCCCACCTATAAGTATTAGTAGTGCTGTTATATCACCATACAAATCTTTAGGTTCTATCCCTATTTTGGCCCACCAAATTTCTTCTCCAACCTCTATTGGAGATAGGATTTTGATATACTCTGTTCCGTCTGTATAATTAGCATCAATCGTAAAAAATTCTCCAGCTTTTGCGAGTTCATTCCATTCATTCATAGATGCTGGCGTTAATCTCTCATCTACATTGTGTCCAACATATTGAGTGTTTGCAACGCTATAGTCAGGCTCCCAATCATGATAGATAATTTCCCAATCACTTGTTAATACAGCAGAATATATTGATGGAAATTCTTCTTTGTATTCTGAATCTGTGCTTTGAAGTTGTGAAGTTTTGATGTCGGCAACAACAACCCCTTTAAATTGCCCATTTATAATAATTGGGTAACTAACGTGGCATACTCTAAGTCCATTTGATAATAAATCTGGTGTTGAAACGTAAGGTTTTAGAGTATTTTTTGGAATAGTATAAATTGCTTCGTTTGAATAATCCGTATATTTTGTTGATAATATAGGTGAAGTAGGGTTACTTTCATCTACTCTAAATCCATAAATTTGTTGGTCTGGTGTGAAGGCATAAGGTTCAAAATAAATTGCCACACCATATATATTTGATGATGCACTTTTACTTGCTGAGATTGCAAGATTTAAAATATAATCTTCCATTTTAGAAGTGTTAGAAGATATTGGAGTACCGTATAATTTGCTGGCATAAACCCCTCCATCATATGCTTCTAGGCCGTTGTAACCATCAACAATGTGTGTTTGCATATCACTTGCAAATCCATAGGCTTCATCAATTAGCGATTGCACAATCAGTGCGTTATATCTCGCAGATAAGCTGAATTTTTCGATAAGGGTTTCTTTACTAATTTTGTTGATGAAAAATGTAGTAGCAGGCCCTATGATTAGCGAGACACTGATTATGATAAATGCAACTAATAAACTGATTTTTCGAGCCATACGTAAATTATGAAATTTTTGCATAGTTTTTTTCCTTTCATTAAAATGATAAATTGTGTAATTTTTATTTGTGGTAATAAAATTGATAATATGTAGCAATTCCACTTCATAAAAACTATATTTAAATATAAATATAATATATTTTGGGGTATATTTGCAATATAAATTTACAAATATCCACAAAAAAATAAGCCGTCTTGTTGTAGATGACTTATTTTTTGTTAGTTATTAATCATTTAATTTGAAAGCATTTAGAGTTTCTTTTAAGTTATTTGCTTGCCAAGATAGAGCCTCACTTATAGCCGCACTTTCTTCAGCAGCAGCAACGTTGCCATCAACAACTCCTGAAATTGATTTTGTTCCCTCAATTAATTCTTCAATATGAGAGTGTTGGGCCTCACTAGCTACTAATAATTCTTTGGCTATAGTTGCAGTTTGTTCTATTGTTGATACAATATCTTTTAGGCTATCAGATGTTGAATTAGCAATCGTTTGACCCTGTTCAACTTTTTTGATACTAGTTTTTATAACTTCTTCGATTTCTTTAACACTATGGCTACTACGAATTGAAAGGTCTCGGATTTCGTTTGCAACAACTGCAAATCCTTTGCCAAGTTCTCCAGCTCTAGCAGCTTCTATTGTAGCGTTTAGGGCAAGAAGATTTGTTTGGTCTGCAATGCTTTCTATAGTTTGGAGTACGTTTGATATAGCTATGCTAGACATATTAATTTCTTCCATTGACTCAAGCATTTGTTCCATAAGTTTAGTTCCTTCGTATGCTTTTTGTTTAGCTTCTTCAGAAATACGCTCGCTTTCTTTAAATTGAACTACAGTAGTTGTTACACTGTTAGAAATTTCTTCTGTAGTTGCAATAAAGCTATCAATAATTTCTGTTTGTTCAACAACTCCTTTTGCAAGCTCTGTTACGGCAATTGAGAGTTCAGACCCTCCGTAGCTTACTTGTTCTGTAGCTTGTTGTACATTAAATAATAATTGATTTAAGTTTGTAGAAATTGAGTCAATTGCTTCTTTTATAGGAGCAAATTCTCCAGGGTAATTAACTTTCATATTTTCAGTTACTGTAAAATCACCGTTTGCCATCTCTCCAAGTACAAAGTTGATTTCTTGAATTATTTCACGGAGATTTTTTGACATTCGTGTAAATCTTCTTGATAAACTTCCTATTTCATCATCATACTTACCTAATAATTTTGTATCAAGCTTTCCTTGCTCGATTTGTAATGCGGCTGATAAAATATTTTTTAGTGGATTTAATAAGTTAGTAACTGCAATTCCTACAATAAGTGTTACAATTATAAGCGTTACAATAGGAACAATTGCGATTATTGATTGGATTGAACGTAAATCTTTGTATAAATCATCTGACTCAATTCCGATATGGGCCCACCAAGTGTTTCCTCCAATTTGAATTGGTGAGAGTACTCTAATGTGTTCTGAACCATCAAGAGATACTGTTTCTATTGTAAAACATTCTCCACTAGTAGCAAGAGATTTCCATTCTATCATACTGTCTTCTACTAAATATTCTGTCATTCTGTGTCCAACATAAATTGTATCAGCCACTCCATAGTTAGGCTCCCAATCATGATACACAATTTCCCAAGTATCAGTTAGGATTGCAGAAAAAAGTGTAGAGTAGTTAGGGTCATCAATACTTGTATCAGCAAATTTTCGAGAAATAATATCGGCTACAGCTACCCCTTTAAATTCGCCATTAACGATAATTGGGTAACTAATGTGGCTAACTCTGTTTCCGTTAGGTTGAAGTTTTGGGCTTGTAATGTATGGTTTTAGTGTAGTTTTTGCTCCTTCATAAAACTCTTCATTAGAATACTCCGAATATTTTTGTGATATTACGGGGCTTGTAGTATTGTCGCTATTATATTTAAAGCCATAAACTGGGAGGTTATCTACAAAAGCAAATGGCTCAAAATATACACCAATTCCAAAAATATTATCGTTTCCACTTGTGTAAGATTTTGCTGTACTTAATAAATAGTTTTCCATAGTAGCATTTACTGCTGAGAGAGGTAAATCATATAGTGAACTTTCGTATGGGCCTTCTGTGTATGCTTCCAAAAGTGCGTATTCACTTACTATGTGGTGTTGGGCATCATCAACAAATAAATATGCTTCATTAATTAAAGATTCGACAAGTAAAGCATTATATTGAGCAGATGTTGCAAATTTATCCATGACAAGTTCTTTGCTAAGATTGCTTACTCTTAGTATTGTAAGTGGTGTGGTTAGTAGCGTTGTTATAAGCATTGTAATAATTACTACAATGTTTAGCTTTCTTGCCATTTTGAGATTATTAAATTGTTCCATAATTTTCCTCTTTTCTTATTTATTTTTGTGATTGATGTATCACAGATTAAAAATTAGCGATATGTAAAATTAACAAAGTAATGAATTGCTAAATTCTCCCCCTATATTATAATATACTACAAAACTACTAATTTAGACAAGTAAACTTCATAATAATTATTGTTAAATTTAGCTAAAGTTGTAATATTTTCTTAATAATTGAATACGATTATAATAATATACTCCATATTAAAAAATATGCATAATAAAATTATATTAATATTGTTTTTACAACAAAAATTTCCTACAATGATGAAAATATGGTATACTTCATTTGTGGAATTTTTATATGTTACAAAATACATTGACGTTTGTATTGGTAAAATTGTTTTTGGGCTTTACTTACAAAAAGTAGCTTATTAGTTGCATATTAAAAAACCATGGATAAGTAAAATCTTATCCATGGTTTTTTTAGTTAAATTTGAAATATGACAAAGATTGTTTTAGGTTTTGGGCTTGTTGGGCTAAGTCTTCGCTAATTGATGCACTTTCTTCTGTAGTGGCAGAATTAGTTTGGACTAGGGCAGCAATTTGTTTTGTGCCATCTGCAAGTTCCGAAATACTTTGTTGTTGTTCTTTGCTAGTTTCTAATAATTTTTTGGTAATAGATGCGTTTTTCTCAACAGTTTCTACAATATCTTGTAGGCTATCAGCAGTTTCATTTGCCATTGCCTGACCTTCTTCAACGCTGTGTATACTAGTTTTTATAACTTCTTCGATTTCCTTAACGCTTTCTGTGCTTCTGTCTGCTAGCTCTCTAATTTCATTGGCAACAACTGCAAAACCTTTTCCAGCTTCTCCAGCTCTTGCAGCTTCAATAGTTGCGTTTAGGGCAAGAAGGCTAGTTTGGTCGGCAATACTTTCGACAGTCTTCAAAACTTCAGATATTTTTTGGCTAGACTCATTAATTGCGTCCATGGAAGTTAGCATATTACTCATAGTGTGTGCGCCGTTATGAGCTTTTTGTTTGGCTTCGTTAGAGATGATTTCGCTTTCTTTAAATTGTTCCATAGTGTTTGTTATATGGTGTGCGATTTCGTCTGTTGCTACTACAAAATTTTCGATAATTTGACTTTGTTCAATTGTTGATTTTGCAAGCTCAGACGTTCCACTAGAAATTTCTCCTGCTCCTTGGCTTACTTCTTCGGCAGACTGATTAATATTTTTTAGTGATGAGCTTAGAGTTTCAGATATTGTTATTAGTGAGGTTTTGATAGGAGCAAATTGCCCATCATATTTGGCATTCATAGTATTTATTACAGTAAAATCACCCTTGGCCATCTCTCCCAAAACATATTCAATCTCGTGGATAATACCTTTTAATTTTTCTGCCATTCGTACAAATCTGCGTGCCAAACTTCCAATTTCATCTTCACTAGTTATATCTAAAGTTATATCCAAGTTTCCTTTTTTAATTGAGCCTGCTGCATCTACAATATTATCTAGTGGTAGGAGCAATTTATCTACCAAGATTTTTACAACTGTAACTAATACTAACAATGAAATAACTGATACAGATACTACCAAAAATGTTATAGCTGTTGCATCAGAATATAAATCACTAGGTTCAACCCCACTAGATGCCCACCAAATATCATTTCCAACTTTTACAGGAGCAAAAATTCTTAGGTGGTTTGAGCCATCTTGATAACTTGTTTCTGTACTAAACGTTTTGCCAGCTGTTGTAAGCTGTTCGATATGTGAGAAGCTTTGTGGTGTAAGCAAATTAGAAATGTGTGTTCCAATATAATCTGTTGAGCGTGAGTCATGTACAATATTTAGTGTGTTAGAAAATATATTAGAAAATGCTGTTGGTAAATCAGGGTCATTAATATCTGTAGTTTCAAGATTGTTACTTATAATATTGGCTACAATTGCGCCTTTAAAGCTATTATTTGCAACTATAGGATAAGTAATTGAAATTAGTCTTGTGCCATCAGATAATTCTCTAGGTTGAGTAACATGAACATCTAAAGTATTTTTTGGAATAGCATAAAATTCTTCATTTGAATAAGTTGAGTATTGTGTTATTGGTTTTGGGACAAAAGAATTTGTTTGCTCAATTGTAAAGCCATAAATTTGTTTTGTTGGGTCAAATGCGTATGGCTCAAAGTAAGTATTAATCGAATATATATTTGGATTATTTATAGCAGCAATACTTGTTAGGTTTAATATATAGTTTTCTAGGTTGTAATTAGTTTGAGCTAGTTCGTATCCATACACTGTACTATCAATGCGAATGCTAGCTTCATCAGCACTTTTTAGTGTATGATATTCGTTTGCGACATGGTCTCTGGCATCACCAATAATATTACACGCATCTTGGATTAAACTTTGAATGATAAATGCATTATACTCAGTTTGTGTGTTAAATTGCTTTAAGACTCCACTTTCTGTAATGGTATTTACTCGAGTTGCAGTGATTATTGTAGTTATTGTCAAAATTATAGCTACAGCAATCCCTATCAAAATAGTTAATTTTTTCCCCAGTTTAAGATTATAAAACTTTTCCATAATATTAATTCTCTCCCCTCATCTACAATAAAATTTTGAAACAATAAACTTAATTCAAAGTTTAAATTTAAATTATATTATAATACTATAGCTCCATCAATGCAAATTTTTTTTGGAAATTGGAATTGTTCCCAACAAGTGGACAAAAAAGTACGATCATCACGATTTTTGAAATTAAGGATTGTGTGAAATGGGATTTGTTTTTTGAAAAGTAAGTTTGAGTTGAGATGTAAATTTTGTTATATGCAAAAAATCTACCTGTAAATTTTAGGTAGCTTTTTTTAGAGTTTTTTAGTTAAATTTGAAATATGCTAATGAAGCTTTGAGATTTTGGGCTTGATTAGCTAAGTCCTCGCTAATTGCTGCACTCTCTTCTGATGTTGCAGAATTTGCCTGAACTATAGTAGAAATTTGTTTAGTTCCTTCAGCAAGTTCTGAAATACTTTGTTGCTGTGCCTCTGTAGCTTCTAGTAATTCTTTGGTGATGGCAGCCGTTTTATCAACTGTATCCACAATATCGTGTAGACTTTTTGCTGTATCATTTGCCATAGATTGCCCAGCCTCTACTGTTTTGATGCTAGTTTTGATAACACTTTCAATTTCTTTAACACTTTCTGTACTTCTTGTTGCAAGCTCACGGATTTCTGTGGCAACAACTGCAAACCCTTTTCCTGCCTCTCCAGCTCTTGCTGCTTCTATGGCTGCATTTAGTGCAAGTAAGTTTGTTTGTTCTGCGATGCTCTCAACTGTTTTTAGTACCTCAGCAATTTGTTGGCTAGACTCGTTAATTGCTTTCATAGATGTTAACATATCGTCCATAGTATCTGCTCCTTCATGAGCTTTTTCTTTGGCTTCTTCAGAGATACGTTCACTTTCTTTAAATTTGCTCATAGTATTTTTGACATTAGTTGCGATATCTTGAGTTGCTTCTACAAAGTTTTCTATAATGTTAGTTTGTTCTAGACTTCCTTTTGCTAGAGCTGTACTTCCAACCGAAATTTCTCCTGCTCCAAAGCTTACTTCTTCAGCAGAATGGTTGATATCTTTTAGCGATGAACTTAGTGTATCTGATATAGAAATTAGTGCATTTTTAATAGGAACAAACTGCCCTGTATAAGTTGCATTCATATTATTAGTTACAGTAAAATCACCTTTGGCCATCTCTCCCAAAACATGGTCAATTTCTTTGATAATAGCTTTTAGGCTACTCGCCATTCTTAAGAAACGTCTTGATAATTTACCAATCTCATCGTTGTATTGTGAGTCTAGTGTAATATCTAAGTTTCCTTGTTCAATTTTGCTTGCTGCTTCTAAAATATAGTTTAGTGGATTTAATAATCTTTTAACTACTAATCCTACTAATGAAATAAGAACTAATACTGATATTACAGAAACAATACAAATAATTAATGTGATGCGTTGTGTATCAGCGTATAATTCGTGTGGCTCAACTGCAATAGATGCCCACCAAATTTCTTCTCCAGCATATACAGGAGATAAAACTCTAATTTGAGGTGCGCCATCAGTAAATGCACTCTCTGTACTAAATAAAACTCCATTTTTTGCACCTTCTGTTAAGTTTACAATACTTTGTGCTGTACTGCTTTCTCCAAGATTTGTACCAATTAAATCACTAGAAATTGAGTTGTAAATAATTTCCCACTCACTAGTTAAAATACATGAGAATAAACTTGGATAGTCAGCATCTACTAAACGAGTTTCTGCAAAGTTTGTAGTTATAATATCAGCCACAATTACTCCCATAAAGTTTCCATTTACAATAATTGGGTAACTAATTGAGCTAGTTCTTAGACCATTGGATAATAATTGTGGTCTTGTAACATAAGATTGCATTGTATTTTTTGGAATTGAATAAAATTCTTGCGTTGCATAATTCGTGTATACCGTCTTAGCTACAGGTAAATATGATGTGCTAGACTCTAAGTAGAACCCGTAAACTTCTTTTGTTGGGTCAAATGTGTATGGCTCAAAGTAAACACCAACACCATATATGTTTGAGTTATTTCTTGCTGCTACGCTTAATGAGTCAATGAGGTAGCTCTCCAAAATTGCGTTTGCTTCTGAGAGTTGCATATCATAGATGACACTAGGCTTTGATGTATCTGGATTAATAGCAGTTTTTAATTTGCTAAATTCATCAACAACATGGTCTCTTGCATCAATTGCGATGTCAGATGCCTCCTTAATTAATGTCTGTATGATATGAGCATTATATTGCGCTTGGATACTAAATTGTTTCATAACTGCCTCTTGAGTAACTTGGCTTACTTGAGTGGCTGTTATTATGGTAGTTAATAACAATATAACCGATACAGCAGCACCAATTATAATCGTTAATTTCTGACCGAGTCTTAGATTATGAAATTTGTCCATTGGTAATTTCCTTTCTCAATTGTAATAAGATTAAGTATTATAAAATAATTTGTCAAAAAATCTATATGTATAATGATACCATAATAGGTTTATCGGTTGCAACCAAATTTGTATTAATTATAAGCAAACTTTGAACTAATTAAAGACTACCCAACTAAGGGTAGCCTATTTAATTAATTAAACTTAAACTGTGTCAAAAGTTCATTAAGATTTTGAGCCTGACGAGCAAGTTCATCACTAATTGCAGCACTCTGTTCTGAGGTTGCTGTAGTTGTTTGAACAGAACTGCTAATATGGCGAGTCCCCTCAACAAGTCCTGAAATACTTTGTTGTTGCTCAGCACTAACTTTTAATAAATTTTGAGCAATGTTGGCAGTTTTTTCGATTGTAACAAAAATATCTTCTAAATTTTTTGAAGTTTCATTGGCCATAGCTTGACCCTGTTCAACATTTCTAATGCTAGTTTTGATAACGGCTTCAATTTCGTGAACACTGTTACTACTTCTTGTTGCAAGCTCACGGATTTCTGTAGCAACAACAGCAAACCCCTGACCAGCCTCACCAGCACGAGCAGCTTCAATAGCGGCATTTAGAGCTAATAAGTTAGTTTGTTCGGCAATTGACTCAACTGTTTGTAAAACTTCAGAAATAGTTTGGCTAGACTCATTAATTTGCTCCATAGATACTAACATATTTTTCATAGAATTAGAACCTGTATGAGCTTTTTGTTTGGCCTCAAGAGAAATTTTCTCGCTTTCTTTAACTTGTTGCATAGTATTATTAATGTGTTGTGCGATATCTTCTGTAGTTGCCATAAATTCACAAATAGTATCTGTTTGCGCACCACTAACTATAGCCAAGTCGTTGGCAGCTTTTGAAATATCGTCTGCTCCAGAGTTAACTTCATTGGCAGAACGGTTAATATTTTGTAATGATGAGCTTAGATTATCAGAAATTCCAATAAGCGCCGTTTTGATAGATGCAAATTGCCCATCATATTGTACCACCATTTTGTTAGTAGATGTAAAATCTCCTTGTGCCATCTTATCCAAGATAGTATCAATTTCTCCAATGATATTTTTGAGTTTTAGGCTCATTATTGTAAATGATTGTGCCAAAATCCCTATTTCATCATTGTGAGGAGAATGAACTTGTACATCTAAATTTCCTTGTTGGATTTGAATAGAAGCCTCCACTATTTCATCAAGTGGTTTTAACATCTTTCTAATTGCTCCTCCAGCAAACATTATAAGCGCTACTAATGAAAAACCTCCACAAGCAACTATTTTAATGGCTAAACTATAAACATCAGAATACAAATCTGTAGTTTGGATTTCTACATGGGCCCACCAAATATCTGCCCCAGCTTGAATAGGTGATAGAAGTCTTATATGCTCTTCTCCAGTTGGATATTCTGTTTCAATAATAAAAAATTGTTCATTTTTTGCTAAATTTTCCCATTTTGTCATGCTTTGTGGTGTTAGAAAATCAGAAACGTTAAGCCCAACATGCTCTTCAGCTTCGGCATCATAAATAATTTCCCAATCATTTGTTAATACAGCAGAAAAAAGAGTTGGATACTCTGGGTCAGATACTTTTGTATCTTCAAAATTTGTAGTAATAAGGTCAGTTACAACCACTCCTTTAAATATATTATTAATAATAATTGGAGATGTTATGTGGCTAATTCTTCTGCCGTCTGGATATAATATTGGCAATGTAACATGAGGCTTTTTTGTAGTTTTTGCCCACTGATAAAATTCTTCATTAGCATAATCGCTATATTTTGTAGATGGCACAGCTGTATAATTTTTGGCACTAGCTTCAGTTATTTCAAACCCATAAGTATCCAAGTTTCTGGCAAAAGTGTATGGTTCAAAATATACTCCAACTCCAGCCACATTTGCATTGTTATTAACGATAACAGAAGCTATATTTAGTATGTAATCTTCTAGTCTAGAATTTTGATTTAATAGTTCTAGGTTATTATAAACTTTGCTTGTATAAGTGTTATCATCGGGTTGAGCAGTTTCTAACCCACTCCACTCATAAACGATGTGGCTTAATAAATCATCAGAAAAACCAAATCCATCATAGAGCATATTCTCCACTACATATGCATTATGTTTAGCTTCCACGCTAAATCTTTCAATAAGATGTTCTCGACCTTGTTTGGCAACGCTATAGTTAGTAATAACTAAGAGCAAGGTAAAAGCAATAAATACGCCAATACCAATAATGATACTTAGTTTTTTGGTTAGTTTTAAATTGTGAAAAGTTTTCATTTAAATATCCTCCTTATTTTGCTAAAACTTTCTTAAGTAACAGATTTTGTATATAGTTCAATGTAGCTAATACATTTGAAGAAAATATGTAGACACTAACAAATTATAAACAATTTGTTAACGTAATTTTACGTGTCCACCCTCATTTTATCATACATATACAAATTGAACTACTTTTTTCATATAAATTATAAAAGTTATACTGCACATTATAAATTATTTATAATATGTTTTTCGGCAAGTTTTGACAACTATTAAAATTTTAGTTACATTTTTTAAATAAAATTTTCAAATTGACTACTTATCCAAATTAAAAAAATTATATTCAGTAGTTTAATATATAGACGTATTTTTTTATAAAAATGTTCCACTTATTTAAAAAATCTACAAAAAAAAAGCTATAGGCAGGTTGGCCTATAGCTAAAATTTATTCAAATTTAAAGGAACGTAGTAGCTCATCTAATGATTGTGCATTAAAGGCAAGCTGTTGACTAATTGCGGCACTTTGTTGACTAGTCGCAATATTATTTTCAATAACTGAATTAAGTTCTTCAGTCCCGTTAATAACTTCTTTAATATTTTCTTGCTGGACTTCGCTTGCTGTCATCAATTCTTGTGTAATATGAACTGTTTGTTCAACAATATCTACAATTTCACGTAGACTTTGTGAAGTTGAGTTGGCCATACTCTCGCCTCTTTCAACGCTTTGACTAATATCTTTAATAACATTTTCTATTTCACGTACGTTTTCTTGGCTTCTTATTGCTAGGTTACGAACTTCAGTAGCAACAACATTAAACCCTTTTCCGTTTTCCCCAGCACGAGCAGCTTCTATTGTTGCATTAAGAGCTAAGAGGTTGGTTTGTTCTGCAATATCTTCAACAGTTTTTAATACTTCAGAAATAGTTGAGCTTGCTTGAGAGATTTCTTGCATTGATTTTAGCATTTCTTCCATGGCTGTTGCTCCTATGGTAGATTTTTGTTGTGCCTCATAAGAAATTTGTTCGGTTTGCTCAATTTTAACTCTGGTGTCGATTACAGCTTGTTCGATATTTTCGGTAGCGTCCAAAAACGTATCCACAACTCCACTCTGAACAACATTTCCCATAGCAAGCTCAGTAGCTGTAGTTGCTGTATCTTCTGCCCCAAAGTTAACTTCTGTAGCTAGTCGGCTAATATTTTCCAAGGACTCACTAAGCTTTTGTCCAATTTGGATTAGAGAGATTTTTATAGGAGCAAATTGACCATTATAATTTGCCTCAAAATTATCTTCATCAACAACCGAAAAATCTCCATGAGCCATAGCTTCAAGAATAGCTTCAATTTCTATAATAATACTTCTTAGGTGAGCAGCCATACAAGTAAATCCATTTGCGAGTATTCCAAATTCATCTGAATAACTAGAAGTAACAATAACATTTAAATTCCCTTCTGAGATTTGTGCAGAAGCTTGTACTATATCATCAAGTGGTTGTAATAAATATTTGATAAACATTGATACAAGGCAAATGAGAGCTATAATTGCACCTACAGAAATAATAATTATTGTAGAAACTATATTTATAACATCTCTATAAAAATCTGTTGTCGTAAGCTCAACGTGTGACCACCAAATCTCGTTCCCAGCAGTAATTGGGTAGCTATATCTAATATGTTTCTCACCAGTTGGGTATGCTGTTTCAAGGCTAAAAAACTCGTTATTGCTAGATAGATGAAGCCAAGTTTCAAGGCTTTTTGTTGTTAGGAAGTCTGATACATTAAGACCTATATTTTCGTCGCTTTCGGAGTCAAAAATAATTGTCCACTCACTACTTAATATAGAGGAGTGCAAACTTGGATAACGTGTGTTACTAATTGCAGTACGGTCAAAGTTTGAAGTAATTAATTCTATGCAGACAACCCCTTTAAACTGATTTTGGTAGATTATTGG
Organism: Epulopiscium sp. Nele67-Bin005; assembly: GCA_002007365.1. GTDB lineage: Bacteria > Bacillota > Clostridia > Lachnospirales > Cellulosilyticaceae > Epulopiscium_D. Next base: position 41,429 of record LNZR01000043.1, on the reverse strand, counting down.
ATATGAAATATAACTACTATACTGCCCTTGATTATCAATATTTGTATTTTGAGCAGGTGGCGTAATTACGGGTTGTAGAGTAGCTTTGGTCGCTGAATAAAAATCTGATGTACTATAAACATCATAACTAGGTAGAGGTATCATACTATTTTGTGCGGCTTTGTTTGTAGTTACCCAAAATGAATATGTTTCTAAAGTTGGGTCAAATGCATATGGCTCAAAGTGTACCCCGATAGCCCCAATATCAGGATTGTCAGAAATTGTTGCCCATGCTGTGTTTAATATGTAATCTTCCATACGGAAATTAGCCGCAGCAAGTGGGACATTATAAACAGCACTTTTGTTTGTAGATATGGCGTTACCTTCTTCATCATAAATAGGCGCACCAAATTTTGAATAAGAATTTAAAATATATGTTTGTAGATTTGTAGCAACATTAAAAGAATTATCCACTATTGATTGAACAACTGTCCCGTTCATTTCAGCTTGTAAAGTGAATTTATCCATAATGATACTATAGTTATTTTTGGCTACTGAAAATGCAGTAACTGTTACTAACGTTGATAAAATAATGGTTGTTAGTAAGGTTATAACTATAATTAGTTTGCGAACAAGTTTTAAATTATTAAACTTCTCCATAAAAAATATCCTCCTTTGTACCTTTGGTGTGGTAGGTAAAATTGTTAAGTTTGCCTCAATAGTTTATCATTTAATTACCGTAGAAATATGAACAATATATGAAATTTTTAATAAATGCTATAAATGAGTTAATGGTATTTTAATTATCAATAATAAATTACTAATTATCATTAATAAGTTAAAATATAATTTGGTGGAAATGTTTACTAGTATGCAAAGTAATGAATTTTGTATTATACATAATATAAACGCATTTCTAACATTAATAAAAGTTGTCTAAATAATTTGTTAAGTATCGGAATTAATTATTAAAATAATAGTCATATTTAAGAAGAAAAAATTAATGAATAACTATAATTTTTATTGTAGGTTTTATTATAAATTATATATTTTTGCAAAAAAAAACTACCCCGAAAGGTAGCTTTTTATAAATCTTTTCTAAATTTGAAGTGTTGTAATAATTCTTCTAAAGCGTGAGCATTGCCAGCTAGTTGATTGCTAATTGCAGCACTCTCTTCACTTGTGGCTGTTGTAACTTCAACTACAGCTGTTATTTCTGAACTCTCATCTAATAATTTTTGTATACTTTGTTGTTGAGAAGTACTAATTTGAGATAATTCATTTGAAATTTTGGCTGTAACCTCAACTGCCTCAACAATTTCATGAAGGCTATGTGCTGTTTGATTTGCGATTTTTTGACCTTCATCAACGTTTCTAGTGCTTTCTTGGATTATCTCCTTTACATCTTTAATAATGTTTGTAGTTCTTAGTGATAAATCTCGAACCTCACTAGCAACAACGGCAAATCCTTTGCCAGACTCTCCAGCACGAGCAGCTTCTATTGATGCATTTAGCGCAAGGAGATTTGTTTGGTCAGCAATTTCTTCTATTTTGCCCAAAACCATAGAGATAGTTTTGCTAGAACTATTAATTTGTTCCATAGAAGTGAGCATTTCTTTCATTGATTGCTCACCTTTTGAGGCTTTTTCTTTGGCATTTTGAGAAATTTGTTTGGCATTTTCTACTTTGGATTGAGAATTTAAAATAGATTGCCCCATGTTTGTTGTTGTTGTAATAAATGTATCAATTGATAAACTTTGAGACACACTACCATGTGCCAAATCGTTTGCCGCAACAGAAATATCAGCAGCCCCATGGTTTACTTCTGATGCAATACGAGTAATGTTTTCTAGTGATGAGCTTAGTTTTTTTCCTATTGTTCTCATAGATTTTTTAATAGGAGCAAATTGGCCATTATAATTTGCAAGTAGTTTGGAATTTGAAGCAGCTGTAAAGTCGCCATCAGCCATTTTTCCAAGGACTACTTCTATTTCTGTAATGATAGTTTTTAGGTGAGAGGCCATTCCACTAAATCCTGTGGCCAAAATTCCTATCTCATCATTGTATGGTGTAACTATTGTAATATTTAGGTTTCCTTCTGCAATTTGAGAAGATGCTTCAACAACTTTATCTATAGGTTTTAGTTGTTTTGATATAGCACGAGTCATAATTACAATTAGTAAAATAAGTGCCACCACAGAAATAAATATAATTTTAGCAACAAGAGATACTACTTCTGATAAAAAATCTGACGTTGAAATCTCAAGATGTGACCACCAAAGTTCGTCCCCAGCCTCTATTGGTGATATAAATCTAACATGGCGTGAACCATTAGGATACTGTGTTTCTACGATAAAAAATTCACGCTTAATAGCAAGAGCATTCCATTTATCCATAGACTCTTGTGTAATAAAGTCATCTGCATACATTCCGATGTGAGTTAGCGACTCTGAGTCATAATAAATCTCCCAATCATCAGTTAATATTGCACAATGTAAACTTGGATATAGTGGATTTTCTACAGCTATATAGTCAAAGTTTGTAGCCAAAAGTTCAATACAAATAACGCCCTGAAATTCATTTTGATAAACTATAGGGTAGGCTATAAAACTTGTGTATACGTTATCAGCATTTAAAAGAGGGGTTGTAATTACTGGAGATTTAGTTTGTTTTACAGAAGTATAAAAATCGGCTGTGCTATATTGCGAGTATTCTGTAAGAGGTATCATACTTTGTTGATTAGCCTTATTTGGTGTAACCCAAAATGAAAATATTTCTTGAGTTGGGTCAAACTTATATGGATCAAAAAGCACCCCCACAGCCCCTATATGTGGATTATCAAGAATTGCCGCCCATATTGTGTTTAGTATAAAGTCTTCAGCCCGAGAATTAGCAGCAGCAAGAGGCACTCCATATACGTTGCTTGTGCTAGTTGATAATACATTTCCTTCTTCATCATAAATAGGCGCACCAAATTTATAAAAATTACTATCAATGTAAGCTTGTAAATTTGTGGCTACATTAAATGCTCCATCTAACATATTTTGTACGATATTTGCATTTAGTTCGGCTTGAGCTTTAAATTTGTCCATAATAAGAATTGAATTGCTATAGCCAACTCCAACGGTAGTAGATGTTACTAAAATCATCAAGATAATACTTGTTATTAGAGCCATTAGTAATGTTAGTTTTTTTGCGAGTTTAAAGTTATTAAATTTCTCCATATATAATCCTCCCTTTTACCCTTTTAAGTTCTATTTAGTCAAAAAAATAGTTAAATTTTTTTTAACATTTTACCTCTTATGTAGGTAACTTATCCTAAGTTGTATATTTAGTATACCATTTAACAATATTTCACACAATAATATACTTAATTATTTTTTGATTATGCCTTTTGGGTCAAATTACTATAATTTTGTAAACAAATTATCTATTACTTATATTATTAAAGAAGAAATTTATTAAGAATAATTTATAAAAAAAAAGACTAACATAATTATTAGCCTTTTTATAATATTTTTAGTGAGTAAATGTAAAGTGTTGCAAAAGATTTTCGAGAGCCTGTGCCTGAGAAGCAAGTTCTTCACTAATTGCAGCGCTTTCTTGAGAAGTAGCATTATTACTTTTTACCACATTTTCGATTTGTGATGTACCTTCTATAAGTTCATCTATGCTATGTTGTTGAGCTTCACTAGTTTGAAGTAAAGTGTGTGCAATGTCGGCAGTTTTTTCAATTGTATCTACAATTTGATTAAGACTTTTTGCAGTAGCATTGGCCATCTCTTGACCTTTTTCAACATTAGATGTACTCTCTTTAATAACACTTTCAATTTGTTGAACACAATCACTACTTCTTGTTGCAAGTTCACGGATTTCAGTGGCTACAATGGCAAATCCTTGACCAGCCTCTCCAGCACGAGCAGCTTCTATTGAGGCGTTAAGAGCTAGTAAATTAGTTTGTTCAGCAATATCCTCAACAGTTTTTAGAACTTCAGAAATAGTTTGGCTAGACTCATTAATTAAATTCATAGAAGTTAACATTTTAGACATAGAATTTACTCCTTCTGTAGCTTTTTGCTTAGCTTCTAGAGAAATTTTACCTGTTTCTTCGATTTGACAAATTGCATCATTTACAGCTTTCTCAATTTTGCCAGTAGTCATTACAAACGTATCAATAATCATACCTTGAGCAATAGTACCTTGAGCGATTTCGCTTGCTCCAACAGCAATTTCATCAGCGCCATGATTAACTTCAGTAGCAGCCTTGTTAATATTTTCTAGTGAGAGGCTAAGCGTTTTGCTAATGTCGTACAAAGATTTTTTGATAGGGCTAAACTGACCATTATAGTTAGCTTTCATTTTGGAAATAGCCGTAAAATCTCCTCTTGCCATTTCTCCAAGTACAAACTCAATTTCGCTAACAATTGACTTTAGGTGAGAGGCCATGTCCATAAAACTATTTGATAAAATCCCAACTTCATCTGTATAACGTGCCTCAAGAGAAATAGTTAAATTTCCATTTTCGATGCTACTAGACGCATCAACAACAGCATCAAGAGGTTTTAACATTTTGTTAATAAATCCTGTAACTAACACAATTAGAGCAACTAGTGCCACCAAAGATAGTGTAACAATTACTACTGTCATCTCAACAACATCACTATATAAATTATCTGGAGAGATTTCTATATGTGACCACCAAATTTCATTTCCTGCCTGAATTGGTGAGGCAAATCTTAAATGGCGAACGTTATTTGGATAAATTGCCTCTGTTATAAAAAATTCTTCTTTTGCAGCAAGTTCTGTCCAAGTTTCCACACATTGTGGAGTTAAATATTCCCCAACATTATGCCCAATATGAGCTAAATCTGTAGAGTCATAAAGTATTACCCAATCGCTATTTAAGATAGAAGAATATAGTGTTGGATATTTTGGATTACTAATTGCAGTACGCTCAAAGTTTGATACCATAAGCTCAACACAAAGAGTGGCCTTAAATTCACCTTGGTAAATAATTGGGTAAGATACATAACACGTATAATCCCCGTTAATATTTTGTGCTGGTGTAGTTATGTATGGTGTGTGTGTACTTTTTGGAGCAGTAAAAAACTCTTCATTAGAATACTCCGAATAACTATAAACTGGCAAAAAGCTTTGATTTTGGGCATTAAATTCTGATACCCAAAAAGCGTAAATTTCTTGAGTTGGGTCAAATGCGTATTTATCAAAAAATAGCCCAATTCCAGAAACATCTTCATTATCAGTAATCGCTGACCAAGCTGTATTTAAAAGGTAGTCTTCCATTCTGGAATTACCTGTAGCAATTGGCCCACCATACACAATACCAGTGTTTGTAGCTGTTGAGTTACCTTCTTCATCAACTGGTGGTGCAGTAAAATTGGCATAAGAATTTTCTATATAAGCCTGTAAATCTGTTGCAATATTAAATCCACTTGTAACCAAGTTTTGGATAATTGTTGCATTAAGTTCAGCTTGTAAAGTAAACTTGTCCATAATTAATTCTTCGTTATTTTTGGTGACGTTGGTAACGGTAACAGTTAGCAAAATCCCATTAATAAGCGCTGTAATAAGAACAATTATTATAGTAAGTTTTCGGGCAAGCTTTAAATTATTAAATCTTTCCATTAAAATCCCCTCCTAGAATTTAAGTTTTATCTTGTAGTTCATACAAAGATATAAAATTATATATAAATTTGTCAGTTAGTTTAATGTAGTATAGCCTATACATCTTATCTAAATGATGAATAAAATATGAATTTTTTGGTAATATAGGGTAGATTTAAGGGATAAAAAGAAAAATAACTGTGCAAAATTATCAAAAAAGTAAAAATAATAAAATGAAATTTTTTTAAATAAATATTTTGCACAAAAAAAAACTAGCTTTCACTAGTTTCAGAGGTAAACTGATTTAAATCGAAAAATGTATGGGCATTTTTAAATTTATTGTAGGCAGTTTGTGCAGAATTTTTTTCTTGATGTTCATTGATTGCAGTTGTTGCTTCTATTGGAGAAACGGCTTCAATTGGTTTTACTTTGCCTTGAAGTTGCTCCTTAAAATCGCCATCATTCGCCTTTTTGACATCAGCATATTGTGCCATATTTGTTGTATTTAAAATAGCATAAACATTGTTCATCATCATAAAGTTTCCTCCTTTTAAATTTATCTACATCAATAATTTAACATAGATTTAATATATAATAAAAAGTTATAAAAAGCTTAGTAGCTTGTTTAATCAACGGTTTATAATTATCTTATATATTAAATATCGACCTGAATTAACATGAACTTAACAAAATTCACCAAATATAATAACCTAAGTTTATTGTGAGGTTTTGGTGATGTTGTATAGTTTTTTCAGTGTAATGACAACTTTATCTTCAATTTTTGAGGGTGAAATTTGTAAATAATTTGACGAGCTTCGACAACAGACTATGACTTTTGAGCAAGATTTAATTTTTATATTAAAAAGTTGATATTATTTTTGTTCGTAAAGTGTAATAACTTGTCCGTAGACTAAATATATATATTACAATAAAAACTATAGAAAGGTAACAACTAATTAATGAGAGCAAAATATATTACAACCCCAAAAACTAGTTTGGTTGTTGTGGCAACAGGAATTTTATTGGGGGTTATGGCAGGCAAAAATTATTATTTTAAATTTCCACAAGTGACTCCTCTTGAATATTCTGTGTCTCAACAAGAGGTGGAAGTAGCAAATGAGGTGCTTTATATAGTGCCAGAGGAAAGTTATATCGTTAAATATGGGGATACATTTACGATATCTGAAAAAGGTCAATATGCGTTAGATATATTTATACAAAATTTTTATAAACAATATAAAGATGCGATTGCCAAACAAAGTTTTACTATACTTGATAATTACATAACTGATGGAGGGCTAAATAATTTTCAAATTCAGTTTGAAGAATGGTTTATAAAACATAAAAATATAGTAGATACACAAATTGCTGTAACTCCTCTAACGATTGAATTTAATTCAAATGGGGATTTGGTGTTAGAGATTTTGGAAGTTATCGAGCTTGTAAATAAAGCCGATAGTAAGACAGAGTATCAGCTACAACTTAAATGGCAAACTGTTATTTGTGAAAATTCTAACACGTTTGAGATTGATGAAAGAAATTTGGTAGAAAGTCTAGTGGCCTATAAAAAGAATGATGAGTGGGTGCAATATTAAAAAATTAGTTGAAATTTTGGCTGATTTTGTTAAAATGAATTGAAGGCTATAATTTTACCTGACCAGATAAGGAGTTGTTTTATGAGATACGATACAGAGCATGGAGAAAGGTCTTCTTTAAGAGGCATGGTTTTTAATAGATTGCGTGAGGACATCTTGGAGGATAAATATCATGTGGGAGATATTTTGAGAGAAAATGTTATTGCAAAAGAGCTTAGTGTAAGTCGAACCCCTGTTAGAGAAGCAATTCGTCAACTAGAGTTAGAAGGATTAGTTCATTCTATCCCAAATAAAGAGACAGTTGTAGCTGGAGTTAGTCAAGAGGATATTGAAGATATTTTAACAATGCGATTAATGTTAGAGGGACTGGCTATAAAATATGCAGCAGAAAGAATACAAGAGAGTGAATTAATAGAATTAGAAGAAGTGTTGACACTTACCAAATTTTATATAGCGAAGAAAGATTACAATCAAATCAAAAATTTGGATCATAGGTTTCATGAAGTTTTGTATAACTCAAGCAGAAGTAAGATTTTAACACATATTTTATTAGACTTTCATTCATATATTCAAAAATTTAGAAAATCTTCTATTATGAGGGAAGGAAGAGCCGTTAAAATGTTGGAAGAACACATGGCAATTTATGATGCGATTAAGAATGGTAAAATTGAAGAAGCTGAAGTAGCTAGTGTCCAACATATTAATAGTGTAATTCATAATGCAAAATTGCAATAAAAAAAAACTCAGCTACGAAAAATTGTGGGCTGAGTTTTTTAAAATCCAAAAATCGTGATGATCTACCTTTTTTGTCGTACAGAAAAAATAGGACTATCAAAAAGATTTAATAGTCCCACGAGATTTTTTATTGAGTTCTTTCTTTATTATACACTATTTTTACAAATAATGGAAGAGTAAGTTATTCAAAAGTTTCTAGTTCACAAGAAAGCTCTTCCCACTTTTCATATAGAGCAGCCATTTCATTTTCAAAATTTTCCTTATCATCAGTAAGTTGTTTGGAACGTTCAAAATCAGAATATACCTCTTCTTGACAAAGCTGATTATCAATATCTTCAATTTGGGCTTCAATATCAGAGATATTTTGTTCAGTCTTTTCAATTTGAGTTTTTAGTCGCCTAATTTGAGTTTGTAACTCTTTGCTTTTTTGCCAATCTGCTTTTGAGGCTTGAGCTTTTACTTCGGTAACTTGAAGCGATGGTTCAAAATTTGAGTCTTGTTCTTTTTTCTTTTCGATATAATAATCATAATCACCCAAAAATAAAGTCATCTTATTAGGTTGCATCTCAAGAATTTTTGTAGCAGTCTGATTTATAAAATAACGGTCATGCGAAATATATAAAACCGTTCCTTCATACGTACTAATTGCACGCTCTAGCACCTCTTTAGACATAATATCAAGATGGTTTGTTGGCTCATCAAGAAGTAGTAAATTTGCAAAAGAGAGCATAATTTTTGAAAGTACAACTCGACCTCTTTCGCCACCACTCAAAGAGCTAATTGGCTTAAAAACATCTTCTCCAATAAATAAAAATGCAGCCAAAACATTTCTAATATGCCCATTTGTTAGAGATGGAAAATTTTCTTGGAGTTCTTCAATGATTGTATTTTTGGTATTTAGGGTATCGTGAGCTTGGTCGTAATATCCAATGTGAACGTTTGTACCAATTTTAATTTCTCCACCATCAGGAGCAAATTGTTCAAGCATCATCTTAAAAATAGTAGTTTTACCAACACCATTTGCCCCAACAATAGCCACTTTGTCCCCTCTTTTTATATCAAAGCAAATATTATCAAAAATAACTTTATCATTAAAACATTTTTTTAAATTATTAACGCTAACAACATCATTTCCACTTTGAATTTGAGGAGCTAAAATTAAATTCATCGGCTTATTATCAATCATTGGCATCTCCATAACTTCTTGTTTGGCGAGCATTTTTTCACGGCTTTCTGCACGTTTTATAGATTTTTCTCGGTTAAATTGACGGAGTTTTGCAATAACAGCTTTTTGGCGAGCGATTTCTTGTTGTTGTTTTTCGTATTGATGCATGGCAACTTCATGGGCTTTGGCGCTTTCAATGATAAAATGGTCATAATTTCCATAATATACATTGCTTTTTCCAAATTCCAAATGCACAACTTTATTTACTATTTTATCCAAAAAATAACGGTCATGCGAAATTACTAAAACTGCTCCTCTATATGAACGCAAAAAATTTTCAAGCCATTCAATAGACGCAATATCAAGGTGGTTGGTAGGCTCATCAAGTAGCAAAATACTAGGTTCTTCAAGGAGCAATTTGGCAAGGGCCACCCTAGTTTTTTGACCACCAGAAAGCTCGTTAATTTGCCTATCATAAACTTCTGACAAAAATCCCAATCCCTTCAAAACTCCCTTAACTAAGCTTTTATATTCATAACCTTTTTTTTCCTCAAAAGTTTGGCGAAGGGCATCATATTGGTTAGTTAGTTCCAAAGAGTGAGTTTTGGCAATTTCATTAGCCATGTCTTCAAGTTTAGACTCAAGTTTTATAACTTCATCAAAAACTTTGATTAATTCATCATAAACAGTGCTATTTCCTTGCAAAGTCATGTGTTGCTCCAAATATCCAATAGAGCAATTTTTTGAATACGTAATTTCTCCATTATCTGGTAATATTTCTTTGGTAATCATCTTAAAAAGTGTAGTTTTACCAGCTCCATTATGCCCAATTAATCCAATTTTATCTTGGGGATTAATATGAAAATGGACATCAGATAAAATAATTTTGTCGTTAAATCTTTTTTCAATGTGGTTACAAGCGATTATCATAAAAAAGTTCCTTCCTGAAATAAAAAATTTTAAAAAGTTGAATAAAACCAAAAAAAATGGTGATATTCCAATTAATAAGAAATATATTTTACAAAAATTTTGGGAGAATTTTGGTTAGTTTCTGCCTTAGTAATGCACAAAAACAAATTATTCAACAAACTATTCATATTTTATGTATTATACTAACAGAAAACACCAAAAATTAAAAGTAAATTGCGTTAAGGTTGTGACATAAAGCCTCAAACGTGGTACAATAGAAATTGGACAGCATTTAGCTTTTCAAAATAATTTATAAAAAGGAGGAAGGACAATGTCGCAACGTAAAATTTCGATGGCAGTCATTAGAAGGCTTCCAAGGTATTATAAGTATTTAGGTGAATTATTAAATAATGGAGTTACGAAAATTTCATCTCAAGATTTAAGCGATACTATGCAAGTTACAGCATCTCAAATTCGTCAAGATTTGAATAATTTTGGAGGGTTTGGGCAACAAGGGTATGGCTATAATGTTGAGTATTTATATAATGAAATTGGTAAAATTTTGGGTCAAGACCAACTTCATAACATGATATTAATTGGGGCAGGGAATTTGGGTCAAGCCCTTGCAAATTATACATCTTTTGGGAGGCAGGGTTTTCATTTAATTGGTATTTTTGATATTAATCCAAAACTTGTTGGCCTAAAAATGAGAGGAATTGAAGTTCTTGATATTGACAATTTGGAACAATTTATAAAGGAAAATTCTGTGGATATTGCAATTTTGGCAACTCCAAAGGCGGGAGCTAAAGATATGGCTCAAAACCTATCAGACTGGGGAGTTAAAGGACTTTGGAATTTTACTCCAGAAGATTTATTTATAAATGGAGATATGGAAATTGAAAATGTCCATCTGTTTCATTCATTGATGACACTTGCCTATCAAATCCATAATGACTAAAGATTACTTATTAAAATATAGATTATGATAATTTTACTTAGGGTCAAGTTTAATAATATCCTTTGACCCAATTTTATTAATCAACATTTTAAATAAGAAATTTTAATTAAAGGAGAATACTTTGACGATAAATGAATTAAATAATTTACAAAAGTAGGAGATTTTATGTTTAAAAAGTTTAAATTTGGTAAGAATAAAAATAACCATGATATGGAAGAGTTATCTTTTGTTGAAATTGAACGAATTCGTATGTTGCTACGAGAAAACAAGTTACCTATTTTAACGCTAGATAACACTTGGTATCAAATTAAAGAAATTGTAGTTGATAGAAAAATTGAAAGTTTAGAAAAAGATGTTAATCATTATTTGCAACAACAAGGTCAGCTTACTAACGACTTAAAAGAGGCTCAAGTTGTAAAAACTAAATTGATGGAAAAAATTTTGAAATTTAGTGAAGAGGCTCAAGAACACCCAGATGATTGTGATGACCTTGATGCTGCAAGAGATGCACTACTTAAAAATAATGATATTATTGCAAAATTAGAAACCAAGTTAACAAATGCTGAACAAAAATTAGAAAGCATTAATTTGGAACTGGTTGAAAATGTTGTAATAAAATGTTATGGTTTTATGGAGCATCATAAATCAACTAGGGAAACTCTGGAATTAGAAATTGATGATTTGCGAGCTTTATTATTAGAAAAAACAGAAGCGAAAAAGCAGTCAAACAAAGATTATGGACAACTATACAATTATCTACATGATATGATGGGGTATAAATATGTTGATAAGCTTGATAAAATTGTGGAGGAAGTTGAAGCATGATTTTTGGTTTGGGTACAGATATTATAGAAATTGACAGAATTGCAAAAGCCATAGAAAAAATGCCATCATTTTGTACAAAAGCATTTACCGATAAGGAGCTACAAATGTTTTTAGAAAATGGAAATAAGGTAGAAAGTATAGCTGGGAATTTTGCTACCAAAGAAGCATTTAGCAAAGCATTAGGCACAGGATTTAGAAATATTGAATTAAGAGAAGTTCAAGTTTTACGGGATAGTTTAGGAAAACCATACATAGAGCTTTTGGGTAATGCACAAAAAATTGTATTACAAAATAATATTAATAATATCCATGTGAGCATTTCGCATTGTAAATTATATGCAGTAGCAACGGTGATTTTAGAAAAATAACATCAAAGTTTTTACATAAGATTAAATTTAAAGATTACACCTCACTTTAAAAAGACAACAATAGACAAATTGTTGGAGAAATTGAAAATATTTAGCCAAACATTAAAAACCAAACAAGAATTTTAGAATAAAATGTTCAAGAGTTTTCATACTTAATTAATAGTAAGAGTATATATTTAAGTGTATATTTAAAACTATTTTAGTCATCTACAAAAAATAAATTTTACAAAAAAGGAGGAAGTTACTAACGATTAATGTTGTAAAGTTAACCATATTTATGTTAAGCTAAGACGTAAATATTAATTTGATTTTCTAAAGATGTTATAGTTGGTAACAGTCAAATATGAGATTGAGTAGACCACGAGTTATTGCAGAGATTAGTACAAAGGCCATAAAACATAATTATCATCAGGTGCGTAAGTTCGTTTCTAAAGAAGTGGATATTATGGCAATTGTAAAAGCTGATGGGTATGGTCATGGTGCAATAGAAAGTGCGAATATCCTTCAAAAAGAAGGGGTTAGCCGTTTTGCAGTAGCTATTGCTAAGGAGGGTGAGGAGCTTAGATTATCAGGTATTCACTCACAAATTTTAGTGCTTGGTTATACGCCTCCTATGGATATTGAAATGCTCATTTTAAATAATTTGACTCAAACAATTTTTTCTTATGAGATGGCAGAAGTTATCTCCAAAGAAGCAAAAAGGTTTGGAAAAACAATAAATGTCCATATTAAAGTTGATACTGGTATGGGGAGAATAGGGTTTTTGCCTAACTCGCAAAGCATTAATGATATCAAAAAAATTGAACAATTGCCAAATATTAATTTAGAGGGTATATTCACGCATTTTTCTACTTCAGATGAACAAGATATTACGTATACTAAGGAGCAATGGAGTGTTTTTAAAGGTTTTTTACATGAACTAAAAACTGTAGGCATACAATTACCTGTAGCTCATGCATCAAATAGTGCAGCGACAATTGCACATGAATATACACATTTAGATGTAGTTAGAACAGGGATTATTTTGTATGGCTATTATCCATCAAATTATTTATCGCACAAAAAAATTGAGCTGATGCCTGCTATGACGATTAAAACTCAAGTGGTGCATATAAAAGAATTGTGCAAAGACCAATTTATTAGTTATGGTAAAACTTATCAAACAAACCAAAAATGTAAAATTGCCACAATTCCTATAGGATACGCCGATGGATACTCAAGACGGCTTTCTAATAAAGGAAGAGTCTTAATCCGTGGGGAATATGCAAACGTTGTAGGCACAGTATGTATGGACCAATTTATGGTTGATGTTACTCATATTAAAGACATTCAAATTGGTGATGAAGTAGTAGTTTTAGGAACGCAAAATGATAAAACTATTTCAGCAGAAGAAATTGCAATGATAATTGACACGATAAATTATGAAGTAATTTGTATGATTGGAAAACGTGTACCAAGAATTTATATTTAAGCATATATTGTATTTTGATTATAAGAGTTAGGGAGTGGTTTGCAATGTTTGGCTATTTAGCAGATACAAAAGCAAATAACCGACCTTTTAAGAAAATTGACAAAAATAAAGTTGACAAGGTGACATTGAACATGATGAAAAGAGGTTATCAAGAGATGGCAGATATCAATTTAGCGATATCAAAATTATATTTTCAAGTAGAAAGTGAGGTTCAATCTTATTATGATTGTATAGTGGAGAGTGAGTAGAGTGGTAGTCAAACGAGGAGATATATTTTATGCAGATTTAAGCCCAGTTATTGGGTCGGAGCAAGGTGGAATTCGCCCTGTTTTAGTTATTCAAAATGATATGGGAAATAAATTTAGCCCAACAATAATTTGTGCAGCAATTACATCAAAAATAAATAAAGCAAAGTTACCAACACACGTTGAAATTGATGATAATAACTATGAAATTGTTAAACGCTCGGTAATTCTTCTTGAGCAAATTAGGACCATTGATAAAAAGCGCCTAAAAGAGAAGATTTGTCATTTAGATAGTGATTTAATGAAAAAAGTAGATAAAGCACTCAAGGTAAGTTTTGAGGTAGATACATAAAATACACGGTAGCCCTAGAAAAATTTCTAGGGTTTTTTGATGTGCAAAAATATTTGGGATTTAGAAATTATAATTTTTTTGTTGGACTGGGGAATATATTTTGTGTTTTGAGATATAATTTAACTCCAGTACAGCAATATTGAATAATAGGTGTCTTTATGTGTCGATAATAAGCTGTTAAAATTTTATTTATCCACAATTTTGTTACAATTAAAAGAAATTTTGTTAGAAAGTGCATATATTCGTTAGAAAATAAGTATTCTTTCTTTAGGGGAGGGGCATACTTAAAGTAGGAGCTAATAAATTTTTAATGGGAATTTTTGGCTTAGGTAAAATTTATCTTGCAAAAGAATAGAAAAAATAATTGTTTTATTAGTTAAAATGCTATAAGATATTAACATTAGAAAAATTTTTAGATAATGCTTGGTTAATTTTAACCTAGCTCATCTTATAGTAGGAGGGATATCGTGAAGCACATTGTGGAGCAACTTGGAAAAAATTTGAAGGATACTTACAAAGGAGTTTCAACTCAAACACATAAAACTATTGACAATACAAAATGTCGTACAGAAATTTTATCTTGCAAAAATGAACTAAAAAAACTTTATCAACAATTGGGGGAAAGTTGCTTTTATCAGCGTCAAAAGCTTGGTGAGGCAGTGATGCTTGACCCACTAGTTTGTGATAAGATTGAAAATTTACTTCACAAAATTGAGGAGCTTGAAAAAACTTTAGAGCCAACTCAATCAAATATGACACCAAATGAGATTAAGCATATAAAACTATTACACTTTTGTCCAAATTGCTACATTGGAAATGCTCCAGACACAGAATTTTGTACAAATTGTGGAACAAAGATTGATTAATTAAAATATGAGAGGTAGGAATTTTAACTATGCAAAGTCAATTTACACCCCAAGCACAACAAGCATTAGATCATGCTCAAAAAATTATGACTCAATTTAGACACGCTTACTTAGGAACAGAACACGCACTCATCGGGCTTTCTCACATCGATCATTCTGTGGCTCAAAAAGCGCTTAGCAAGCAAAAAATTACAGAAGATATGATTATTGAAAAAGTACGTGAAGAATTAGGAAAAGGTAGCGACAGCAATACAGTAACTAGAGGTTATACGCCAAGAATGCAAAGAGTTTTGGAAAAATCTATGGTGCTTGCAAAACAAACTGGTGCTAATAAAATCGGTACAGAACATTTGTTGATGACAATTTTAAAAGAGAGTAGATGTGTGGCAGTTAGTATTCTTGAGAAATTAGACGTTGATACAAATGCATTATACTCTAGTCTAAATATGATAATATCTAAAGATAGAGTTCAGGAAATGACGTTCCATGCTGATACTACAAGAGAAAAAATTGCAAGTAATACGCCAACTCTTGATAAATATAGCCGTGATTTAACTGAGCTTGCAAGAGAAGACCGTTTTGATCCTATCGTTGGACGTGGCACAGAAATTGAACGTTTGATCCAAATTTTATCTCGTCGTACAAAAAATAATCCATGTTTAGTAGGAGAGCCAGGAGTTGGTAAAACTGCTGTAGTTGAAGGGTTAGCCCAAAGAATTATTGCTGGGAATGTACCAGAACTTTTAAAAGGAAAAAGAGTTGTGGCACTTGATTTATCGGTAATGATTTCGGGAACTAGATACCGTGGTGATTTTGAGGAGAGAATTACAAAAGTTATTAAAGAAATTACGCAAAGTTCTGATGTAATTTTATTTATTGATGAGTTACACACTATTATAGGAGCAGGTTCGGCAGAAGGAACTATGGACGCTTCAAACATACTAAAACCAACGCTTGCAAGAGGCGAATTACAATTAATTGGAGCAACAACTTATAAAGAATATCGCAAATATATCGAAAAAGACTCAGCTCTTGAACGTCGTTTTCAGCCAGTGCAAGTTGATGAGCCAAGTGTTGAAGAAACGATTGAAATTTTGCAAGGAATTAAAGAAAAATATGAAATTCACCATGAGGCAACAATTTTAGATGAGGCAATTTTATCAGCTGTAAAATTGTCAAATCGCTATATTACAGACAGATTATTGCCAGATAAAGCTATAGATTTAATTGATGAGGCGGCTTCTCGAGTAAAACTAAGAGCCTATACTTCTCCAGACCAAGTTAAAGCTTTGGAAGGAAAATTGTTGGAGCTTAATAAACAAAAAGAATTAGCTCTAATTACAGAAAATTATATCCAAGCTCAAGAATTTAAAAATGAAGAAAACGAATTAAAAATTGAGCTAGAAAAACACAAAGAGGAATGGGAAACTAAGCAAACTAAGAGCCATCAAGTTGTAAACGCTGAAGATATTGCAGAAGTTGTAAGTAGTTGGGTTCACATTCCTGTAAAACGTTTGGCACAAGAAGAAAGCGAAAAACTTCGTGATTTGGAAAAATTGCTTCATGAGAGAATTATTGGGCAAGAAGAAGCAGTAAAAAGTGTGGCAAAAGCTGTAAGAAGAGGGCGTGTTGGTCTTAAAGATCCAAATCGTCCAATAGGTTCATTCTTATTTTTAGGGCCTACAGGAGTTGGTAAAACAGAGCTTACAAAAGCATTGGCAGAACTAGTTTTTGGTGATGAAAATGCAATCATTAGAATTGATATGAGTGAATATATGGAGCAACATTCTGGAGCAAAATTAATTGGTGCGCCTCCTGGATATGTTGGGCATGAAGAAGGTGGTCAGCTTACTGAAAAAGTAAGAAGAAAACCATATTCTGTAGTTTTATTTGATGAAATCGAAAAAGCACATGGAGATACATTTAATATGTTGCTTCAAATTTTGGACGATGGTCATATGACAGACTCATTGGGACGCAAAATTGATTTCAAAAATACTATTATTATAATGACATCTAACATTGGAGCAAGACATATTGTTGAACCAAAGCGTATGGGATTTGTCAATATTGTTGACACAGAAAAAGATTACAAAGATATGAAAAAAATGGTTATGGACGAAGTCAAACGCCTGTTTAGACCAGAGTTTGTAAATCGTATAGACGAAACTATCGTATTCCACCCACTTAACCAAGAGCATATTGAAGAAATAGCAAAAGTTATGACAAACAATTTAATTAAACGCATCTCTAAAAATGTTGGAATTGAGCTAATGTTAACAGATGAAGCAGTTACGTTTTTGGCGAAAAAAGGTTTCAATTCAACTTACGGAGCACGTCCATTAAGAAGAACTATCCAATCAGAAATTGAAGATGAATTATCTGATGAAATTTTGGTTGGTAATATTAGAGAAGGTGACAACGTAAAAATTAGTGTAAAAGATGAAAAGATTGCCTTTAGTTCAAACTAGAAAATATTAATATCCACAAAAAATCCTATATTTATCAAGCGATTTGACTAAAAGTGATATTATTCGTAAAGTTAGTGATATATTTTTTGGATTTTTTGTGGTATAATGATAATAATTTATTAGAGGTAGAAAACCTGCCTAATTTATTAAATTTACTTTAACGGAGGTAAACATATGGGCGTTATAACAGATATTATTCGCATTAATTCGGACGATACACTTAGTTTTGGAGATTACACTTTACCAACTAAAACGAAAAAAGAAAACTTTGAAGTATCAGGCAATTTTTACAAAGCTAAAAGTTTTAAAGAAGTAACAAAACTAAAAAAAGATAACGTTTTAGTTTATGAGTCACTTCCAGGAACTGCAGTTCACCATTTTAAAGTTGAGAGCGAAAAAGTGAAATTTATGTTGGAAGGTTATGCACCAACGCAAATTACTTTGGAGCTAGAGCCTCAAACAACATACGAACTAAAAATAGATAAAAAAGTTATTAGTGAAGTTCAAACAACAGCAACAGGAAAAGTAAATTTTTCAGTAGTGGCAACACCTGAAGAACAACTTATCGAACTTAATAGATTAAGCTAAAACAAAAAGCTATCTTATGCTAAAACGTATAAGGTGGCTTTTTTTAAGGAGAAAATATGGCAAAAAAGAAACAAATTTATGTTTGTCAAGCTTGTGCGCATGAGTCGGCAAAGTGGCTTGGGAAATGTCCATCTTGTAATGAATGGGGAAGTCTTGTTGAAGAAACAGTAAACCCCAAACAAAAAATAAATGATAATCGAACGATAAAAAATACCCCTGTAAAACTAAAAGACATTGAAATTGTTGATGAAACTCGCACCTCCACAGGTCTAACAGAGCTTGATAGAGTGTTGGGAGGAGGAATAGTTAGGGGGTCTTTGGTGTTGGTTGGTGGTGACCCAGGGATAGGAAAATCAACGCTTTTATTACAAATTTGCGAAACTATAGGTCGTCAAAATAAAGATGTTTTGTATATTTCGGGAGAAGAGTCAACAACGCAAATTAAACTTCGTGGAGAACGATTAAAAGTTAGTACAGAAAATTTAAGTTTGCTCGCAGAAACAAATATGCAAAATATAGAAACTCACCTAAAAACTAACAAACCAGATATAGTAATTTTGGACTCAATTCAAACTATGTATTGTGAAGATGTAAATTCAGCCCCAGGGAGTGTAAGTCAAGTTCGAGAAGCAACTCATACGCTAATGAACATTGCAAAAGGCGAAAATATAACGATAATGATAGTTGGACACGTTACAAAGGAGGGGGCATTAGCTGGACCTCGAGTATTGGAGCATATGGTAGATACTGTGCTATATTTTGAGGGAGAACGCCATGCCTCATTTAGAATTTTGAGAGCTGTAAAAAATAGATTTGGCTCAACAAATGAAATAGGTGTATTTGAGATGGTTGATGTTGGTTTGGTGGAAGTTAAAAATCCATCTGAATTGATGTTAGCAGGAAGACCAATGAACGTTGCAGGTTCGGTAGTAAGTTGTAGTATAGAAGGCACAAGACCGATGATGATTGAGGTACAAGCTTTGGTAAGTTTTACTAGTTTTGGAATGCCAAGAAGAACAGCAACAGGAATTGATTACAATAGAATGGTACTTTTAATAGCAGTTTTGGATAAAAAGGGTGGACTTGATTTATCCAATTATGATGCTTATGTAAATATTGCAGGAGGACTCAAAATAAATGAGCCAGCACTAGATTTGGCAAGTATTATAGCTATTGCATCAAGTTTTAGAAATAAAGATGTTGACCCTCATACAGTAGTTTTTGGAGAAGTTGGATTAACGGGAGAAGTTCGTGCGATTTCTATGTCAGAAAAAAGAGTAATGGAGGCTATGAAACTCGGATTTAAAAAATGTATTTTACCAAAAGCCAACCAAATCAAACTTACAGCACCAAAAGGCATTGAGATTATTGGTGTTAGCAACGTGAGTGAGGCCCTAGCACATATTAGATAAATAATAAATTCTGATATTTATAGGAAACAAGTAGGAATTTGTTTGATTTTGGATTGAAAAGTTTATAATTTATTTGGAGAAGAAGAATTAAATATCTTAAAAAGCCTTGAGTTTTCAGTAGATGACATAAAAAATTATATTCCCTAAAAAATTTACAACAAAAAATTTAAAAAAACGCTTGACAGTTTACCAACTTGTCTGTTATACTTACGAAGTATTCCTCGATAGCTCAGCGGCAGAGCATTCGGCTGTTAACCGAAGGGTCGTAGGTTCGAACCCTACTCGGGGAGTTCTTTAAAGGGGTATAGTTCAGTTGGTAGAACGTCGGTCTCCAAAACCGGATGTCGTGGGTTCAAGTCCTACTGCCCCTGTTGTTTGGCCCAGTGGTACAGTTGGTTAGCACGCCGCCCTGTCACGGCGGAGGTCGAGGGTTCGAGTCCCTTCTGGGTCGTTAACTAGGTCGCTTAGCTCAGCTGGGAGAGCACCTGCCTTACAAGCAGGGGGTCAGAGGTTCGAGCCCTCTAGCGACCATTCCAAATAATAACTTTGGGAAAATAATTTAATATGGCCGAATAGCTCAGTTGGCTAGAGCACATGGTTCATACCCATGGTGTCGGGGGTTCGACTCCCTCTTCGGCTACTACTTAGAAAGTATCATCTTAGAAATAAGGTGGTACTTTTTTGTTTTGTAATATTTGATATAAAATAAAAACCCTCCTATATTTTTTATAAGAGGGTTATATTTTTATTTTGTAAGTTGTAATAACAGCTCGTTATTTCTGTGTAAGAATTTTTGCATAGCTTCTGGGCTTAAAGTCTGGTTAGAAATTAGAGCCAAGTCATACAAATGCTCACATACAAGGTTTTTTGTATCTTCTTTTAAAGTATGGTTTGATAAAGACTCAATTAGAGGGTGATTTTGGTTTAATACTAATGTTAATTGTTGAGGCATATTTGGAACAGCACCCATTCCATACATTTTCATCATTTCTTCCATACGACGACTTTCCTCAGAAACCAAAATCATAGAAGCAACATTTTTACTCTTTAAGTTTTCAACAGAAACAGTCAGTTCTTCATTGTTTAATACATCTTTAAATAATGTAGTCAAACTTTCTTCATGAGTTTTGTCGGCTTCATCTTGTCCCAAAATTCCAGAAATATCAGAGTCAATTCTCATAAATTTTACGTCTTGATTTTGGCTTTCCATGTGTTGAATAAACGCATTATCAATTGGGTGAGGAAGATAAACAGCCTTTAGATTATTCTCTTTAAATAACTCAACGTATTGAGATTGCTGAGTTTTATCAGACACATAGAACACTTTGTTTTCGTGAACATCTTTGGCTAATTCCAAATATTGCTCCATAGTTAAATATTCATCAGCGATAGTTGTATATAAAACGTAGTCTTTCATTTTGCTACAGAATTTCTCATCTCTTAGGCAACCAAATTTGATAAATGGAGAAATGTCGTCCCAAAACTTTTGATAATTATCATTTTCTTTTTTGTATAAAGAAATCAATTTATCAGCAACTTTTTTTGTGATATAATCAGAGATTTTTTTCACAAATCCATCATTTTGTAAGAAACTACGAGAAACGTTTAGAGGTAAGTCTGGGCAATCAATTACACCTTTTAAAAGAAGTAAAAATTCTGGAATAACCTCTTTAATATTTTCTGCTACAAAAACTTGGCTGTTATAAAGTTTAATCTTTCCTTCTATCATCTCAAATTCGTTTTTGCTTTTTGGGAAATATAAAATCCCTTTTAATTTGAATGGATAATCCATATTTAAATGTATCCAAAATAGTGGTTCTTGGAAATCCATAAAAGTTTTGCGATAAAACGCTTTGTATTCTTCATCAGTACATTCAGAAGGTTGTTTTGCATATAAAGGAAGAGTTTCGTTAATTGGAGTTGGCGCTTCAACAATATTTTCCTCTCCTTCAACTGGTTCAACTTCTGCTTTATTAGCATCAATCATAAAAATTGGTACTGGCATAAATGAACAATATTTCTCAACAATTTTTGAAAGATTGTGGAAGCCTAAAAACTCACGGCTTTCTTCAGAAATATAAAGAATAATATCCGTTCCACGAGTTGTACGAGTTCCTTCGCTAAGTTCAAAAGTTGTTCCACCATCGCAAGTCCAAAGAAGTGGAGTTCCACCTTGGTGAGATAGAGTATTAATTTGAACTTTTTCAGAAACCATAAAACTTGAGTAAAATCCTAATCCAAAATGCCCAATAATTTGGTCATCAGCCATTTTATCTTGATATTTGCTAAGGAAATCTTCTGCTCCTGAGAAAGCAATTTGATTAATATATTTTTCGATTTCTTCTTCGTTAAGACCAATTCCGTTATCAGAAATAGTAATAGTTCCTGCTTCTTTATCAACAATTACATCAATTTGAAAAGGAGTTTTAAGCTCGTCGCTAGCCTCTCCAATATCGCACAGTTTTTTAAATTTTAAAATCGCATCACAAGCATTTGAAATAATTTCACGCACAAAAATATCGTGGTCAGAATATAACCACTTTTTAATGATTGGAAATATATTTTCGCTATGAATTGATAAATTACCTTGCTTATTCATCATAAATCCTCCTAAAAATATAAAAAATTTTCCATATTCCTATAATAATAGGTAAAAATACGCTTGTCAATAAGTATTTTAAAGTATTTACACAAATAAAATTATAATTTCCAGATTTTAGATAGAATATAATAAAGAATATGGGGTATTATATTAATATAACCAGCAAATGAGTTTGGTTATAATATAAAATAAAGATTTTATTAATATAATATTTTTATTTTACTATTCACAATTTCAAGGAGGAAACGGCTATGAAAAATTCACGTTTAGAACACATGAAGCATGAAGTAGCAAGAGAACTTGGAGTACCATTTGAGCATGGCAAAAATGGAGATTGAGCATTAAATCAAGAATGGTCGGTCGGTGGAGAACCAGAAAAACGGAAATCAGAGGCTCGTGAACCGAGTTGATGATGATAAGTTTTGATAGCGTACTAACTTTACGGAGTTAGGACGCTATTTTTTGTTGCAAAATATTAATTTATAACATATAATAAATTTATTTTAAGGAGGATTGAGTATGATTTCAGTAACAACGGAAACTATTCCAAACAAAGAAATTAAAGAAGTTTTGGGAATTGCAAGAGGAACGATGATTAATTCTAAGCATCTTGGGAAAGATATTGGTGCTGGTCTAAAAAGCATTGTAGGTGGAGAACTGAAAGGTTACAGTGAAATGTTGACTGAAGCACGTGAGATAGCATTAAAAAGAATGGAAGAGGACGCAAGAGCTAAAGGAGCAAATGCGGTAGTTGGAGTACGTTTAACTTCTTCGGCAGTTGCACCAAACGTTGCAGAGATGATGGCATATGGAACAGCAGTCGTTATTTAATTTCCAGATTTTAGCTAGAATATAAAAAAGAAAATGGGGTATTATATTAATATAACCAGCAAATGAGTTTGGTTATAATATAAAATAAAGATTTTATTAATATAACATTTTTATTTTAACATTCACAATTTCAAGGAGGAAACGGCTATGAAAAATTCACGTTTAGAACACATGAAGCATGAAGTAGCAAGAGAACTTGGAGTACCATTTGAGCATGGCAAAAATGGAGATTGAGCATCACGGCAAGTGGTTTCGGTCGGTGAAGAACCTGTAAAACGAATTATAGATGCTTCTGAAGTAGGCTGATGATAATGAGTTTTCATAGAGAGTTAACTTTTCGGAGTTAGCTCTCTATTTTTGTGGAAAACCTAAACTTGTACGTATATATAATAGGCTTCGTCCATATATATATATTAGAATATGAATTTTAAAGGAGGAAATTTTTATGGCACGACATAAATTTGTTGTTATAAATGTTAAAGATTTGAAAGTTCCTGCCGTTATGTTGGCGATTGCAATTACTACTTTTGGGGCATTTTTGGCAATGGGGAAAGATGATGTTGAGGCATCAGAAGCTTTATCTAGCAATGTTTCATCTTCATCACTACAAAAAGAAAGTGGGTATGCTGATGGGACCTATGTTGCGAATTTAGCTTTTACAGATGCAAATATGGATTTGGTAGTTACGGTGGAGGATAAAACAATAACTTCTATTGCGTTAGAAGGGTTTGATGAGGCCGAAAGAATTTTGTATAGTGATTTAAATAATAGTATTTCGATTGTAAATGAATATGTAATTTCAACGCAATCATTGGAGTTTCCAGCAACAGAAAATGTAGCAACATCAACTAATATTTTGATGGACGCTGTACGCATTGCGCTTTCTAATGATGCAGAAGTTTTAAGAACAAATTATCAATCACCATTGTTAGAAGAATTATCAGATGAAGGAATTGAAGAAGATTTTGCACAAGGAAATTTTATTGAAGATTTGAGTGAAGAGAGTGACATTTTAACTTTTGGGGAAGAGTTTGTTGTCGACTAAATTTTTACATAAAAAAACAGGGCTACTCACCCTGCTTTTTTTATACCTAATTTTAAATAGTAATATTTGGTAATTAATATTGTAGTATTGACCCCCTACCCCTTTTCGTGATATTATTACATTTGGACTCACAATACATATACATATAAAGGAGAGGGTGTTATGTTTAAAAAAATACTAGCATTAGGAATAGGTGTAGTTGCTCTTACTGGTTGTAGCGCAACGGAATTAGAGTTATATAATGCAATGAATGAAACATCAAAATTTGAAGCTTACAACTTTACTTCAAATAGCAAAATTGAGCTTACTATGGGAGAGCAAACTATTACTTATGGTTTTGACCAACAAGGATACGGTAGCGAATTTGGTGGCATGAACGCTGAAATACATACTAGCATGAATTTTGATTTTGGAGACTTATCTTCAATGATGGTCCCAGATATAGATTTATCAGAAGCAACTGAAGCTGAAATTCTTGAATTTAATGAAGTAATTGATGAATTTACTCAAGAAATGGAGCAAGTTTTAGATTTATTTAACTCAACGCCATTTGAAATGTCTATATATGTTGTTGATGATGTTATGTATTTATCGACAGACTACATCAAACAAATGAATACTATGGTTGGTGAGCCAGTGCCATCATACTTAGAAGATATTGATTATATTGATTATGGAAACATTTTTGGTGTAGAAGGCATTAGTGTGGCTGATATTAATAGTTATAAAGAGCTTTATTCTGAGGCTATGATGGAATTATTGGATTTATCAGCAGAAGGTGTTGTAACTAAAGAAGATGATGTTTACAAAGTTGAAATGGAAATTTCTACTTTTATAGTAGAGATTTTGGCTCAAATTATTGATGAGTTACCTTCTATAAATGATGGACTTGCTTTAGGTTTAGAGGAAGCTGAAATTTTAGAGGCGCAAGCGAGTTTTGTTGAGTTCAAAGATGGAGCAATGGCACTTTTAGATATGTTCTTAGATGGGAACTTTAGCATGGAATACTATGTTTTAGATGGTGTTCATTACCAAACTTTTGATGTGTACTTAAGCTTAAATGAAGTGCTATTTGGAGAGCCATTAAGTATGAACATGAGTTCAACTACTGAATATGCTGAAACTAAATATCGTGAAATTTCTTTAGAAGGAAATTCTTTAACTGCAGATGAGTTTTTGGAATTACAACTTGAAGAAATTTATGCACAGATGGAACTTCTAATGTTTGAGGTGGAAGAAGAAACTTTTAATTCTATCCAAGAATAAGAAAAAGGCTATATTACCAATTGGTGATATAGCCTTTTTGTATTTTAAATTTTTAGTATTAAGTTCCAAGCAACTTTTTGTTCAGAGTTGATTTCGGTATTTTTGCCTAGATTATTTATATAGGCACTTATAAAGGAAGTAGGATTTTCTAATAAACGCAAATAATATTTAATAGTTTCAAACACCCCATTAACAATGATTTCACACCCATGTTGTTCTTTGATTTTATTAATTTGATTAGTAATTTTATTTAGTTCCTCGGTATTTGTTTGAGCAACAGTGCTTAAAATATAATATCGCTGTACAGGTGTAGAAGAAATTTTTTTGAAAATATCATCAACTAAAATGCTTGTAGGAGCAATCTCAAATTTAACTTCAATCGCTTCGAGGCAATCTCCTAAAGAATTTTTAACTTCAATATCGCCAACAGCTTTACTAGATTTATCACATGAATAATGAGAAGCAAGTTTTTCTAGTGATTTATTTTTATATCGAGGAAATTCCTCATAAATCAAGCATTCCCACATACTATATAGTGCAATTACTGGCAATATAGAAGCTCCTCTTGTTCGATAATCATAATAAAAATGTTTGTGTAAGGCATCTATTATTTCAGAAATATTAAATTCACTATTTCGCTCTATTGGGTTGATTAATATAATATTATTTTTTTCTTGATGCAAAATACTATAATGGAAAATGGTTAACAAATAATTTTTGGCATCAGCACTATGAGTTTGAATATCATCAATAATATTTAAAAATGCTTCTTTAACTTTTTTATTATTAATTTTACCTCCAAAATCTAGTGTGTATGGGTAGGGTTGTTCCAAACTTCTTGTTAACCAACCACTTTCCTTCATTGCACCTAAAAAGTGTTTTTCTTTTAAAAATGGGGTAACATATTTGGTATCAAAACTTCTACCACTATAGCCGTTTGGCAAATTACATTGGTGATATCGAATATCTTGTGTGGGATTTAGGCATTTATATGTTAGACTAGATACCAAAACAGTAAATACACCTTTATTAGTAGCTTCTTTTTCAACGATAGTATTTGCAAAATTAAGTTGAGATTTTGTAAGGAGTATGGTATCTAAAGATTTCGCTTCATTATAAATATCCTCCAGAAACTGCTTGGGATTTTGATCCATATTTACCTCCATAAATAATTGATTATAAATTTCATTAGCTAGACTATTTACCATTGGAACACAAATACTATTTCCGATACGCTCATATAATTTGGATTTTGTTCCAAGCTTTATATAGTTTGGTGGAAATCCCATAAAGGTAAAACATTCATTTAGCGTTAATTTACGAACCTGATTATTATTATAAATCCAATATCGACCACTTTGTTCCTGAGAGGCAATAGTTGGGTGCATACCTTCAGCTGAATAAATTCTATTTGGTTGCTTATGAACTCTTGATAAATGTTCAGTGCCTTCTCTAACTCCAGTGGTACGAATTTTTTTATTACGATATCCTATAAAAATAAGCCCAGATTTTGGTTGTTGTTTAAAATCTTGTAAAATAGTATATTCTTCAGGTGCTAAATATTCAAATTCACCTTCTGTTTGCAAGTAGTATTTCATGGGTTTGGAAGGAGATAGCTCTAATTTTTCAAAATCAAAATATTTATTTTCCCTATTAGCCACAATAATAATTCGTTGTCTATTTTGTGGAACTCCAAAATCTTTGGCATTAAGAACTTTGTAATTTATAGTATAACCGAAATTTGATAAGCTATCTAAAATTACACTTAAAGTTTTTCCGTTATCATGTTTTTCTAGGTTATGAACATTTTCTAAAACGACTATTTTGGGTAATTTATCTTCAATTATTCTACAAAGATCAAAAAATAAAGTACCCCTTGTATCTTCAAATCCTTTTTGTTTTCCACTAATTGAAAAGGCTTGGCAAGGAAACCCAGCACACAATATATCAAACTCAGGCATTTCATTAGGCTTAAGTTTTGTTATATCGCATAGAGGGTCATCACCAAAATTTGCTTTATATACTTCTCGTGCATGTTCATTAATTTCTGCACTAAAAACACATTCAAATCCTGCCTTTTCAAAACCTAGCCTAAACCCTCCTATACCTGCAAATAAATCTACAAATGTACCTTTAGTATTTTTGGGTAAGCTCATTTTGTACTCCTAGTTTTTTGTAATTCTTTCGATATTGCCCATATATGGACGAAGAGCCTCAGGAATAATTACATCTCCATTTGGTTGTTGATAATTTTCTAAAATAGCAGCAACTGTACGCCCTATAGCAAGTCCACTTCCGTTTAATGTGTGTACAAACTGTGCCTTATCTTTAATGTTATTTTTGAATTTAATATTTGCTCTTCTTGCTTGGAAATCCTCAAAGTTTGAACAACTAGAAATTTCAACATAACGCTCATAGCTTGGTAACCAAACTTCAATATCGTATGTCATAGCAGAGCTAAAGCCCAAATCTCCAGTACATAGTCTAACAACTCTGTAGGCAAGACCTAACTTTTGTAAAATTGCTTCTGCATTGCTAGTTAGGATTTCTAAATTCTCATATGAATTTTCTGGTTTAGAAAACATAACTAATTCTACTTTATTGAATTGATGTTGGCGAATTATCCCTCTCGTATCACGACCAGCCGAACCAGCTTCAGCACGGAAACACGCAGAGTATGCACAATGTTTGATAGTCAAATCTTCGCCACTCAAAATCATATCACGGTACATATTCGTAACTGGAACTTCAGCCGTTGGTACTAAAAAGTAGTTTGTATCTGCAATTTTAAATGCATCTTCTTCAAATTTTGGTAGCTGTCCTGTACCTGTCATACTTGTACGATTTACAATTTGAGGAGGTAAAACTTCAACGTATCCATGGTTATCAACGTGCATATCCAGCATAAAATTAATTAATGCTCTCTCAAGTCTTGCTCCAACCCCTTTATAAAAAGTAAAACGAGAACCTGTAACTTTTCCTGCTTTTTCAAAATCCAAAATATCCAAATCTTCTCCAATGTCCCAATGCGCTTTTACATCAAAGTCAAAATTTGGAACTTCACCAACTTTGCGAAGCTCAATATTATCATTGTCGCTATCACCTTCAGGAACTAAATCGTTTGGAACGTTTGGAATTGTAAGAAGTAGTGCGTCCAACTGCTCCTCAACATCTCTCACTTTTTGATCTAGACCTTTGATTTCATCAGACATAGTTTTCATTTGAGCCAAAACTTCTGAAGCGTCTTTTCCTTCTTTTTTAAGAATAGGGACTTGCTTAGAAATGGTGTTTTGTTGGCTTTTTAATGCCTCCACTTCTGATAATAGTTCACGTCTTGAAGTATCTAACGTTTGGAAGTTGCTCAAATCAATTTTTGACTTTCTAGTTTCTAATCTTTTTTGTACTTTTTCAAAATCAGCACGTAATAATTTAATATCTAACACTTTTTTTCACCTCATTAGTTTATTGTAAAACCTCGAAAAATAAAGGTTTATCCATCATTTTATTATAGGATATTCAATAACAATTTACAAGCTGAAAAAAATTTTTTTAAAATATGTATATTACCAATATTTATGGGTTATACTATCAATGTACCAAGTGTGAGGTACATCGCTAAATCCCCCCTCAACCTAGGTTTCTTCCCCCGAAGCCTAGGTTCTTTTTTATGAATGGTTATTTTACATAGAGGGGAGGGGTTTTGTATGAGTTTCTTCCTTATATAATAGGGCATAAAAAAGAACCCCGAAAGGTTCTATTAAAATTAATCTTCGATTGTTAAAATTCTATATAAGAAAGTTGCAAGTTGAGCTCTTGTAGACTCACCTTGAGGAAGGTACGTTCCATCTGCGTTACCGTTTAATAATCCTACTTCATATAAAAATTCTACAGAAGGTAGTGCGTATGCTTTAATTTCATCAGCATCACTAAATGGTAAAGCTTCAGTACGTACAGTTTCTACAGGAATATCAAAGTTGTTAACAAGACGGTCAATCATTACTGCTAACTCTTGATTTACCATTGGGTTATGAACTCCAAAAGTTCCATCTCCATAACCTTGGATTAATCCACTATCATACATTGCAAGTACTGCTTCTGTATACCAAACGTTCTCACGAACATCATCAAATGGATTACTATAGCTTGTTCTTTCTAAATTAAATATACGTGTTACAACTGTTGAAAATTCTGCACGAGTCATAATTTGATTTGGTGCAAAAGTTCCATCTTCATAACCTTGGAAATATCCTCTTTGTGCCATATAAATAATAGCATCTTCTGCCCAATGCCCATAAATATCGCTAAAATCTACATCTAATAATACAATTTCTTCTTTAGTTTCTGCGTCGTCCTCATCGTTATCATCTGAACTACTGCTAGAAGATGAACTAGAAGATGAGCTTGAACTACTACTAGAAGAAGATGAATTTGAAGATATATAGTCATCATCAATATTGTTAATTGTTTTAACAGATACATTAACGCCTGCCTCAGCAATAACTTTACCATCTGAATTAACTTCGCCAATTGGATATACAGTTACAGAAGCAACTTCGATATCTGAAGAGCTAAATCCTGTTCCCAAAATTCCTTTGATTGTCCCAAGCGATAAAGTTCCGTCATTTGTTAGAGATGTTGCTGAATTTGATGCTACTATATAAATCGTAATTACGTTATTATCAAATGTAATTTCAGTAAGTCCGTTGACAGAAGGGTTTGTAATTGTACTAATAGAATTGATTTTATCAACATTTAATTGAACTTCCACAACTGCTGTATCAGTTGGAATTCCTGTTAGTGTTAGTGTCATTTCGTCTGAACCTACTGTATAATTTGTAACTGTTCCACTTAATTCTGGTGAAAAAGCAAATGTTGCTCCTGTTGATAAAACTAAACTTGTAGCTAACATTGTACTTAAAAACTTAATTGTTTTCATCTGAAATACCTCGCCCTAGTTAAATTTTGTTGTAAGTTATAAACATAGAAATTAGCGAGTTATTACTAATTTCTATGTTTGTTCCCCAATTATTGAATAATTTCTGTAATGTTTAACATTTGGTTTTTCATGTAAGTTTTATCTCCGTTATCGTCTTTGAAACCAAACTCAACGTTATATGACCCACCATCTACTCCACTATCTGATTGAGCATCTCCATTACGGTTTGCAGCAACATACATTCCATCTACAAAGTTGTTTCCAAGAATTTCAATAATCATAGTTTCAGCTACTGCTGCTTTTTCTTCGTTTGTAGAGTCGGCTGAAACATTAATTGTAAGTGCTGAGCTTGTTGTAATAGCAATTGCTCTATCAATTAATTCTGCTTGAGAAAGTCCACTTAAATCTTCCTCATCATTTTCAGTGGTAGTATCTTCAGTTGTTTCAGTTACGTAGATAGTTACATCTTCTTCTTCATCACCGTATTCAACTTCGATATCATATTCACCAACACCGTTTTTGCTACCCTCATAATCTACATCAATTTTCATTCCTGAAACGTATGCATCACCTAAAACTTCGATAATCGCATCTTTTACTAAACTTTCTTTTGCGCTATCTCTCATTCCATCAGTTACAACGATTGAAAGTTCAGCTTCTTTGATGATTGAAATTGCGTTGTTTACGATAGTTTTATCGCTATCATCACCTTCAGTCATAATTTCAGTTACATAAATAGTAGCTTCTCTTTCTGTGTTACCTTTTTCGATTTCGATTTCGTAAGTTCCAACCCCATCTTTGCTTGATTTGTAATCAACTTCGATATCCATTCCTGAAACGTATGCAGAACCTAATTCAGTGATAATTGCATTCTCAACTAATGTTTCTCTACGGTTGTCAGAAGTTTTGTCTGTAACTTCGATGCTTAAAGAAGCATTTGTAGTAATGTACATTGCGATTTCTACTAATTCTCGGTTAGAAGTTCCACTGTTACTATCTTCTTCAGTTTCAGTAGTGATTTCAGTTACATAGATTGTGTCGTCAGATTTTTTGCTACCTTTTTTGAATTCGATATCATATTCACCAACACCATTTTTGCTACCCTCATAATCTACATCAATTTTTAATGATGGCGTATATAAATCACCTAATGCACTGATGATTGCATCTTCAACTAATGTTTCACGTGAGCTATCAGAAGTTTTGTCTGTAATTTCGATTGTGAAAGAAGCATTTGTAGTAATATACATTGCTTTATCAACTAATTGTTGGTTTGTTAATCCGTCTGGATTTGAAGTTTCATCATCGTCATCATCAGTATCAACTTCTGGAGTAACTGTTGTTTCTTCAGTAATTTCAGTTACATAAATAGTAGCTTCTCTTTCTGCGTTACCTTTTTCGATTTCGATTTCGTATTCACCAATACCATTTTTGCTTCCTTCGTATTCTACATCAAGTTTTAATCCAGAAACGTAGAATTCACCTAAAGCTTCGATAATTGCATTCTCAACTAATTTCTCACGAGCGCTATCAGAAGTGTTGTCTGTAACTTCGATTGTGAAAGAAGCATTTGTTGTGATATACATAGCTTGGTCAACTAATTCTCTATCAGTTAATCCTTCAGGGCTTGTAGTTCCACCGTTGTTATCTTCTACTTCAGTTTCTGATACGTTAATTACAACGTCTTTGGCATATAGGTTTGTATATCCAACAGTAATTGTGTATTGTCCAGATTTTGTAGATGATACATTAATATACATTCCTTCAACGAAGTTATCACCTAATTGTGCAATAACTGCAGCTTCAACTAAAGCTTCTTTTTGTGAAGTTGTAGCATTAGCTTCAAATTCGATTGAAAGTGTTGAAGTTAATAGGATATTGATAGCTTTTGTAACGAGTTCTTGTGCTACTGCTTCTTCAGATTTTTCTGGATTTGTTCCTAATTGCTTAGCTTCATTAACTGCGTTGATATGAGCGTTTAAGTTTGCAGTTGCTAAATCTACTGAATTTTGAGTAGTTTTTTGGTCAGCATTTACTGTGTTTGCTTCTGCTTGAGCAGTTGTAAACTCGTTCATTACGGCAGGAGTTACCCAATAATCTTCCTCATAAATATCCGTTCCATCTTCACTTACTTGAATTGCAGACATTGTAGTTGCTACATTAAGTGCAATTGATAAGCTAGATTTATTAACTACTGCTTGAGTTGTAGCATCGTTAAATGATGCAATTGCTGTGTTTAGGCTTGCTGTAGCGTTTGTAACTTCTTCTGTTGTAGCGTCTTGGTCAGCAAATACTACATCAGCAATTCCAAGTTCTGATTTTAGAGCGTTAATTGCTTCTGAAGTTGCCCAAGTTTCACCGTTTGGTACGTCGTTACCATCAATACTTGTGTATACATCTTCTAATGCAAGTTCTGCATTGTTAATAGCAATTTTTAATAATCCTTTGTTTGCTTCTTCTTCAGTTGGAGGAGTTACTGTAATTTTTTCAGCTTCTGTAGTAACAATAACTGTAGCAGTTGCCGAACTTACACCAGCTCCATTTTGTGCTGTAGCATAAACTTCGTATTGAGTTTCATATTTAAGGTCTGTAATTGTTGTTCCTGAAATTGATGAAACTTTTGCATTTTGGTTATCTGTTCCTACTTCGTTGTAGTAAACTGTTGCACTTGATGCGTCTTTTGTATCAAATTTAACGTCGATTGAGTTTCCATTTACTGTTACAACTAAGTTTGTTGGTGCATTAGGAGCAACTGTTGCTTCTTTTGTAGTTGCAGAACGGATACTAGTTGCTTTACTTTCTCCAACGTTATTTACAGCTTTAACATATGCGTAGTATCTTTGGTTAGCTTCTAGGCCAGTAAGTGTAAAGTTGTTTGAAATTCCTGATACTTTAGTATATTCGCCATCTTCAGATGTTGAATAGTAAAGGTCGTAGCTAGTTGCGTTGCTTACTCTATCAAATGATACGTTAATTCCTTCAACTACTCCACTTACACTAAAGTTTTTAGGAGCATCTGGAGTGGTTGTTGACTCGTTTGTTGTTGCATAAACGATATCAGACATTTTACCTTCAGCATCTCCATTTACTGCGATAACTCCAACTTGATAAGTTGCGCCACCAGCAAGTCCAGAAATTGTTAATTTATCGTTTTTAGTGTATGCATAATCTGTAAATACTCCATCTTCTGCAAGTCCCCAAACTACTCTGTATTCGTTGGCATTTTTAACGTCGTCCCACTCAACTTTTAATCCGTTTTCACGTGGTTTTACTTCAACATCATCAACTTTATCTAAGTCTACTGTATAGCTATCTCCGATATAGAATTTGATTTTTGTAACCATGATTTTTTTACCAGCTTCATCTCTGATAATGATTTTTAGAGTAGTTACACCTTTTTTGTTAACTTTAATTTTAATAGTAGTTTCTAATGAACGTGCATTAGTTGATACAACTTCAATTCCTTCTAGTACACTAATTCCGTTTTCATCTAAAATATCAATATCGTTGATATCTTGTCCAAGTGGAACAGTTACTAAAATTTCTGAAATGTCTTGTGCTTCTGTAAATCCGATTGGGATAATAGCATTTCCGTTATCATCTAGTTCCATAGTAACAGGTTGAGTATTGTATGGGTCGATGATATCTGCTAAGTTTCCACTAATTACAGTTCCTGCCTCTAGGTTAGTTGGTGCAATAACAGCACTTGGTAAAAGTGTTGAGATTTCTTGAATGCTAGCTCCACCGTTTGACCAATAAGTATACGCTAAATCAAGAACATCTACGTTAAAATCTTTGTTTACATCATATTTACTATTTTGTGTTTCACCTGTTTCTTCATTATAAAGTACAGCGTTCATGTTGTTTAATACATCATCTGTTGAAAATTCAAAATTAAATTCTTCTCCGGAAGTTGATAAAGTTAATTGCTTGCTTGAGCTTTGTAAATTAACTTCACTTTCATAAGACGTGTACCCATTTGCTTCTAGTATAATTTTATATGTATCTATAGGTAAAGTCGTTGATAATGTGATTGAGGTATCTTTAACTGTTACTCCGTTTTCACCAGTTTTGATTGTGTGAGTTTGGTTAATGCTACCACCAATGATAGTAAGTTGCCCTTCCCAATTGCTTGTGTTGATATCGTGGTCAAAGTCAATAGTTAAATCTAAATTTGCTGACCCCGTTTGTCTTTCATTTAATGAAATGCTTTGTGTAAATTCTGTAGCATAAATTGGTATATTAAGTGCAAGTGTTGAAGTTGCCAATACCATTGCTAATCTTTTTTGTAAAGTTTTCATTTTTTCCCTCCAAAACTATTTAATAAAAAAATTTTGTGATTTGTTGCCTCAAGTATTATACCCTACCCTATCCTTTTTTGTCAAATAATAGAAGTAAAAGTTTTTTTGAAACAATCCTACTTTAATTATCGGTCATTTTAAAAGTATAATTAATTAAGTTAATATACGTAGTTTGTTGAATAATAATGTTTGTTACAGTTATTTAATGATTGAAAAACCATTGTAACATAACGATGTGAATAAAAAAAGAATATGTACTATAATATTATGTTTATAAGTGTTTTATGATAGATATGTTTTGAAAAAAACCTCGAATTTTATCAGGGAGGGGTTACTCCACTATTATATAAGGCAATATATGCCGTAGGACAAAAAAAGCAGATCATCATGAAATTTGAAATTGAGGTTTTGGTTGAGGGGTTAGGGTAGTGTGAAAATTGGAAATAGGTTTGGTAAAAATTGGTTGAGATTTGTGGTTAGGGTGAAAAATGGAAAGTTATATGTAATAAGGAAGAAAATGGTGATTGGGTTGGGTTTTTAGTTATTATTAAGGAGAAATTTATAACTTTGTTTAGATTTAAACTAATTTTAAAAATTAGTAACCGTTTTTTTTTTTTTGAATTAAAATTTATAGGAAAGCACATAAAGTTAGTGAAGAATTTGTGATGATATTATGAAGAAAGTATGAAAAAGGAGTCGAATATTAACAAATTATTTCAATATTCGATTTATGCCTCACATAGTTTAAAGTTAAAATATTGTTAAATGAAATAATATTTTAAAAATTTATTAATGTACAAAATGTTGGGGTTTAAGATTAGGAGGATAAGAATGGTGAGTGATAGGAAGTTATCCACATTATTAAGGGTAATGGTTTTTGTTTTGATTATTGGTCTAGTAACAATTAATGTGAGTTCAAAAGTTTATAAGGTAGGGGAGTTGATGGTTGCTCAAGCTCACACTAGAGTAGTTGGTAACACGGATTTAGCAATAAGTAAGTTTGAGGCATGGCTTTTTGAGAAAGTAACGTTTTTTGAGGCTTTGGTGGAAGAAATTACTTATTATGAAACGTATAACGACTTGGATAAGTTGCAAGATTATTTTGCAAAGATTTCAAAAAATGTTGATGGTTTGATTGCAATTTATTTGGCAACAATACCAGACCATGATTGGATTGAGTCAAAATATTGGACACCTGATGAGGGGTGGGACATGACCCAAAGAGCTTGGTATATAGGGGCTATGGCTAATGATGGGCTTGTAATTAGTGAACCATATTTGGATATTTCAGATACCATGATTGTTGCAATTTCACAAAAAATAATTGTAAATGGTAAGACAGAAGCAATTTTATCGATGAATATTTCGTTGCAAACTTTAGCAGATATTATTGATGAATTGAATACACCAGATGGGTTGTCATCATTTGTGTTGACAGCAAATAATAAGATATTAATGCACAGAAATAAAGCAGTTACACCTACTGCAAATGGTGCGATAAATATAAACGATACTTTGGCAGACTATACAGAACTTTTTAATTCATCTGTTGGAGAAGTTACGAAAAATCAAAATTTAGAACAGGATAATGTTTATAGTAGTTATAAAGAGTTATCATCTACAGGGTGGAAAGTTATAAGTAATTATCCTACAAGTTATACGTTAAATGCTGTACTTCTTGAGATTTTTATGGGGTTGGTAACAATAATTTTTACAATTATATTTAGTACGTTGATTATTAATTGGTTTATCAAAACTTATATTTCACCAATTGGTTGTGTGGCAACTGCACTTACAGAAATAAGCCAAGGAAATTTGAGTTATGATATTTCGCAAATTGTTACTAATAGTGCTGAAATTGGGGTTTTGACAAATTCTTTGACTGTTGTTTCAAAAAATCTAAACTTGTATATTAAGGAAATTGCTGGAATATTAACTACATATTCACAAGGGGATTTTAGAGCTAGACCAACTCAAGAATATATTGGAGATTTTAATGAAATTAAGGTGGCACTAACTTCTATTTCTGAAAGATTATATGATTTATTATCAAATACAATGATATCTACAGAGCAGGTTTCTTTGGCAGTGGCAACTATTGCAGACTCGGCTAATGACCTAACTCAAGGGACTATTGTACAAGCAAATATGCTAAATGAATTTAGGGAAAATGCCAAAGAAGTTGCTGAGAGTATTGTTACTGAAATTGTTACAAGCCTTGATGAAACTACAAAAAGTTTGGGGATAATTACGGGTATGAGTCAGCAGGCTGATGATACCAAAAATAATTTGGTTACATCTATGGAAAAAATTAGTTTGTCAACCAAAGAGATTTTGGAAGTTATTGAACTAATTGAAAATATTGCATCACAAACTAATTTATTGGCTCTAAATGCCTCAATAGAAGCAGCAAGAGCAGGTGACGCAGGAAAAGGGTTTGCAGTGGTGGCTTCTGAAGTTCGGGATTTATCAAATAGTACTTCAGACATTGTCAAAGAAATTTATGATCTTATTAAAATAAATTTGGAGAATATTGAACATGGGGAACAGATGGTTAATTTGACGGCTAAAACGTTGGAAGAAATTATTGTGGCAAGTAATAATATGGCTGAGATGTCGAAGTGTGTAAAATCTACGGCAATTCATCAGAGTGAAATTCTTAATTCGTTGATAAAAGATACAGAAACTTTGGGTAATGAAATTTCTAATAATGTTGCTATTTCTGAAGAAAATCTTTCGATTAGTGAGGAGCTTGCTGCACAATCAGAAAGTTTACAAACACAAATGGACTATTTTACGATATAATTAATATGGAGTTAATAATTAGACGATATGTTTAATATTATATTAATTAATATTTAGGAGGAGTGTTAAAATGGAAGGTAGTGGTAGTAGGCTTTCGACATTGTTACGGATAATGGTATCAGTGTTGGTGATTTTGCTTGTAGGGGTTAATGTTATTATACAAATTGTGGATAGTTCCAATTTGAAAGAAGAGCAGGCAGAAACTTATATTTTGGGGAATATTGATTTGGCAATGGCTAAATTTGAGGCATGGCTTTTGGAAAAAACAACATTTTTTGCTACTTTAGTTGATGAGATTACTTTTCATGAGTCATATAATAATTTGGACGAGCTACAAGAGTATTTTGCATATCTTGTAGGTAATATTAGGGGATTAAATTCGATATATTTGGCTACTTTGCCAGAACATGAGTGGATTGATGCACTATATTGGGAGCCTGATGATGATTGGGATATGACTACAAGAGCATGGTATAGTAAAGCTCTTGAGACAAATGGAATGGGTATAACTCAACCCTATGCAGATGTTCATAATCAATTAGTTGTGGCGTTTACTCAAAAAATAGTTGTAGATGGTGAGCCAGTAGCAATTTTAACTATGAACGTATTTTTGCATGATTTATCTACAGTTATTGATGAGTTGGCAGACGATAGTGGACTAAAATCTTTTGTAGTAACTGAAGAAGGGTTTGTATTAATGCACCCAGATAAAGATTTTGTTCCTGATATAAGTGGTGAGGCAACTCATATGACTGATACAAGAGCAGATTATTCGACAGGTCTTGCGGCACCTCTTGGAGTAGTAACCAAAAATATAGATATTTATGGAGATCATATTTATAGTTCCTATAAGATTGTTCCTGATTTGGAGTGGAAAATTGTAACAACATATCCAACACGATATGTAACAGAAGCTATCCAAAATCAAATTATAAAGGGAATATTGATGATAGTATTTACTATTATGTTTAGTGGTTTGATTATTAATGGATTTATTAAAAAATATATTTCGCCAATTAATGATGTAGCAGATGTGCTTACGGAGATTAGTAAAGGAAACCTAGGTCATGATATTTCGCATATTAGTACAAACAGTGTAGAAGTTGGAGTTTTAACTAACGCTTTAGGTATAGTTTCCACAAATTTAAATTTATATATTAGAGATATTTCTAGTATTTTAACTACATATTCACAAGGGGATTTTAGAGCTAGACCAACTCAAGAATATGTGGGGGATTTTAATGAAATTAAGATGGCACTAATCTCTATTTCTGAGAGATTACATGATTTATTATCAAATACAATGACTTCTACAGAGCAAGTTTCTGTGGCAGTGGCAACTATTGCAGGCTCAGCTAATGACCTAACTCAAGGAACAGCTGTACAAGCTAGTATGCTAAATGAATTTAGGGAAAATGCCACAGAAGTTGCAACTAGTATTTCTGTGGAAATAATCTCAAGCCTTGATGAAACTACAAAAAGTTTGGGGATAATTACGGGTATGAGTCAGCAGGCTGATAATACCAAAAATGATTTGGTGGCATCTATGGAAAAAATTAGTTTGTCAACCAAAGAGATTTTGGAAGTTATTGAACTAATTGAAAATATTGCATCGCAAACTAATTTATTGGCTCTCAATGCCTCAATAGAAGCAGCAAGAGCAGGTGAAGCAGGAAAAGGGTTTTCGGTGGTAGCTTCTGAAGTTCGTAATTTATCAAATAATACTTCAGAAATTGTAAAGCAAATTTATGAAATGATTAAAGTAAATTTGGAGAATATTAAACAAGGTGAGCAGATGGTTGATGTTACTGCTAAGATTTTGGGAGATATTATTGTGGCTAGTGAAAATATGGCAAGACTATCAAAATGCGTGGAAAGCGTGGCTATAGAACAAAGTGTGCGTCTTGATACATTAATAAAAGATACTGAAGCTTTGAGTAGTGAAATTTCTAATAATGTTGCTATTTCTGAAGAAAATCTTTCGATTAGTGAGGAGCTTGCTGCACAATCAGAAAATTTAAAAACGCAAATGGATTATTTTACGATATAATTAAATTAAGTTATTGTTAAAAATAGACTGTAGATTTATTTCTATAGTCTATTTGTGTAGGTGAATATGTAAAATACTGTAATTTTGCTTTAATTAAGGAATTATTATTTCATAAATAAGCACTAATTTTAATAATTTTACATTAATTGATAAAAATTTTATCAAAACTATTTACGAAATCTTAAAAAAGCCTTAATATATTAATTAGGATAGACGATTTACTAATAAAATAGGAGGAGTACAAATGAGGGATAATGGTACACAAAAGTTGGCTACAAAACTGAGACAGCTAGTATATATTTTAATAATTATACTAGTAAGTTTTAGTGTGGTTTCAAAGGTTATTGATGTTTCTAGTTTGATGATTACAAACGCACACACCAGAGTAATAGGTAACACAGAAACGGCAGTAGCAAAATTTGATGGGTGGATTGATGAGAAAGTTGGCTTTTTTAAATATTTAGCCAGAGAAATTACTTATCATAAGGCCTATGAAAATTTGGATTATTTGCAAGATTACTTTGCAGAGATTATAAAGGAAGTTGAGGGTGTAGATAGCATTTATTTAACTACTCTGCCAAATCATGACTGGATACAATCGAGATATTGGCA
Source organism: Epulopiscium sp. Nele67-Bin005 (assembly GCA_002007365.1). Taxonomy (GTDB): domain Bacteria; phylum Bacillota; class Clostridia; order Lachnospirales; family Cellulosilyticaceae; genus Epulopiscium_D. Next base: position 1,417 of record LNZR01000043.1, on the reverse strand, counting down.
ACCACCAGATAATTGGGATGTTACAACACGTGAATGGTATAAGGTAGCGATGAGTACAGAGAGAGTTTCATTTACAAACTCTTACATAGGTTCATCAACTGGTGAATTAGTTGTATCTTTAACTCAAAAATTAGTTGTAGATGGTGAGCCAGTAGCAATTTTGGCAATGAGCTTGGAGCTTGGGGTGCTTAATAATATTATTGATGATTTGCATACAGAAGATGGGTTATATGCTTTTGTATTAAGTCCAGACGGGGATATTTTGATGCACCCAAATAAGGATATTGCTCCAACAACTGAGAAAATGATAAATTTAAACAATACTCCAGCAGACTATACAAATGCTTTAAATGCACAAGATGGTCAAATTACTGTAAATCAAAATTTATACGGAGATGATGTGTATGCTTCGTATATTAGAGTGCCTGACGCAGGCTGGAAAATTGTAACAAACTACCCAACTAGCTATACTAGAGCAATGATTATAGAAGAAATTACTATAGGGGTTATTATAATTATCGTTACAGTTTTAATAAGTGCAGTAGTAATTCATAAATTTATTGATAAGTTTATTTCTCCAATTACACAAGTAGCTAAGGCGTTAAATGCGTTTAGTGAGGGGCAATTAAAATATGATATTTCGGATATCTCAGCAAATAGTTATGAGATAGAGCTACTAACAAATTCTTTAATTGTAGTTTCCAAAAATTTAAATAATTATATTAGTGAAATTTCATCTACATTAACAACATATTCACAGGGTGATTTTAGGGTAGTTCCTACACAAGAATATGTTGGGGATTTTAATGAAATTAAGGTTGCTTTAGTTTCTATTTGTGAGAAGTTAAAAGATTTATTATCTCATACTATGGCCTCTACTTATCAAGTAACTTCAGCAGTTAGCAACATTACAGCCTCTTCTAATGAGCTTAGTGCAGGAGCAGTTGTACAATCTGATTTGTTAAGAGAATTTAAGGAAAACGCTACAGAAGTTGCAGGCAATATTAAAACAGAAATTATTGGAAATTTAAATGAGATTGACGAGAGTTTTACTATAATAACGATGATGACAAAGCAAGCTGATAGCACCAAAGATTTGGCAACTGATATGGTTGAGGCTATGAATGATATTAGTTCTTCAACTAAAGATATTATGGAAGTTATCGAACTTATTGAAGACATTGCAAATCAAACAAATTTACTTGCGCTAAATGCCTCAATAGAAGCAGCAAGAGCAGGTGAGGCAGGAAGTGGATTTGCAGTTGTGGCCTCTGAAGTACGTGAGTTATCAACAAGAACAGCTGAAATTGTTCAAAGAATTTATGGTATGATACAACATAATTTAAATAGCATTGAAAAAGGTGAACAAATGGTTGGCATTACTTCAAAAACTTTGGAGGGAATAATAAACGCTAGC
>LNZR01000042.1 GCA_002007365.1 Epulopiscium sp. Nele67-Bin005 | reverse complement strand
CATGTTGGTTTAATAACAATGTTAGAACCAATCGTAATAGGCTTGTAATATTTCTTCCATTCATTTGCCCATTGCTCCTCCAAAATATCTACCACTGTTATCTTTCCTGTACCAGTTTCCAAAAATTGACTAATATGTTTTAATTGATTGTCTATTTTTAATATAGTATCCTCAACATTTATACCTTTTTCAAAATATCCCTTAACTATTACAGTTTCCATATCACCATTTAACAAATTTTCATCTATCAAATCATACCAAGTTTGTGTTGAGTCTTGATTTAGAGCATCTTTTGGGTCACACACTTCAACGCCACCTTCTAATTCATCAATCAAAAAATAGCTAAGAGCCTCAACAGCATCTCTTTTTGTTTCTATTGCAATTTGAACATAATCCATTTAATTTATTCCTTATTCTTTCTAATTATCTTTTGAAATTTACTCTTTAGATTTGCGAAATCCCAATTTATCCATCACCTGCTTAAACTTATTTTGTTCTGGGTGCTGAGCTAACGTATCATTATCAAATTGCTCTAACAACTCCTTTTGCTTTGGTGTTAAATTTGTTGGAACTTCAACTTTTACTTCTACAAATTGGTCTCCACGCAACTTACGATTTTTGAGACTTGGTATACCTTTTCCTTGTAGTCTAAAAGTTGTACCCGTTTGAGTTCCTTCCTTAATAGTAAAAGTTACATTACCATCTAACGTTGGAATTGATAATTCTGCTCCCAAAGTTGCTTGTTTAAAGCTAATTGGCATACTCATGTATACATTATAACCCTCACGCTTAAAAATAGTATGAGGTTTAATGTGTATCGTAAGCAATAAATCTCCAGCAGGCGCACCTACTTCTCCAACTTCACCTTTGCCTGATAAACGCAATGTTTGCCCCATATCTATCCCCGCAGGAATTGATACAGTTACCTTCTTGATAACTTTAATATTGCCTTTTCCTTTACAAGTTATACAACGCTCTTTGATAACTTTTCCATCTCCATGGCACACATCACAAGTTTGAACAGTTTGCATTGCTCCTAAAATTGTTCTTTGAGTTACACGAACTTGACCAACTCCACCACATCGAGAACAAGTATCTACACTGCTTCCTGGTTTTGCTTTTGTACCTTTACAAGTTGCACAAGTTTCTGTTGTTGGAACTTGTATATCTTTCTCAACCCCAAACGCTGCTTCTTCAAAAGTAATTTGAATATTTTGATGAATATCCTCACCTGGTCTTGGCCCACGTCTTCCACCTCTTCGGCCTCCTCCACCTCCAAAAATATCTCCAAATGCACTACCGAAAATATCTTCAAAGTCAAATCCTCCAGAGAAACCACCTGAAAATCCTCCTGCTCCTCCACCTTGTTCAAACGCACTATGCCCAAATCTATCATATGCCGAACGTTTATCTTCATCACTAAGTACTTCATAGGCTTCTGATGCCTCTTTAAATTTTGTTTCTGCTTCTTTATTATCAGGGTTTGTATCAGGGTGATACTGCTTAGCCAACTTTCTATAAGCTTTTTTAAGCTCAGCTTCTGATGCACCTTTTTGAACTCCTAATATTTCATAATAATCTCTTTTCGCCATTTTTTCACCACCATTTTTTTATTAATTTAACCATAAAACACAAAAAAAGTCAAAGAGCAAAACACCCTTTGACCTTAATTGATTTTTATTCTTCTTTAAAATCAGCGTCAATCACATCATCATCTGCCGAAGCCGAACCTGCTCCCATGTCACCCATGTCAGCATTTTGCTCTGATGCTTGATTATACATTTTTTCAGAAATTCCGTAGAATACTTGTGTCAATTCGTCTTTTGCAGTTTTTAATGATTCAATTGCATCATCTGAAACGCTATCTAAATTCATAGTTTCGCTAATGTTTTTAAGTGCCTCTAATTTAACCTCAACATCAGCTTTATCTGCTGGGTCAATTTTATCAGCCATGTCAGTTAATAACTTTTCAGTTTGGAAAATCATACTTTCTGCTTCATTTTTAATATCAATTGCTTCTTTACGCTTTTTATCAGCTGCCGCATTTTGCTCAGCCTCTTGTACAGCACGATTAATCTCATCTTCAGAAAGATTTGTACTTGCAGTAATTGTAATGTGTTGCTCTTTTCCAGTTCCTAAATCTTTAGCCGAAACTTTAACGATACCATTTGCATCAATATCAAATGTTACTTCGATTTGAGGTACTCCTCTTTGTGCTGGCATAATTCCATCAAGCTTGAAGTTTCCAAGAGTTTTGTTATCTCCTGCCATAGATCTTTCACCTTGAACTACGTGAATATCTACTGCTGATTGGTTGTCTGCCGCCGTTGAGAATACTTGACTTTTCTTAGTTGGAATAGTTGTGTTACGAGTAATTAATGCCGTTGCTACTCCTCCTAAAGTTTCAATTCCAAGTGTAAGTGGTGTTACATCAAGAAGAAGAATATCTCCTGCTCCTGCATCTCCAGCAAGTTTACCACCTTGAATAGCAGCTCCAATAGCAACACATTCATCTGGGTTAATTCCTTTAAATGGCTCTTTTCCAGTAATACGTTTTACAGCTTCTTGAACAGCTGGAATACGAGTTGAACCACCAACTAATAACACTTTTTGAACTTCTGAAGCTTCTAAATCTGCATCTTTTAATGCACTTCTAACTGGACCTAATGTACGCTCAACTAAATCAGCTGTTAACTCATCAAATTTAGCTCTTGAAATTGTTACATCAAGGTTTTTCCCAGATTGACAAATAAAAGGAATAAGAACATTTGCTGAAGTTTTGCTAGAAAGTTCTTTTTTCGCTTGTTCAGCAGCTTCTTTAATACGTTGCATAGCCATTTTATCTTTAGACAGGTCTTCACCTTCCATTTTTTGGAACTCAGATACTAAATGATTAATTATACGTTGGTCAAAATCATCTCCCCCTAAGTTATTATCTCCACTTGTTGCTAAAACTTCGATTACACCATCTCCAATTTCAATGATAGAAACGTCAAATGTACCACCACCAAGGTCATAAACGATAATTTTTTGTTCTTGCTCATTTTCTAATCCATATGCAAGAGCAGCAGCAGTTGGCTCATTGATAATACGCTTTACATCAAGTCCAGCAATACGACCAGCATCTTTTGTTGCTTGACGTTGAGAGTCTGAGAAGTACGCAGGTACTGTAATTACAGCTTCTGTAACAGTTTCACCTAAGTGAGCTTCTGCATCAGCTTTTAATTTTTGTAATGTAATAGCTGAAATTTCTTGTGGTGAATATGCTTTTGCATCAATATCCACTCTGTGGTCAGTTCCCATATGACGTTTGATTGAAGCAATTGTACGGTCATGGTTTGTAATTGCTTGACGTTTTGCCGTATCTCCAACTAAACGCTCACCGTCTTTTGTAAAGGCAACAATTGAAGGAGTAGTTCTTCCACCATCAGCATTTACAATAACTACAGGCTTTCCACCTTCCATAACAGATACACATGAATTTGTTGTTCCTAAGTCAATTCCTATTATTTTTCCCATTTTTATTCTCCTCCGATTTTATAATTAATTTGCCACTTTTACTAAGCTGTGACGCATAACTTTTTCTTTATAAATATACCCTTTTTGCAACTCTTCAACAATTATACCTTTTCCATAATTTTCATCTTCAACATGGAAAATTGCATTATGCATAGCAGGGTCAAAAACTTGTTCATGAGTTTCAATTACACAAACTCCAATTTTTTCAAGCGCTCCAGCAAGTTGTTTATAAATCATATTTACACCAGCAACAAATGCTTCATCTGCACAATCTTGTTTTAATGCACGCTCAAAATTATCAAGCACTGGTAATAACTCTGTAACAGTCTTACTTACTGCATTATCATAGCTATCAATTTTTTCTTTGTCTGTACGTTTACGATAGTTATCAAATTCAGCCATTAGACGTTGAAAACGCTCTAAATTCTCATCTGTAGCCTCTGTTTCTTCAGCAACTTCCTCTGTTTCTACTTCTTCCACAACTTCTTCTTCTAATTTTTCGTTTTTATTTTTCTTCATCATCTAAACTCTTCCTTTCTTGCGTTATGCTAATCATCTGATAACATATTTGTAATATGACAAGAAATATGTTCAAGTAGCGAAACAACTTCTCCATAATTCATGCGCTTAGGTCCAATAATTCCAATTGTTCCTAAAGTATAATTTCCAAGTTGATAAGTCGTTGTTATCAAACTACACTGCTTCATTGGTTCAAGAGCATTTTCTTCACCAATTGTAATATTTATAGATGCACCAGGAGTTGGTGATAAAAGCTTTTTTAAATAAGGCTTTTCTTCTAATAACTCCAGTAAATCCCGTGCTTTGTCGCCATCTTTAAATTCTTCAAAATCTAAAATATTAGCTTTTCCTCGTGTATAAATATGTTTTGCATCTTCTTCTTTTAAAGTATCCTCGATTGCATATAATAAATCATCTAAAAAATGTTGAGGGATTTGTAAATGTTGTAGATTTGCCTGCTTAACCGTACTCGCAGTAGCTCCAACTAAACAATCATTCAAACTTTCAGTTAATAAATTACATACACCAAAGTCTATTTCTAAGTGAGTGTTAACTATATGATGTTTAACATTATTTGTATTTGTTACAATTACACAGGCAACACTTTTGCTATCAACAGGAACTAATTGCAAATGTTTAATACTAACAACTTCTACTATTGTGGCAGATGCAATTGTTGTATAATTTGTCATCATTGAAATTAATCTCGCTGTTTCTTCTAGTAAAGTATCTACTGTTGTAATTTTATCTTGAAGCACTTTTGTAATAATTGCCTCTAAATCTGGTTCAATTTCGGGTCTATCCATTAAATTATCCACATAAAGCCTATACCCCTTATCCGAAGGAATTCTTCCTGCTGAAGTATGTGGCTGGGTAATCAAACCAAGCTCCTCCAAATCAGACATTTCATTTCTTATTGTAGCAGAGCTTACCCCTAAATCATATTTTCTAGAAAGTGTCCTAGACCCAACAGGAAATCCTGTTTGGATATAGTCTTGGATAATTGCCTCAAGAATGCGAATTTTTCTTTCATTCATGTTATCACTTCCTTTTTGTTAGCACTCTTTATATGTGAGTGCTAACTACTTTTTTAATTTATCATTAAATATTAAATATGTCAATACTTATTTTTAATTATTTTGTGAAAGATTACCTTCTTTTAATAAGGAAGTTTCTCCAATATTTACTCCAAAAAAGATGTAAAAACTTGGTTTGAAATATCAATTCCATAAGGCGTTAATTTTATTCCATCTATAGTTTTGACAAGAGCTTTTTGTTTTATCCACTTTTGAATAGAAAATTTATATTTTTTTTCTAACGACTCCCCAAATATTTTTTCAAAATCCTCAAATTTAACCCCATCAATTAATCTAAGACCCAAAAACATAAATTCTTCCATAGACATTTGAGGAGAAATCGGCTCTATCACTTCTTGTATTTTAGAAATTTCTCCATTTGATGCTATATATTTTTTCAAGTCCAATACATTTGTATACCGAACTCCATCTAAATACCCTGATGCACCAAGCCCTACCCCCAAATACTGTTCACAATTCCAATACACCAAGTTATGTTTGCACTCCAAATTATTTTTTGACCAGTTAGAAATTTCATAATGATTAAAACCATGTTCAGCTAAAATAATTTTGGCAGAATTATACATCTCTCTATCTAATTTTTCATCAATAAGTTCCAATTCACCTTTTTCATATTGCCTAAAAAACGGAGTTCCTTCCTCTATAATTAGTGCATATGCTGAAATATGTGTTATAGGATATTTTACCACTGTAATTAAAGTTTGTTCCCACTCCTCTAAACTCTGATTTGGCAAAGCAAACATTAAATCTGTGTTAATATTTGTAATTCCAGCGTTTATAAGCTGTTCGATACAATTTTCCCACTGCTCAAAAGTATGAATACGCCCTATATTTTTCAGATGATGAGGAAATATTGATTGCAAACCTAAACTTATACGATTGATAGGTAAATTTTTAAATATTTCTATATGCTCATTGGTTAAAGTATTAGGATTAACCTCAATTGTCCATTCCAAACTTTCATCTAACACAAAATATTTTGTTATAGTTTCACAAATTTCACGCAAAAAATTTGGAGCAAGAACCGTTGGTGTTCCTCCTCCAATAAAAATAGTTTTAATTTTACAATTTCTAATTTTTGTGCTATAATTAATTAACTCTTTTCTTAAAACCTTTTTATATTCCTCTTGTAAATTTAAATTGCTAAAAGATAAAAAATCACAATAATAGCATTTTGAATTACAAAAAGGCACATGAATGTATAATCCCATCTTCATTTTTAAATCCTCCTCCAAAATTTATCTCTATATTACCATAGCCAATTTAATTTTCCTAGGTATAACCCAAAAATAGGACAAAAAAGTTAATAGGACAAAAAAGTATGATCATCACGATTTTTAGATTTCACTTTTTCAAATCACCACTCTATTTCTATATTCCAAAATTTATCCCATCACTTCCTTTATAATTAATAAGGTAGAAACTCCTACAAAATCGCACAAAAAAACTCCCCTATAGAGGAGGAGAAGTTAATTATTGGCACTCTGGGCAAACTCCATAAAAATAAAGTTGTTCATGCGAAATATTATATTTAGTTTGACATTCTACTTGATTTCTTAATTCTTGAACTTGGTTAATTTGACTATTTTTTATCTCCATATCATCAACTCTATTACATCTTGAACAAATAATATGTGAATGTGGGACAACTGTTGCATCATACCTAAATGCATCTTCTCCAACATTTAATTGCTGCACCAACCCAGCCTTTAAAAATGTGTCTAATGTTTTATAAACAGTAGCTAAGCTCATCGTTGGGTGGGTCTCTTGAAGTGATGAATAAATCATTTCGGCGTTAGGGTGAGTTGTAGTATTGGTTAACATATGAAAAATTGCAATACGCTGAGGGGTTACCTTTAAATTTTTATCTTTGATTTTTTGAGATGTTGAATGCATATAAGTACTCCTATTCAATAATTATTATTAATATTATTAAAACATAATTTTTTGATAAAATCAAGTAGTTTGATAATAAAAATTCTTTTTAACATTATTTTCCATTAAATTTGTTGTATATACTATAGTTTTTGTGGCAATACTTTTTTCAAACACAACAAAATAGGCTGTAAACAAAATGTCTACAACCTATTTAAAATTAAGCCTTTATAGTAGTTTCAGATAAAATATCTGCGAGTAAGAGGGCAAATTGTTCCTCCATACCAGCCTCATTCGTTGCATCGTTATAATAAATTTCTAGTGCATCTTGATATTTTTTGGCAGAAGCGATTGCTTGAGTTGCTTTTTCTTGTAAAGTCATCATAAATTTAAAGTCTTTGTCTGCCCCACTATAAGCTTCTTTAAATACATCTGGCTTTATAAAATTAGTAAAATCAATAATATGTGTTGGGAAAATTTTTGGTTTATGGAAATTATTATTTGTAGTGAAGGCTAAACTTAATTCAGGAATTATAATATCTTCAATTTTATCAACATCTAAAGGAGAGATATAACATTCAATATTGTATCCGTTGTATACAAGTAAATCTTTTAACTTCTGCATAAGTTCTTTTGTATTACAACTTAAAGTTTCCTTAAAAAGATAAATTGTTTCTGTTCTTCCAATTAGAGTGTGGATATAATCAACAACACCTTCCCCTGTAATTGCTGATCCAAAAAGCGTTCTTGAATTACCAAAAACATTTTTATTTGGAATAATTTCTTGCAATTTAACGAGTAGCTCTCTTTCAAATTGTAATTTTTCTTCAGTTTGAATAGTTGGTTTCATTGTAAAAAGATATTGGCGATAAAGTGCATCAGCCGCTTCTAAATAAAATAGTGCTTTCACATAAGAACGGTCAATTTGCTCATTTAAAGATAATATAGAATTTTTATAGGTATATAATTTTTCAGGAGATAAAAAAACTCCAAAGTCCAAAACATTATCTACAACTCCTAAATTTACTGGCTCTAAAGCATTTGGAAAACTTCCATCTAACAATGCAATTTTTAAAGACGGGATAAATAAGCCATCTAATAAATTTGGATCATAACTTGAATGATAATATTCAACATCAATATTTTCATCAATAATTGCTTCACCAATTTTTTTCATAAAATTAGACTTTGAAGCACCAGGAGCGCCTTTTAAAATAAATATTGTACGTGCTTCTTGTTGTGAAACAATTGAGTCTACCAAAGAAAAATAACCAACAGCAGTATTACTTCCTACAAAAATATGTTTAATGCTACCTCGCATGAAATAGCCCCCTTTTAAAAAGTTTACTTTTCTATTTTATGCCTAAATTTGATAAACATGAATTATTTTCAAATAATCTATATCAAATAATTTTTTAGTAAATAAATCCAAATATTTTTATGTTATTTTTATACATCTGATATCTTTAAAAGATTTTAGCATTATTATATGATAAAATAATTAGGATATTTTTAGTTGTAAAAATTTTATATTAAATTTATAAATTTGTTCTAAAATACTTTTATGAACTAAAATAAGAGTATTTTTTATATGCCTAAAATTAATAAAATAGGATATACTATATACGCTTTGAATATAAATAATATTATGATTTATAAATATTAAGGAGGTTTTATTATGTCAGTAAGTTTAAAAAAAGGAGACCAAGTTTGTCTATCCAAAAATGATAAGAAGCTAGATAAAGTGATTGTTGGTTTGGGTTGGGATAAAGTTGAAACTAAAAAAAGTATCTTTTCTCCAAAGCCATACCCCATAGATTGTGACGCTTCTGCAATTTTATTATATGATGAAACTTTGCAAGATGGTGCAGATGTTGTATATTTCGGAAATTTAATTCACCATACAACAATGGTAGAGCATCTAGGAGATAATTTAACTGGTGAAGGAACTGGGCATGACGATGACGAACGTATAATTATAGATTTAGAAAACTTACCTGCAAATTATAACAAAATTTTAATTGTAATAAATATATACCATGCTTATGAACGAAAACAACATTTTGGCTTAATAAATAATGCTTTTATTCGCATAGTTGATGTGGGTGATGGAGAGGAATTATATCGCTATGATTTAACTACAGATGCTGCAAATATGACTGCTATGCTATTTGGTGAAATTTATTTAAGTGATAATAGATGGCAGTTTAAAGCTCTTGGTGAAGGCACTACAGACCCTGGCCTAAAAGAAGTTGTTGATAGATATTTATAGAAATATTTTATATATCTCTTTTTTTAGGGAAAGGAGAATTAATTATAAATATTCATTGTGAAAGATTAATACTTACCCCTGTTTCCAAAAAGTATGCTAAAGAATATTTTGAATACCTAACTCCCGAAGTTACACAATATATGTATCCTGCAATTGCCAGTGACTTAGAAGAAGCTACTTCATTAATGAAATTCTTTGCTAAGTTGCATAAAAATAACATCGATTTAGGATTTGTAATTTTGCGTAAATGTAATAAAGAATTTTTGGGTATGATTGGTATTCATGAATTAAATGAACCTATGCCCACAATTGGAATTTGGATCAAAAATTCTGCTCAAGGTTATGGATTTGGTAAAGAAGCTTTGAAATATAGTTTAGATTATGCAAAAACTTTAGGCTATCATTCATTTTTATATCCAGTTGATAGACGAAATATCGCTTCTAAAAAAATCGCTCTCGATTATAACGCCCAACTTATTGAACCTTTTCATAAAGTATATACTATAGATAATAAAATTCTTGAGGTCGAAATTTATCTAATTAAAATTTAGTATTTTCAATGCTTTGTCTAAACTTTTAAAGTAAAGATAGAGCATTTTTTATTGAGAAAAATAAAAAAATAGGTTGACATAATTTTCTAAAACCCGTATACTTTGTGTATCATTACAGATAATACACTTCAGATGAAAGGAGGATATCAAAATGATTAATTTAAACCTGCAAGACTCAAGACCAATTTATGCTCAAATTATTGATGGCATTAAAGAACAAGTCTTAAAAGGAGTCTTAAAAGAGGGAGATAAAATTCCATCTATTCGCCAACTTGCCGAAATGCTTAGCATCACACCAAACACTGTAAGCAAGGCATATCAAGAGTTGGAGCGTGAAAAAATTATAGTTTCTGTGCGTGGAAGAGGTAATTATGTAGCTAAAATTCCACAAGGTAGAGGGGGAGAAGAAAAGATGCAAGAGATTAAAAAATTACTTCATCAAATATGCGTAGACTGGCAATACTTGGGTGAGCCAAAAGAAAATTTAGTGCAAATTATACAAGAAATATACCAAGAATTTGAGCATGATAGGGAAGGAGAGGATACTAATGTTGGTTAATATTTACAACGCAAAAAAACAATTTGGAGATTTTTTGGCAATAGATAACATAAATATTACGATTAATAAAGGTGAAATTCATGGGGTAATTGGTGAGAATGGTGCCGGAAAAACAACCTTAATCAAATCTTTAGTTGGAATTTATGAATTAGACAGTGGGACTATCGAAGTTTTGGGTGAGCCAGTGTATGAAAATAAATTAGTTAAACAAAAAATCGGGTATGTGGCTGACCAAAATCAATATTTTAAAAATTATAAATTAGAAGATTTGGTGCGATTTTATGAGGATACGTATCCAACTTTTAGCCGTGAAAAATTTAACCAATATAATACTTATTCTCCTCTTAAATTAAATAAAAAAGTGTACCAACTTTCTAAAGGTATGCAAATGAGACTTGCACTTATGTTAAATCTTTCAATTTTTCCAGAATTTATCGTACTTGATGAACCAACCTCTGGACTTGATGCTATTGCCAAAAAAGAAATTTTGGGGTGGATAATTGCCGAGGTTGAAGAACGAGAAATGAGCGTTCTCATTTCCTCTCATCACTTGATGGAGCTAGAAAAAATTTGCGATACTATAAGTATGATACACCAAGGAAAAATCACTTATCAAACTACGGTTGATGGTCTTAAAGAGCAAATCCGAAAAGTGCAAGTAGTTTTTTCTGGTGAAGTTCCTGATTTGCAGAAGTGGAGCGAAGTTTTAGAAGTTAGTAATATTGGTAGTGTTTATTATATTGTAACTAATAAATTTGACGATATTTTTGTTAATAAATTATCAACTTGTGGAGTTAAATTGCTAGAAATCATTCCACTTACACT
>LNZR01000041.1 GCA_002007365.1 Epulopiscium sp. Nele67-Bin005 | reverse complement strand
GCTCTCTAGCTATCAAAATAATACACTGGTGTTGAATATCATACTCCATTTGATTAATTTCTGTATCATGAGCAATAACTTCTCTTGCCAATTCTTTATCATTTTTTGTAATAACCTGAACAGTTTTTGTAACTTGAGATAAAACGTCTTCTCCCATCTCAGCCATATACTGCTTTAATTGTTTTAATTCTTGTACAAAATGCGCTCTTGGCGACATAATCTAATCCTCCTCTTAACCAAATCTACCAGTAATATAATCCTCTGTTTTCTTTTGTTGTGGAGTACTAAAGATTTGCCCAGTTTCTCCAACTTCCACTAATTCCCCTAATAAGAAAAATGCTGTTTTGTCAGAAATTCTAGCCGCTTGTTGCATATTGTGTGTTACCATAATAATTGTGTATTGTTGCTTTAGTTCGTTAACTAAATCCTCAATTTTTAAAGTTGAAATAGGGTCTAGTGCCGAAGTTGGTTCGTCCATAAGCAATACTTCTGGACTCATTGCTACTGCACGAGCTATACAAAGACGTTGTTGTTGACCTCCAGATACTCCTATTGCACTTTTCTTTAGTTTATCTTTAACTTCTTCCCAAATTGCAGCTTTTTTTAGGCTCTCTTCTACAATTTTATCAAGTTCGTTCTTATCTTTTAACCCTTGCATACGTGGTCCATATGCGATATTATCGTAAATGCTCATTGGAAAAGGATTTGGCTTTTGAAACACCATTCCAACTTTTCTTCTTAGGTCAATAGTATCCATTTTAAAAATATCTTCATTTCTAAAAGTTATCTTTCCGTCCACTCTACTGCCTGCTGTTAAGTCACTCATACGATTTAAAATTCTAAGTAAAGTTGATTTTCCACAACCCGATGGTCCAATAAATGCCAATACTTCTTTTTCTACAGCTTGAAGATTAATGTTTTTTAATGCCTTAAAATCTCCATAGTAAAAATCTAAGTTTTCAATACTCATTATGTTACCCATGGTTTTCCTCCTTATTTTGGTCCTGATAATTTTCCTGCAATTGCATAACTAATTAAGTTTAATACGAAAACTACTACTAATAAAACTATCGCCGTTCCATATGCCTCAGAAATAGAAATTCCTTCATTTGCAAGTACATAAAGGTGAACCGATAATGTTCTTCCTGATTGCATTACAGATTGTGGTACTCTAAATACCATACCTGCTGTTAAATAAATAGCTGCTGTTTCTCCAATAATTCTACCCGTACTAAATACTACACCTGTCAAAATCCCAGGTACAGCACTTGGCAAAACAACTTTCATAATTGTACTTAATTTTGTTGCTCCTAACGCAAGAGAACCTTCACGATAACTAAGTGGTACTGTTTTTAGGGCTTCTTCTGTTGTCTTTACTACTGTTGGTAAAATCATAATTGATACCGTTAAACCTCCAGATAAAATCGACCAACCAAATCCCATTTGCTTTACAAAAAACATCATACCAAATAAACCAAATATAATAGAAGGAACTGCCGCTAAACATTCTGTTGCAAAGCGTATTGCATTTACAAATTTACCTGGTCTTGCGTATTCATTTAGATAAATTGCAGCCCCAATTCCAATAGGTACAGCAATTCCTAATCCAATCCCTACCATATAAACTGTTGTAACAATTGCTGGTGTTAATTTGCTAAGCTCAATATGGGCAATTCCATTGATTATTACATATGATAAAATCCAAAATAAAAAGCCTAGTGTAATTGTTGTTGCCAACCCTAAAAGCCCATAAAGCACGGTTTCTTTGAAACTTTTTTGTTGCATAATTTAGTTCCTCCCTGCTCTTTTTAAAATGTATTGCATCAATAAATTTATTGCCATAATTAGTGCAAATAATACCAAACCTGTTGCAAATAACGCTTGTTGGTGAGTACCCATTGCATAACTCATCTCAAGTGCAACGTTTGCTGTTAATGTTCTTACTGGTGATAAAATACTATCTGGTACAAGTGCCGTATTTCCTGCAACTAGCATTACTGCCATAGTTTCCCCTAATGCACGACCTGTTCCCAAAATTATCCCAGCCAAAATTCCTGATTGTGCCGCTCTTAATTGAACCTTAAAAATATATTGCAATCTTGTTGCTCCAAGAGCCAAAGCGCCCTCTTTATATTCTTTCGGAACAGCTCTTAAACTTACTTCTGTCATACGAATAATTGTTGGTAAAATCATAATCCCAAGTATAAAAATTACTGCTAGTAAACTACTTCCAGCTCCAGGACCTCCCCAAGTTTTATTAATTAGTGGTACAATTACCATCAATCCAAAAAACCCATATACTACAGAAGGAATACCTGCCAATAAATCTATCGCTTTTGATAACCAACTACTCAATGACGGTGGCAATATCTCAACTAACACTATCGCCGTACTTATCCCAATAACTACACCTATTGTCACTGCTCCCAATGTTCCAAGAATACTTGCAACTAACATTGGGTAAATCCCATATATATGCCCAGACGGTATCCACTCTTTACCTGTTAAAAAACTAATTAGGTCTGTGTGGGCGAAAAACGGTACACCATTTGCAACTACATATCCTGCAATAATTGAAATACTAAGAATAGTAACTGCAGCACAACCCATAAAGACATATCTCATTAACTTATCCATTTAATACCACCCTTATAAAATTCTGGGCGAAGCTAATGCCCCACCCAATACAAATTAGTTAACTGGAATAAATGATTGACCAACGATTTCTTGACCTTCAGCACTTAAGATAAAGCTTAAGAAATCTTTAGTTACATCGTTTGCACTATCACTTGTTAATACAAGTAATGGTCTTGAAATTTTGTATGTTCCTGCTAAAGCTGCTGCTACAGTAGGCTCAACACCATCAACTGCCAAAGGTTTTACAGTTGAGTCAATATTTCCTAAAGACATATAACCAATTGCATATTCACGGCTTGCTACTGTAGATTGAACTGCTCCATTTCCTTGTTGAACTAAAGCTGTTGCAGCAATTGTAGAAATTGTGTTTCCGTCTCTATCTTCTTGTAATCCTACTAACTCTTCAAAAGCTCCACGAGTTCCAGACCCATCTTCACGAGTAACAACGATAATTTGCTCGTTTGGTCCACCCACTTCACTCCAGTTAGTAATATCACCTTCATAAATTCCTTTTAATTGGTCAAAAGTAAGAGTTGTAACGCTATTTGCTGGGTTTACACACACTGCGATGGCATCAAGTGCAATTGTAGTTTCTGTAAGTCCCCAAGTTTTTTCTTCTTCTTTAAGAGTTCTTGAAGCCATACCCATATCTGCCGAACCATCATATGCAGCTTTAATCCCTGAAGAAGAACCTACACCTTGAACTTCAACTACAACACTACTATTTTTAGCCATATATGCATCAGCAAGTACTTCCATTGGTGTTGCTACTGTTGTTGAACCTACTGTAGAAATTACTGTTGTTCCAGAACCTCCACCAGAACCAGAATCACTAGAACCACAACCTACTAATACCATACTCCCCACTGTTAATAAACTAAATAACTTTACCATTCTATTTTTCATTTTTATTTCCTCCAACTAAGAATATATATAATTTTAAATTCCAATCTCTATAGGTTTATATTAATATTTTTTCATTACACTTTCATTAGAACTATGTTAAATCTATGTTAAATTTGTATTGTGTACAACTTCCCTATTCTTTCCAACTATAAAAAATGATGTACATATTGTACAATTTTTATAATATTTTTAGTAAAATTTTTCCATTTAAAAAAGAGATAGATTTATAACCTATCTCTTTATATTGCCTTGTGAAAATGATTTTAACAACAAGAGTGCTTCTGGTGAGGTAGTTAAAAAAATCATAATCAGCAATCTGGTTAAGGTTTGGCTACACCTCAAGTTTCAGCTTATTTTTAGGTGTAGCGCCTAAATTATATAATGCCATACTTGAATTGTACCCACTCCCCTCTTTTTTGTAACAGAAAATATTGCTTACTAGCTATATTAACTGTATGAAATTATTATGTGTTTTCTGATAATTTTTATACTAGTTGAGATATGTTAAATTTTTCATGCTGAATAGTTTATAATCTAAACTTCCATACTAAAAATAAACTGCTTAAACTTAATTATAAACCCTATATACAAAAGAAAGGAGGCAGTTAATGAAATCTCACAAATTTTTACTTATGCTTTCTATTTTACTATCATCAAATATTATTTATGGGCATAGTATAACTCCCCAATCACATTTACCATATATAAGCCTCCCCCACCTCTGTAGCCTCCCT
This sequence comes from Epulopiscium sp. Nele67-Bin005, assembly GCA_002007365.1. Lineage (GTDB taxonomy): Bacteria > Bacillota > Clostridia > Lachnospirales > Cellulosilyticaceae > Epulopiscium_D. Next base: position 9,795 of record LNZR01000041.1, on the reverse strand, counting down.
GTTCATGTTGAATTTGAAGATGTTGCAAAAAAAGTTGTCCCCACAATCACATATGCCAAATTATTAGAAGATATTAATGGCTATCGCAAAAATGAAGTTGTGGAAGTATTAGCTGATGTTGGAAAAGGCACACATTATCAAGTCCAGTCCCCAACACTTTGCACATGGATACCACGATATTCGTTTGAGTTTCTTCCTTATAATAATGTAGATGTTGAACCACTAAATTCATATGAACTAGAGCTATTTGTAAATAATAGCGATTTTTCTAGTGAGACATTTTATTTTATATGGGTTGATTTAGCACGTCAAATGGTATATATCTTTTTTGGAGATGAAGGAAATTGGTCTTTGCACAAACAATTTATTTGTTCGACAGGAAAACAAGAAACTTCAACCGTCCGTGGCATATTTTATATTAAGGAGAGAGGCGAAGAACTACGCACAACCGAATATGCCAAATATTGGGTAAAATTCCAAAATAACTATCTCTTCCACTCAACACCCCTCGATGAAAATGGCAATGTTGCAGACCCAACCCTAGGAAAACCTGCGTCTGCTGGCTGTGTACGCCTTCATCTAAATGATGCACTTTGGTTTTATGAAAATATCCCAAAATATAGTACAGTTTGGGTAAACTAAATGCAAGTTTATTAATTTATTTATAGCATATTTTTTCATACCAAAAACATCTCCACACTTTCAATTTTAGTTGCTAAACAAAAAACTATTATGTTATAGTAAAAGCGCCTCATAAAATTTAAGTTAATATAGAAAGGACTGATTTCATGACACAAGAAACAACTAAACAATATGCAAAAATTATAGCTGGCTCAGCATCAGTAGCAATTGGGCTACACTATTTTTGGGCCCCTGCACAACTCGCTGGAGGAGGAGTTAGTGGGTTAGCTATCGTTTTAAATGCTGTATTTCCAGCACTGCCCATAAGTTTTGCTGTATTTTTACTAGACTCATTTATGTTTACGATAGGATTTTTGGTCTTGGGTAAAAGTTTTGGTATCAAAAGTATCACCTCCAGTTTTTCGATTGTAATTGTTATGAGAATTTTGGAAGTATTCTCACCCAATATGATGCCTCTTAGCGATGACACATTGATATTATTGATTTTTGGTGGATTATTTATGGCATTTGGTCAAGGGGTTATTTTTGCACAAGGAGCATCTTCTGGAGGAACAGATATTGTTGCCAAAATAATTTCTAAATATACCCATCTAAATATAGGAACTAGTCTAATTTTTGCTGACATGGCAGTCGTTCTATTCGCCACACAAGTTTTTGGGATTTCAAAAGGGCTATATGCAGCACTTGGGGTATTATTAACTAGCGTCCTAATTGATTATTTTATTTCTGGATTTTCGGTTGAAAGATATATGATGATAATTCCATCTAGCCCAATTTATGGAGAAGGAATTAGCAAATATATTTTGGAAAATCTCGAAAGAGGAGCAACAACTTATGAGGCAAAAGGTGCATTTAGCCAAGATAAAAAGTCTGTAATTACAACGATTGTAGACCGAAGAGAATTTATTAAAGTTAAACAATTTATTCAATCTTATGATAAAGATGCCTTTGTAAATGTACAAAATTTACACGAAGTTTTAGGCAATGGATTTCACAAAGGAGAAGCATAAATGAAACCACTTGGAAATAGTTGGGATAAATATTTTGAACTAGAAACAAAAAAAGAATATTATTTAAACCTGAGAGAATTTTTGAAAGAAGAATACTCTACCAAAGAAATTTTTCCACCAAAAGAAGAAATTTTTACAGCGTTTAAACTTACACCGTATGATAATGTTAAAATTGTAATTTTGGGGCAAGACCCGTACCACGATAACAATCAGGCTCACGGGCTAGCATTTTCAGTCAAACCAAATATCAAAACACCTCCTTCATTACTCAATATATATAAGGAAATCAATGCTTCTACAGGATTGTATATTCCAAATAATGGATATTTGGTGAGTTGGGCAGAACAAGGAATTTTGTTGTTAAATACGGTTTTGACTGTGCAAGCTCACCAAGCAAATTCTCACAAAAATAAAGGTTGGGAAACGTTTACTGATGCTATGATTACCTATTTAAATATGCGAAACGAGCCGATAATATTTATGTTGTGGGGAACACCTGCACGAAAAAAGAAAGACCTTATTACCAATGCAAATCATTTTATTTTGGAAGCACCTCACCCAAGCCCACTTTCAGCACATAGAGGATTTTTTGGGTGTAACCACTTTAATAAAGCAAATGAAATTTTAGAACAAATAGGAAAACCTCCAATTAATTGGCAAATTCCTAACCTATAGACCAAAAGCTACCAGCAAATTTATGTTGGTAGCTTTTTTTGTGGCCTGGACAATTTTTTAAGATCATCACGATTTTTGAATTTGAGGTTGAAAGTTTGCTTCCAATATATATTTCTATAACCTACTACCATATGCACACCAATTTGTTAAATTCTAAATTAAATTTGAACATTCTGTAAATCAATTAAAATATATAGATAAAAAAAGTAAAAGTATGGTAAAATGAATAAGATTTACACACAATTAATTTTTAAAATTTTTAGAGAAATACAAAATACTTTGAAAGTTAAATAATTAGATAAAACTCTTTTATTATACAGATAGGAGGAATTTATGGCCAAAAATAGGCGAGATAAATCTAACGGTAACCCCTCACCTAGACGAGTGCGCTCAAGAACTCACAGTTTAGATGACTATCGTCAAAAAAGAATGTCAGAAGCTCATACCTCTACAAGAAGAAAAATTGATTTGAACGAAAATAGAAATTTGCTCAAACCTCAAAGAAATACACTAAAAACTACTTCCAAATACGAAGCTCGCACAAAGCAAATTCGTCAAGAAGCTAACAAACAAACCAAACGTGATAGCAAGGCACACGAACAAAGGCTAAGAAAAAGGCGTAATAATTACTTAATACTAATAACGTGTGTTGTTTCGATGGTTGTTTATATTGCTGTTAGTGGAATGCAAACCCTTGTAAGACCTACAATATCATACCAAACTGTTCAAAAAGGAACTATAGATAATGGTAAGTCTTATGAAGCTATAATTGTTCGTGAGGAGCAAACGTATGTTACAGATTTAACAGGAAATATTCACTACATCATTGGAGAAGGACAGAAAGTAAAAAATGGTGGACAAGTTGCTGTAATTGCTGATGATGCAAGTGTTCAGAGTGTTTCACAAAGCCTGATGCAAGTGGACTCTGCAATCCAACAAGTGCAAGATAAGCGCCTAGGGGTATCTGATTATCAACAGGCAATTTATAATGTTCAAGATGAAATTAATGTTCAAATGAATAACTATTTTGCTACATTAAATAACACCAGCCGAGTACAAGTTTATGATCTTAGAAAAAATATTGATATCTCTCTAAATAGTAGGGCGCAAATTTATGCCCAAGATGAATTTACTGATAATTGGAGCTTGCAAGAAGACAGAAGTAATTTAGCATATGAATTATCTACATATCAAAATACCATGGTAGCCGCTCAATCGGGAGTTGTTTCTTATAAAATAGATGGTTATGAATGGCTTAATATTGATATGGACTATTATACATTTTCAGACTTAATTAAAGATAGAACCCTAATGACCCCACAACAATCAAATACTCAAGCACTAGTTGATGAACCCACATTCAAAATTGTAAGTAATGATAATTGGCAAATTGTAACGTATATTCCTTTGCAAGATACAAATAATTATAATATAGGAAGCAGATACAATATCACCATAATAGATGATACCAACATTTCAGTTAGTTCAACCCTAAAAAATATAGAACCTTACATCGAAGAAAACGTGGCAAAATTAGTATTTGAGATGTCTGAAATGTTAAATCGCACATTATCACAAAGAGTTATACAAGTTATTATTGGCGATGCTTCTGCACAAGGATTAAAAATTCCACTTCAGGCTATAGTTGAGAAAAATATATTAATAATTCCATCTAGCTTTATTTTCCATGATAATACCGTAGAAAAAGTTTATAGACAATCTGGAAATAGCTATGTTGATATTCCAATCAATGTCCAAAAAAGAGATACTGAAGAAGGAGTAGTTTGGTTGTTACAAAACGTTGAAGACTCTCAATCTATCCAGTTAAATGACGTGCTTTACTTGCCTGATACTGGTGAAACTTATGTAGTTAATGAAGTTGATACGCTACAAGGAGTATACAAAATCAACGAACGCTTTGCAAATTTCATGAAGATTAAAGTAATTTTGAGCAACGATGAATATGCAGTTTTATCAAACGATAGCGACACAGTTGTTCGAGAATATGACCAAATAATTTCAAATCCAAAAGGTGTCGAAGAAAATCAACTCCTAAAAAATATGATTATACAAAATGAGTAAATGAGGTAATTTATGAAGCAAAATTTAGACAAAATATATGCACAAATGAAAAAAGCTTGCGAAGAAGCTAACAGAAATTTTGAAGAGGTTGAGCTTATTGCTGTATCAAAAACCTATCCAAAAGAAGCAATTGAAGAGGCTTATAGCTTGGGAGTTCGCTCTTTTGGCGAAAACAAAGTACAAGAACTAATGCAAAAAATGGAACAAATTGATTTGCCTATTAATTGGCACTTTATTGGGCATCTCCAAACAAATAAAGTAAAATATTTAATAGGAAAAGTTGCTCTTATCCATTCGGTTGATAGCGAAAAACTGCTCCTAGAAATTGAAAAACAGTCACAAAAACAACAAATTACTACAGAAGTTTTGTTAGAAGTTAATATTTCTAACGAGGCTTCTAAGTGGGGTTTTAAAATTGAAGAAATCAAAAATATTTTAGAAATCGCAAAAACTTTAAAGTTTACAAAAATCAAAGGTTTGATGACAGTAGCACCCTTTGTTTCCAATTCTAGCGAGAATTTACAAATTTTTGAAGAACTTTTTAAATTATCGGTTGACATAGAAAATCAAAACATTGATAATGTAACTATGGACATACTTTCAATGGGAATGAGTAATGACTTTAGTGTTGCCATAAAACAAGGGGCTACGCATATTCGTGTAGGTACAGCATTGTTTGGAAAACGTGAATATGCAACTAAAACTAAGGAGGACTAGCTTTGGCAACAACAAACCACAAAAGTATAAACTTTAATCCAAATATTAAAAAAAGGGGTGTAGCATATGGGCATAATGGGAACAATTAAAGGATTATTAATGCTTGATGATGATTATGATGAAGAAGAAGTTGAAGAAAAAGTTGAAGAAAAACGTATAGATATGCCACCAAAAGAACCCATTCAACGTTCATCAGCAAGAATAACGCCTATGTCAACAGCACCAAGCCAAGCAGGACGAGTTGTACCACTTCAACCAATTTCAACTAATGCCAAACAAGATGTACTAAATGTTAGTATGTCAAACTATGATGCTACAGCCGATGTTGCAGAATATATTAAGGCAAAAAAACCAGTAATTGCAAATATGCAAAAGCTTGAGGCTGCTGAAATCCAAAGAGCAGTGGACTATTTAACAGGAGCTTGTGAGGCACTTGGTGGTAGTGTTCATAATATTGCAGATAGAGTATTTATGTTTTCGCCAGACCACGTTAATGTGATTAATAAATAACGATATGAAAATCAACTGGCAATCAATAAAAAACGAAGACGAAAAATTATTTTTAAAAAAATTTCTTGAATACTACGACAAAAGCGAACGACAATACCAAGAACTGTATACAGATTTCTACGAAAAAGAGTGGATAGTTTCTGTTTTAGCAAAATACATCGGACACAATATAATTAATTATTATTTTGTAGGAGGCTATTCGTTTGCAAGTAGGCAAATGGTAGCCTTCTTGCCGTACGAGGAAAGTTTTGCAAGTCCTGTTAAAATTTTAAATATCATAGTAAAAACAGGCAACTTTAAATCCTTAACTCATAGAGATTATTTAGGTTCAATTTTGGGGCTTGGTATTGAACGCAGTAAAATAGGGGATATTATTATAAATCCTACTGGAGCATATATTATAGTTCATCAAGATGTTAGCGAATTTATTAGGTGGCACTTAAATCAAATTGGCAAGTATACACAAATAGAAATTAACGAAATCACACAAGAAGAAATGAAAATTGACGCACCAAAAACAAAAGAAATTCAAGGCACTGTCGCTTCACTAAGAGCAGATGCCATATTTAGTTTAGCTTTTTCAACTTCAAGAAGTACCGTTTCAAAACTTCTACAATCAGAAAAAGGACGGTGCAACGGCATACAAATTTCAAATTCTACATTATTAAAAGAAGGAGATATTTGCACACTTAGGGGATATGGAAAATTTAAATTAAGTAGTATTTCTGGAAAAACAAAAAAAGATAGAATTTATATTGTTGTTGAAAAATATATTTAGGGAGGATTTTTAATGTTAACACCAGCAGATATACAAAATAAGGAATTTAAAAAAACTAGAATGAGTGGTTATCACATTGAAGAAGTTAATGATTTTTTGAATGAAATGCACTCATCATATCAGGAATTAAATCGTGAAAATCAAGAATTGAAAGACAAAATTAATATGCTAAATGAAAATATTCAATACTACAGAACGATGGAAACCACAATTCAAAATGCCCTAGTATTAGCAGAAAAAACAGCACAAGATACAAAGGATATTGCCTATGATAAGGCTGAACAAATCAAAAAAGAAGCTGAACAAAGGGCAGAAGTTATTTTGGATCAAGCACGTACAGAAATTTATCAACTAAATATGAAACTTGATGAACTTCGTCAACAATACAAAAGTTACAAAGTTCAAATTAAGCAAATTTTAAACACTCAACTAGATATGCTAGACCAACATAATATTAATGAACACTCAAATTTTAACACAAATTTTAATTATAATGATACGTTCGACAATCGCACCAGCTCAATCACTTATGAGCCAACCGATGAACAACAAGATTTTGAAAACCGATTTCCAGACCTAGGTAAATCAACTTTATCACAAGAAGAACTTACCGAATTAACTGGGAGTTAAATATTAACCTAAGGAGATTTTTAGAATGAAATATATAATACCCATCATAATTGCTGGCCTAATAGCGCTTGACCAAGGTATCAAATATTGGGCAGTAAACAATTTACAACTAGCAGGTCAAATAAAAATTTGGCCAGATGTATTTCATTTAGCGTATGTAGAAAATAGGGGAGCAGCCTTTGGAATTATGCAAAACAGGCAAACTCTATTTATAATTATAACTCTAGCAGTACTTGGGGGAATATTGTGGCAGTGGAAACAAATTCCAGATAATAAATCAGGAAAAGCAATGAAAATAGCACTAATTCTTATAGTAAGTGGAGCAATTGGTAACTTAATTGATAGAATAATACTTGGTTATGTTGTAGATATGTTCTACTTTGTACTAATTGATTTTCCTGTATTTAACGTTGCTGATATCTGCGTAGTATGTGGTACAATTTTACTAATGCCAATACTTATATTTGGAGATATTGAACCTGCTGAAGAAGAAGAATTTAACACAAATTTAGAAACCGAAAATTAAATTTAGAATAGGAATATTTATGAATGAAACGATAAGCTTTGTTATTGAAGAAAATGAGAGTGGTAGAATTGATAAAATACTCGCAAAAAACTACCCAGATTTTACACGCTCATTTATTCAAAAGCAAATAGAAAAAGGGTTATTAACCATTAATAACAAACAACAATCAGGAAGCTACAAAGTAAAAACAGGTGATACAATAGAACTTAATTTGCCACCATTAGAAGAAGTTGATATTCTGCCAGAGAATATTCCACTTAACATTGTATATGAAGATAACGACCTAATAATTATTAACAAACCACAAGGAATGGTGGTTCACCCTGCAAGTGGACATTATTCGGGAACACTTGTAAACGCACTAATGCACCATTGCAAAGATAGTCTATCAGGCATCAACGGTGAAATTAGACCCGGAATAGTTCACAGAATTGATAAAGATACTTCTGGACTTTTGATGGTGGCAAAAAATGATAAAGCACACCTTTCACTTTCTGAACAATTAAAAGACCACAGCATAACTCGAAAATATCATGCAATTGTCTATGGAAAACTTAAAGATGATGAAGGAATTATTGATAAACCAATTGCCAGAAGCCCAAAAGACCGCAAAAAAATGGCCATTGTGCAAGGTGGTAGAGAAGCTAAAACCTCATACAAAGTTATAGAGAGGTTTAAAGATGCAACTTATGTAGAACTTAAACTATACACTGGAAGAACTCACCAAATCCGAGTTCACATGACAAGCATTGGTTATCCACTCATTGGCGACCCACTTTATGGAAGAACAAAACATATTTTTGGGCTAGACCAGCAAATGCTCCATGCCAAAGTTTTGGGGTTTGACCACCCAATTACCAACGAAAAATTACACTTTGAAAGCGAATTACCACAGAAGTTTAGCACAACTATAGATAGACTGCGCAAAATAACTTAGGAAATGAAAAACTTCTTGCTTTTGTAAGAAGTCTTTTTATTGTATAAAAATATGCAGTCTGCTAAAAATATTAATATCACTTTACGAAATATCAGAGGAGAATAAATATGGAAAATAATTGGAACTTAGAAGTTTTATATACAAGTTTTGACTCACAGGAATTTTTGCACGACATGAAAAAACTAGACCATGCAATACAAAGCTTTACAGATTGGAGCAACCATATCACTCAAGATGAAGATAATTCACGTGAAAAATTAGAAGAGTATATTAACAAAAGTATAGACTTAGGTTTACTTATGGGCAAACTTGATCAATTCACAAACTTAACTCTAAGTGTAGATGCAACAAACGAAGAAGCAGAAAAATATCGTACAATTTTGGTACAAAAATCAAGCTTACTAACTGCTCCTGACTCAAAAGTTATGAGCTGGATAAGCAATTTAGAAGCAATCAAAATTACTATTGCATCTTCAGAACTATTAAAACAACACGAATATTTCTTAAATGAAATTGTTTCACAAGAAAAATATAGACTTAGCGAAAAAGAAGAAGATATTATTTCTCATATGGAAAACACAGGTTCAACTGCTTGGGAAAACTACAAAGACCTACTAATTGCAACACATACAGTATTGTTAGAAGAAAATGGAGTCCCAACCCCTACGCCTCTTACTAAAGCTTTAAATTTAGCAACTGACGCTAGTTCTCAAGTTAGAAAATCAGCTTATGAAGCCGAACTTGCAAGTTACAAAAATATTGAAGCAGGCCTTTGTGCATCTCTAAACGCAATTAAAGGTGAAGTTCTTACAGTTTGCAAGATGAGAGGATATGAGTCGCCACTTGAAATGTCGCTAACATCTTCACGTATGAGTAAAAAAACTTTGGACGCACTTTGGGGAGCAATCGAAGAAAGCCTACCAAGTTTTAGAAAATATTTACGAAAAAAGGCTGAAGTTTTAGGACACAAAAACGGTTTACCTTGGTATGATATGTATGCACCAGTTGTTGATGTTGATGTTGAATATTCATACGACTATGCTAAAAAGTTTGTTGTAGATTGCTTTAGAAGTTTTAGTGACAACTTAGCCGACTATGCAGACCACGCAATTAATAACCGTTGGATTGACGTTTATCCTAAAGAAGGTAAGGTAGGAGGTGCTTTTTGTGCAGGCCTCGACAGCATAAAAGAATGTAGATTTTTATTAAATTACGGCGACTCATTTAATGATATTAGTACAATGGCTCATGAAATCGGGCATGGTTTCCACAACTGGACTGTAAAAGA
>LNZR01000040.1 GCA_002007365.1 Epulopiscium sp. Nele67-Bin005 | reverse complement strand
CAGCAGCAGCAAACTCAAGCATTACTACTGCAATTACTAAACGGTATGGCAAAGGAACAAGCACAAAGTTTGGCGCGCCACAAAGAATATAAAACTACCATTGAACGTAAACTAATGGACTTAAAAGGTGTCATTTGAAAATGAAACACTAGACCTGCAAAACTACCAAGGGGTAGCAGTAGTTGATTATACGGATAGAGAAACATCATATACACGTATTATAGAGTATAAACATTTTGAAATTGGAAAACAAGCAACTACAATTATATCAAAAGAATTTCCAACTGAGTGGGAAGACATACCTTTCGGGAGGGGGGTTGCCTGATAAGTTCGTTATTAAATCTACCTATGGGTGCGGGAATAATATAATTGTTACTGATAAAAATAATTTTAATATAAAGGAAGCAAGGCAAATATTTGAAAACAAAAATAATGCAACAATAGATAAAAGCTCTAAAATATTAGTTGAAACTTATTTAGAAAATGAAAAGAATGATTTATATGATTATAAATTTTGGTGCTTTAATGGACGGGTTGAATATGTTATGTTCTGCGAAAATCGGCAACAAGGGGTAAAAATATTATTTCTAGATAGAGAGTAGAATCCACAAGCGTTCACATATTCATCTCCTTGGAATACTGAAATAATTCCAGAACCTGACAATTTAGAAGAAATGATAAGAGTCTCGGAGTGCCTTGCTAAAGATTTTGCTCATGTTCGGGTAGATTTATATAGGTTAAATGACGGGCAAATTAAATTTGGTGAAATGACATTTTTCTTATGCTATGGAGTTGCTAAGTGGTCTCCACCAGAAGCTGACCTCAAAATGGGAGAATTATTTGATTTGTCAGAATTAATGGCCAAAGTAAAAAAATCGTGATGCATTAAACGTATTAATAAATAAGGAGAAATTAAAATGAAAAAAATTAAAAATTCTTTAAAAAAGGTTATTCCATCTTCAAGTAATACTTTTATGGCAAGAACTAAAGAGCTTGAAAATGAACTTAAAGCACAAAAGAAACTAATGCAAATTAATCAACAGCAAAATCAAGCATTATTATTACAAATTTTAAACGGTCTTGCTAAAGAACAGGCACAAAATTTAGAGAGATATAAAATAAATCAAAAGATAATAGAAAATAAATTTTTAAAATTTGAGAATAATTGTATAGAGCTTATCTCACAAGCTGATGGATTAGAAGAAATATTGACTACACAGAAACAAATTATTACACAATTTAGTAAGCAAGAAAAATTTAATTTAGAATTAGAAAATAAATTTGAAGAATTATCAAACAATTTCTTAGAAATATCTAAACAACTTTCAACTCAAGATCAAGCTTTAATGCGTCAAGAAAATACTATAATTGAAAAAGAAGATTTACTTAAAAGATCATTGACCGAATATAAACATGAATTAAAAATTGAATTAGCAACGCAACAAGAAAAAGAATTTAAAAAGCAATCTGAATTTTTCCAACCTATAAACAAAGAAATTCAAAAACTTACACAAAAATCTGAAGCAGCAAAACGGGCAGCGGATGAAAGTGTCTGGGCACATATTTTCCAGCATACTATTATTAATAGTACTTGGTTACAAGATAAAACTTTTTCAGCAGGTCGTTGGGCAATAGGGTATCCTGTGTTATATGCAATATATAGAATTTTAGATGAGATTAAGCCAAAAAGAATTTTAGAACTAGGATTAGGACAGTCTACACGTTTAGTAAGCCAATATGTTTCTACGCAAGATGACGTTATTCACTTTGTGGTTGAAAATAATGGTCAATGGATTAACTTTTTTGAAAATTCTTTTGCTCTACCTACTAATTCGGAAATAATTGAATTAAGTTGGGAATTTAAAGAATATAAAAATCAGAATGTAAGAGTCTTTAAAGATTTTAAAGAAACATTTAAAGAAGAAAAATTCGATTTTATTTGTATAGATGCTCCTTTAGGAGGAGATATGAAAAAATATGCTAGAATAGATATTTTAGAAATTTTGCCTTATTCAACACACACTTACTCCAATTCAAATAGGAAACCTCGTTTCCTATTTGAATTGGAGTAAGTGTGTGTTGAATAAGGCTCAACCCTGTTTTTGATGGACCAGATGCATAACATTCTGGTCTTCCTGTTGTGAAACAAGGTTCAAAATCTGTTTCCCAAAGTCCACGTCAGTTCCTCGAAGAGGACAAAGGATAAAACATTAGATGCTGACTATGCAGTCAACTTGTAACCTAGTACATGGAACTTTTTTTTTTTTTCAAACTAGTGTTTCTCAGAGTGAAGAATTAACTTTCATATCCAACTTTAAGCTAAAAAGAATGGGAACTCACAGAAGCGATATTATTGATATCATAATAGATGCTGAGCTTGCAAACCAGATCTATCATGAAAACAGAGCGATGGCCGTCTTCTGATGAAGACTGTGTGTGAAGTTGAACAGTTGGTCTTATTAGAAATGTCTTAAAGTTGAAAGCTATTGCATCTTTGTTATATATTTGTTGAATTGAGTACTAAGATAACTCCAAATGTTTCCAGCAAGGTTCAAACTGAAAGAAATCTGTTTTTATTCAAGGTAGCAGTGCATTTCATTTTGATTGAAGCAGGAAGTCGGCAAAGTTAAATTTCCTCATCTGCTGCCTCTCATTTTGCTGCAGGAGATGTCTCTTTTAATTCTGCACATTTGGGACGAAACTCCCTCTAAGAAAGAGGGGTTTTTTTAGGAAACAACAGCCTACATATGTCACTTTCCCTCCACAGCATGTTCAGTAATTATGTTTTTCTCATATCACAGTGAACTTGAAGAAAAACCAGACACCCTTCAAGTCCGATAGGCAGCGTTTAATTGGTTCAAATATCAGCGCCAGAAATAGAGTCAGTCAGCAACGAGCATTACATAACTGTAATTTAGTTTGTTCTGGGTCAGCGGGCCTCGGCTCTCCGACGGTGCAACGTTAAAAAATGTGACAATTCTTATTAAACACAGTGTGAACGATGCAGATCAGCAGGCAGGATTCAGCCTGGAGGTTACAGACGGGTTTGTATCAGGGTTCAGCTGACAGAATAAAATTCCATATTCTGTTCAATTACAGATAATGTTAAGCAGCAGTTAAACCAATTTCATGCCCCAAAACAAAGGAAAACTTTATGTAATGCTTATAAACCCTACAAAAATATAGCCTTTCCAACATACCTGAGCCAATGAGGACTGAAGTTTGTGGTTCACATGTATGTGTTTTCATTATTTACGTATTCATGATAAACATATTTTTGTTGTTCTTGTATTTCCAGCTAAGTTATTGACAAAATGTGCTTTCCTGTTGCTGTCACCTTGTCGTTATAGTTAATTTTTTGATGTGCTACATTCGGACAGAGTTGGTCTCTCTGCCACAATGTTTAACGACTAAACTTATGAGGTCAATATTAGCCTCAATAATCCAGTATGGTATCAGTACCTTATGCACTTTTGTATGTTTCAATACACTTATTTGTATTTAATTATATAAAACAAATTAATGTGAGATGTTGAGATCATGTATATCTCGTTTTCCATCACTGTCAGATATTTAATAAGTTGTTTTCTCTTTTGTTTTTTAATTTAACTTGAATGTAAAGAGATTGATACTAATTGTATATTTTCAACATCATAATTTTTGTTGTTTATAAACCAACACAGTTGTCTAAGATGAATCAGTGCTAATGTTTTGGTGTCTACATACTTTTGGCCACATGACATATTTGATTGATGCTGTAAATCCACTGTGTGTACTGTGATGTTACTAAAGAAAACAAAGTACTGTATGTCTGTGTGTACAGGAAAAGTTCCACGTGTTATTTCTGTCATTCTGTCCTCCTCAGTTGTAATTAGTGACTGTGAAGCAGCGCCTCGTTAAGCCGAACAGCACAGAGACACACTGCAGCGATGATGTCATGTACAGACAGATCCT
>LNZR01000039.1 GCA_002007365.1 Epulopiscium sp. Nele67-Bin005 | reverse complement strand
CAGTCACAAAAATCTGCAGTAATTCTCGTGGCAAATACGTCGGGCGCATGGACAAAGAAAGCAGCTCCACATCCTTGGTACAAAGTCTCTCTCTCACTAGAACAGTTTTACACCAGCGATCATTTATATATACACATACCCCACCTCCGCATGATTTCCTGGTGATCGCAAACGCTCTGTCGGTGTGGACAGACCTCGAACCAGTCTATGGCCAAATCATCATCAGCATCTCTCTCCCCGAGCCAGGTCTCAGAGAAGGCCAGGATACAGGCTTCTTTGAATACATGTTGGTGGCGAACAAGAGCCTGTAGGTCCTCAGTTTTATTGCGGAGAGAGCGGGCGTTAGACAGGATGATTGAAGGTAGGGGAATGCGCGACAGGTGTTGCCGTCTCATGCGCTCAAGCTCGCCGCCTCTGCTGCCTCGCCTCCTCGAAAACCGAGGAGGCAAGGCAGGAGAGGCGGCATTCCAGAGGCATCTTGGCATTCCGGAAACCACGCGTCACACGCTGTTCCACAATGGCTCTCTGGTCATTTTATTTTGATCCCATTTTGCTTCTGTAACACCTCTGTTACTACCTCCCAAGGCGATACAGAGGTGTTCGTCCCCCCATCCTGTGATGGGATGTTTATGCTGAAGGCGAGACGCTACAGAGGTGAAAGTATTGCTGAATGAAATGGCAATATAAAAAGACCTTAAGGAAAGACGACTGAAAATGCTTTTAAATTGAGCTACACAAAGTGAAGAGGAACTGCTCTGTATTAGGGCCTGGTCGGTATAGATTTTTTGGGGGCCGATGCCAGTACTGATATTAGGGAGTAAGAAATTCTGATAACTGATACATCGGCTGATTAAATTTTTTAAATGTTCAAAAAAATGTATTAAAACAACTTCTTATTGATCCCTTAAATATAGTTCAAACACTTTTTACAAAAATATGAAGTAAAAGCAGAACATTATACTATTTTAGAATACCGTTATTGTCAAAAATTAGTGCAGGAACTTTTCTTTGCAGTTAACACCAATCTATTGATACTGTGTTGTTGTGTGGGGCAAGCAGCATAAGAACAAATTAACACAACAGTCTCTTCAAAAGCCCCCTAAGCTTATACATTCCTGCTGCATCATTAGACACATCTGTACAGTGTAAAGTGAACCAATACAAAGACTCTGCCATAAATTCTTCTTAAACAAAAACTTAATACTTTTCAAGTTTTGTTGAAACTGTCAGAAAGGTGATAATTCTTCTGTATGTTTATTATTGAGGTCGTAGTTTCCACACCGCTCCTCTCCATCCTGCTCTCTGCTCAACACAGATTTCACTCCACTCAGCTCACAAGAAAGAAAGAAAAAGAAATCTCCACCACATCTTGCAAGCAGCCATGGGGCGCATCACTCTCCCCAGTCGGTCGTTTTCCTCATATAGCCTCAACTTGTCCTCCATCTGGTGTATATTTTACTCCATTTTCGATTAGATTTGATATAGCTAACGTCAATTTTACCTCATCAGCCTCAATATATATTTCACTTTGGGCCTGATAAATCAAAGTTATATCTTTTTTCTTAGCAAGTGGATCTAACCTTTTTAGTATTGCCTGAATTAATGAATTTAAGTCAGTACTTGCAATATGGAGCATAGATTTATCTTGGTCTAACTTTACAAGGTCTAATAAATCTGTAATAATCGCATTTAATCTGTCGACTTCTGAATTTATATCATAGAAAAATTCCTCATATAATTCAATAGGTACATTGTCCTGAAACATCAAAGATTCCGTCAAAACTTTTATTGATGCAAGAGGTGTTTTTAATTCATGAGATACATTTGAAACAAACTCCTGCCTTGACTCTTCAACCAATTGAAGCTGGTCTGCCATATGATTAAATGCATGAGAAAGTTCAACCATCTCACCTTTACCATGTAGCTCAATTTTTTGGTTTAACTGACCATTTGTAATTTTCTCTACACATTTCATCAAACTTTTTAGAGGACGAGTTATAATTGACGAACTAAAGAAACTTAATAATCCAATTAATAAACTTGTTAAAAATGATAATAAATAAATTTGCGTCTCTATCTCATCAACAAGCTTATAAATACTATCAATATTTGTTGAAATTACAGCAACTCCAAGTACTTTATCTGAATTATCTCTATCTGTAATAGAAACTGCAATACTCATAATTGCCTGCTCCTCTTTATGAAATCTCTCAGCACTATCACGCTTATTTAGGGCGTTCATAACTTGAGTATTCATCAAAGTTGAATTAAGATCTACCCTACTAGAGTCAGCAACTACATACCCAAGCTCATCAACAATTACAATTCTAGTTGTCCCTTCCTGATTTTGGCTCATCTCACTAATTTGATTTGCAAAATAAGTATAGTTTGTACCTTCCTTTAAATAAGTACTGTTTTGAGAAATTTGACTAGCAATCAAATTCCCTTGCCGTATCCACTCTGTTTTACTGTTGTCTATAAAATAGGTTTCAATTCTCTCTGTTGCAAGCGCCGAAAATATAACGAGTGGTATCGCACTTACAAGAAAAAATAGTATGAAAAGTTGCCATCTCAAACTTTGAAACCATTTCATTTTAATCCTTAAAATAGTATCCTACCCCCCACTTTGTAAAAATATATTCTGGTTGCCCAGGGTTTGGCTCAATTTTTTCACGCAATCTTCTAACGTGAACATCAACAGTTCTAACATCTCCTGGAGAAGTTTTTCCCCAAATTGTATCCAAAAGCTGGTCACGACTATAAACTTTTCCTGGGTGCGTCACAAACAACTCCAACATATCAAATTCTTTAGCTGTCAAATTTATTTCTTTCTTATTTATAAACACTCGTCTACCATTTAACTCAAGCCGCATAGTCCCAATTTCTATTGACTGCTTACTTTCTTGCTTTTGTGGCTTAGAACATCGTCTTAAAATAGTCTTAATTCTAGCTTTAAGCTCTAATATATTAAACGGTTTTGTAATATAATCATCAGCCCCATACTCAAGTCCCATAATTTTATCCATATCATCACCTTTTGCAGTTAACATAATAATAGGAACTTCCGAAAATTCCCTAGTCAACTGGCACACCTCAAGCCCATTATATTTTGGCAACATGAGGTCTAAAATAACCAAATTATACGACTGACGCTTTATTTTATCAAGAGCCTCCTCACCATCAAAAGCCACATCAACGTCCCAACCTTCTTGCTGTAAGCTAAATTTTATACCTTTTACAATTAACTTTTCATCATCTACAACTAAAACTTTCAATTTCATATTTATTCTCCTACTCAATTTTAATTAAATCCACCAAACCTTCATATATCTTATCCCCAATTCCAGAAACATTTTTAACTTCCTCCAACGATTTAAATCCATTATTTTCATCTCTATAACTAATAATTGCCTTCGCTCTAGTTTCCCCAATACTTGGCAAGGTATCTAGCTCATCAACAGTTGCTATATTAATATTTATTTTACCATCACTAATATTCACGATTTTCTCATCTTCCAAAGTTGTAGTTTGAACTAACGTTTCATTTTTGTTAGGTATATAAACTTGGCTATTAGCCACTACCTCCTGTGCTAAATTTACACTTATCATATCTGCCTCATCTGTTGCACCTCCTGCTTTTTTCAATAAATCATCTATAAGTGAACCTTCCTCTAACAAATATACGCCCGCATTTTCAACCTCCCCACAAATATAAACTGGTATCTCTTTTTTAAAAATTTCTTCTTCGATTTGAATTGGTAAATCCTCTTCAATCTCTTCAATTTCAAACATTTCAATAACTTTCAAACTTTCCTTAGACGAGCTATAAATTAATTCTGTTCTATTTTTTTCAAAAAAAGTGTATAAAGTTATGGAAATCATTAACAATATAGAAAGAACAACTAATTTGTGCTGCTTTATTAATTTTATCATATAATCACCTCTTGCACAAAGTTTTAACATATTTTCGATAAATTAGTCAGTTTATATTTACTATTTTATTATTATTATGTTAAACTTAAATTTACAGAAAGGAGGTAATTTACAAAAATGCCAAAAAATTCAAGAATACGATTTTTAAATTTAGCTCTATGCCTGCTATATAGTTTGTTTTATATCTCAAGTTCTAGCCCAACTTTTGCCGATACAAAACCATCTATACAAGCAGAGGCCGCCATTTTAATAGACGCTAAAACAGGTACTATTTTATATGAAAAAAACGCATACAAACAATACTATCCAGCCAGTATTACAAAGCTTATGACAGCTCTACTTGCCATAGAAAATCTATCTCCAAATGACATTATAACTTTTTCTCAAGAAGCAGTTTTTAGCATTGAGTATAACAGTAGTCATATCGGAATGGATATTGGTGAACAAATTACAGTTGACCAAGCACTTCACGGATTGCTCCTAAATTCTGCAAACGAAGTAGCCAATGGTCTTGCTGAAAAAATTTCTGGTTCTATAGATAATTTTGCTATAGCTATGACCAAACGAGCTTATGATATTGGTGCAACATCTACAAATTTTATGAACCCTCACGGACTTCATGACTCAGACCATTATACAACTGCGTATGATATGGCATTAATAATGAGAGAACTATATGACAATGAGTATTTTCTACAAATTATGGCGACTCCAACCTACCAAATTTTGCCAACAAATAAAACCGATGTTATTGTATATTTATCTCAACAACATAGCCTAATGAATGTTGTCCGTGATAGCCAAATGTACCGAGCAGATGTAATTGGAGGCAAAACGGGTTACACAAGCCAAGCTGGAAATACCCTTGTTACAGCAGCTAGCAAAAATGGTGTCGACCTTATTTGTGTAATTTTAAAAGGGACAAACCCTACGTATTATTCAGACACAAATAAATTATTGGACTATGGTTTTAATACTTTTAAATCTTTGGACTTAGCAAGTTCCACAAATACTTTAACTGTTTTACCACTATATTCTGTGCAAAGTGGTCAATTATTTGAAGTTGCTTCTTCCCGAGTACGAGTATCTGAAGATGTTACAGCTATAGTTAGTTCTTCTGTTAATGAAAGAGATTTAGAGGTAATTATTGATTTGCCCGAACATCTAACCTTAGGAGCAGTAGTTGGAGATATTATTGGAGAAATATCCTATTATTACCAAAACAAAAAAATAGCCTCTAGTGAACTTATAATTTCTACTATAGACTTTTTGCCTGCCCCAACGTCAGCTGATTTTCCTGCAAATTCCTCTATTATGATATCTCTATCATATATTTTACCACGAATTACAGGAATTGTAGCAGGATTTTTCTTATTAGTTTTAATATTAAAAACTCGCCAAAAGAATATGTTTTATAATCGAAATAAAACACTCAAATTTACTAAAACTTTAAAATAAACAAAAGCACTTATCTCTATATGAGCTAGGTGCTTTTTTATCTTTATATTTTGTCCATTAACATAACATAGGACAATTTTGTAACATGATCACGATTTTTGAATTTGAGATTTGCTTTAAAAGCTAAAACTCATTTGAGATTTATAGATTGTTGCAAAAAAGATAGACTACAATTTAGGTGTAGTCTATCTTTTTTTTACATTACAGTTTTTTTGAGTTGCAAAAGATTTCCATCTTTCCACAAACGTTGGATACCATAAAATTCTGCGTCTTCTCTATAAAGAATGTGAACTATTACTCCTAAATAATCAAGCAATATCCATGTTGAACTGTCGTAACCTTCTTTTTGGTGAGCAATATACCCATCTTCTTGGAGCATATACTCAAGTTCTTCTGCTGTAGCTTTAGTTTGGCGAACACTTGAACATATTGCAATTACAAAAATATCAGTAAGTGTTGTAAGTTCCTCTACATCAATAATTTCAACTTGTTCTAATTTTTTCTTATCTAATAAATAAGCTATTCTTTCAGCTAATTCGTATGAGCGTTTTTCCATCTAATTACCCCTCTTCATTGTTAAATTTTTGGCTTTCTATAAATTTCATACTCCTCCAACAATTTATCTGTAATAGGGTGCATTGCTTGATTTTTTATAACGGTTACAAAATGTTTAGATGTGCGTACAACTTCATACATACCTCTATTTAAATCTTGTAAACAAACGGCTCTTAACATTTCCAGTTCTTCCGAATGACCTCTTCCATGCTCAAGAAAATCTGCTAAATATACTATCTTTTCAACATCGGTCATCTGCTCTCTACCTATTGTATGGTATCGTATACTATTTAAAATTTCCTCGTCAGATATGCCCCATTGCTCTTTTAGCAAAGCACCTCCCATTTTTCCATGTTTTAAATGATGATGTTGTTGCTCAAAACTATCCCATTCTACATTATATTTTGTACCAAGTTCTAACATAGTTTCAGAGGATAATTCTTTTGCTATATCATGAAATAGCGTTCCAATAAAAACTTTGTCACTATCAATTTTATGCACTAGTGCAAGTTCTAAGCCCATTTGTACTACACCTTTTGTATGAAAATATCGTTTTGGTGATAATTTTTCTTTAACATAGTTATCCATTTTTATCATAGTTTCTTTATCTAACATAGTTGCCCCCTCATATAATTGATATTTTTTGATATAATTTTCTACAGATTTTGGCACTAAATATTGAACAGAAATTTTATTTTGAACTCTAGTTCTAATATCTGAAGACGAAATTGCAAATGATGGTACTTCCAAAAATTGAATATTAGCTTCGTAATTTTTTTGTAACATTTTCACTTGGTCTAGCAATGCACAAGTGTTATAATCAGGACGAGTTACTGCAACAAAACAACATAATTTAAATAATTCTTCAGCATCTTTCCATTTTAAAATGCTCCCAATTGCATCTGCTCCTGTAATAAAAAATATTTCTGTATCAGCTCCATAAAGTTGTTTTAGGGCTTTAATTGTATCAATTGTGTAAGTTATTCCCTCTCTATCAATCTCCATCTTTGAAGCCCTAAAGTTTGGATTATCCGATATAGCAAGCTCAACCATTATAAAGCGATGAAGTTTTGAAGTTACTTCTTGATTTTGTTTGTGGGCAGGTGAACCCGTTGGTACAAAAAGAACTTCGTCCACTCTAAATTTATTATAAACAGCTTCTGCCGTTACTAAATGCCCCATATGAATTGGGTCAAAAGTCCCTCCCATAATAGCTAATCGTTTGTTCATAATTTGCCCCCAATAAATTTTTAAGCTTTTGGTAAAGTAATTTTAGGATTATTTTTTGATGGTTTAAAAATTACTAATTTTTTTCCAATTACTTGAACTGGTACTGATTGAGTTCTCGCACTTAACATTTCCATAATATCTTTAGGATTTAAGTCACAATTATTTAATACACTCACCTTTAGAAGCTCACGTTTTTCTAATGACTCACTAATTGCAGTTACCAATTCTGGAGTAACACCGTTTTTTCCAATTTGGAATGTTGGTTCTAAAGTTTGTGCCATAGATTTTAAATATGATCTCTGTTTGCTTGTAATAGTTTTCATGAAAATAATCCTTCCCTATTTATAATAATCAAATTCTAAATTGTATATTCTTACAGTATCGCCTTCTTGAATTCCTGCTTCTTCTAAAGCCTCAATAATCCCTTTTTCACGTAGATATTTTTGGAAGAATGCAAAACCTTTTTCTGAGTCTAACGATGTATAACCAATCATTTTCTCAACACCTACCCCTTCAACTAAGAAGTAACCGTCCTCTACCTCTGTAATTGTAAAGCTAGATTTGCTATCATCAAACACTTCTTCAAAATCAGCCTCAAACACAATATCTTCCTGAGGTACAGTTTGTAAAACATTACCTATAGTTTCTAATAAAACTTGTAAATTATCGTTAGAAACTGCCGAAATTGGTACAACTGGAATTCCTCTATCTTCTTCAAAATATTTTTTTAATTTATCAATATTATCCCAAGCCTCTGGAATATCAGTTTTATTTGCTGCAATAACTTGTGGTTTATCCTTTAAAATTTCTGGATTATAAGCGTCAATTTCACTTGATATTGTCAAAATATCTTCCAACGGATCACGACTTTCTGAACCTGATGCATCAACAACATGAACGATAACTTTTGTACGCTCAACATGGCGCAAGAAATCATGTCCAAGCCCAACACCTTCTGATGCTCCTTCAATAAGCCCAGGAATATCAGCCATTACAAACTTTTTACCATATTTATTACTAACTACCCCCAAATTTGGTGCAAGCGTTGTAAAGTGATAATTTGCGATTTTTGGTTGAGCATTACTTACCATAGATAAAAGCGTTGATTTCCCTACGTTTGGAAAGCCAACTAACCCAACATCTGCAATCATTTTTAACTCAAGAGTTACCCAATATTCTTTGCCATCGCCACCTTTTTCAGCATATTTTGGAGCTTGACGTGTTGGCGTTGCGAAGTGCTGATTTCCTTTTCCACCTCGTCCACCTCTAAATATAATTTTTTGCTCACCAATTTTGTGTAAATCAGCGATAACTTTTCCACTCTCAACCTCACGAATAACCGTCCCTTGAGGTACTTTAATCACCAAATCTTGCCCATCTTTTCCGTGGCAACGTTTCTTCATTCCTGCCTCACCTGGCTGAGCTTTATAGTGGCGTTTGTGCCTAAAATCAATTAGCGTGTTACAACCTGGGTCGACTTCAAAAATAATATGCCCCCCTCTTCCACCATCTCCACCATCTGGCCCACCGTTAGGCACATATTTTTCTCGTCTAAACGAAACGTGACCATCGCCACCTTTTCCAGACTTCAAAAAAATCTTGACGTAATCTACAAACATTTTTTCACTCCTTCTAGTCCTATATTTGTGTAAATAAAAAAGGCCTCAACTTAGCGTTGAAACCTCCTTTATATAAATATCTATTAAGCTTCTTTTGCTATAACTGGATAAACAGAAACTTTCTTTTTATCTCTACCTTTACGCTCAAATCTAACTGTTCCGTCAACTAAAGCGAAAAGAGTATCATCTCCACCACGTCCAACATTTGAACCAGCGTGGATTTTAGTTCCTCTTTGACGATATAAAATGTTACCAGCTTTTACAAATTGTCCATCTGCTCTTTTAGCACCAAGACGTTTTGATTCAGAGTCACGACCATTTTTAGATGAACCTACTCCTTTTTTACTAGCAAAAAACTGAAGGTCAAAACGTACCATTTAATTCACCTCCTCTTATTTTTCAATATGTTTTATAAAAATGTATTCTCCGTACATTTGTTCTAAAGTTGTTAACCCAAAAATCATACTCTTTAGAAGTATGGAAGTTTGGTCATTATAATTTCCATTAAATCGTGCTGGTAAATTACAGTCAATAATGCCTTTTGCCTGATTTACCTCGTCAAGTTCAATAGGTTCTTCTAAGAAGGCATCTATTGAATTGATTGTATTGAGGACTAGAGTACTAACTCCAGCACACACAATATCAGTTCCATGTTCACTAAAACCCGAATGTCCTTTTACTTTGAAGCGATATAAATTATCATCTTTAAAGTAGAAACTTATTTTAATCATTAGCCTTCACTAAAAATTAACCTTGGATTGAAGTAATTTTAACTTGTGTAAAAGGTTGACGATGACCTTTTTTCTTTTTGTAAGTCTTCTTCGCTTTATATTTGAAAACGATAATTTTTTTAGCTTTACCTTCTTTTAGTACTTCTGCCTGAACAGTTGCACCACTTACAGTTGGCGTTCCACAAGTAAGCTTGTCCCCGTTAGATACGGCGATAACTTGATCAAAAGTAATCATTTGTCCAGCTTCAACATTAAGTTTTTCTACATTAATGATGTTACCTTCTTCTACTTTATATTGTTTTCCACCTGTTTCAATAATTGCGTACATTTGTACACCTCCTCTTTCCGAATACTCGCCGAATACGGTACTATAAATAGTTTACAACCCCTTCGCGCGGCTAAAACACTTCACTAATATATCATAATTGAAATAGTGTGTCAACGCATAAAATTAGGATTTTTTTACAAAAACCCGTTTATCTACCATTCTTCATCAAAATATGTTACAATAAGAAAAGCATTTTATTTATATATTTATCCAATAAGGAGGAGTACTATGTTTAAAGATTTTACTATTAGCAAAAAGCTAATTAGTGCCGTTGGAATTATTATTTTAATTTCTGTATGTAGTAATATTTATACGATTTCCCAGTTAGTTCAGGTAAAAAATAATGTCGAAGAATTTTATCAAAATAACTACTATATCACCCAAGAAGCATTAGATTTATCAAAAAACATTATTAGTGTTGATCAAAACGTTGCATATCAATACATAGATGAAGAAGTGTTTGATTATTATGAAGGGATACATGCATATTTAGACCTAGTAGATGCGAATATGGCAAAACTTACAGCCAGTCTAGGAGCTAACCACCCAACCCTTATTGAAATTGCCAATTATTTAAATATACTTAAACGGGAATATGAAATTATCAACAAATATGATTTAGCTCATGACTATGAAAATTTGGATAAAATAATTTTTGACTGGGGAAGTGATTATAATAATAGTTACTATGAAATCAAAACTTTAGCAACTCAATTACATGGCGAAACTGTAGCTCAAGCTAGTGCAATCAACAAAAGTATTATTAATTCCTCTTCAATATCTTTAATTGTATCTGGAATTTTACTAGTATTAAATATTATGGCAGGGTCTATTATTAACTTAACTTTATCAAAAGCTATTGTTAGTCCAATTTCTGAACTCGAGCAAGCTTCTGTAAAAATGAGCCAAGGTGATTTTGGAGTAAATATTAATTATACAGCTTCAGACGAACTCGGTATTTTATCTGAGGGAATGCGAAAAGTTTCTAGCAATACTAACACAGTTATCAATGATACAGCTTATGTTTTACGTGAAATTGCTAAAGGGAACTTTAACGTAGAAACTAAGGCTGAATATGTTGGGGTATTCAAAAATATTAAAGAGTCAATCGACCAGATTACAAAGGAATTAAGCAGTACCATTCGTAAAATCAACGTTACTTCTCATGAGGTAAATAGTGCATCAAATAATCTTTCTAGTAGTGCTACTATTCTTGCCCAAGGCGCAATTGAACAATCAGCTACAATTCAACAATTGTCAGCAACTTTTGATGATATTTCTCAAAAAATCTTTGAAACAACAAACAACGCTCATCAGGCAAATACTTTGGCAACAACTGTAGGTACTGAAATGGAAGATAGCAACAAAAAAATGAAACAAGTAGTTTCTTCTATGAATAATATTGCACATACTAATAATGAAATTAGCTCTATCTTAAAATCTATCGACGATATAGCCTTCCAAACAAATTTATTAGCATTAAACGCAGCAATTGAAGCTAACCGTGCTGGTGAAAGTGGTCAAGGTTTTGCCGTTGTTGCAGAACAAGTTCGTGAACTTGCACAAAAGAGTGCTGAAGCTGCCAAAGATAGTGCAACGCTAATTTCTTCCTCAATTGCTTCTATTAATGAAGGAAATACATTAGTTTTAGAAACAGCTACTTCTTTAGATAAAGTTTATGATTTAACACACGAAACTGTAAGCTTAATTAACACTATTTCCAACAAATCTGAAGACCAAGCTACTGCCCTAAAAGATGTAGTTAATGGAATTGAACAAATTTCTTTGGTTATCAGAAACAACACAGTTAGTAGTAAAGAAAGTGCTACTGCTAGTGACCAACTCAATTTACAAGCTACTGAATTACAATCATTAATTAGTGCATTTGAGCTTAAATAAAATTTAAATTAACGCTTCTACATCAAAATGTAGGAGTCTTTTTTTATATGCAAAATTATATGTATTGTTAAATTTTCATCACACAAACCTCATATAATATAAATTTCCCATAATTTATTTAAATTTTTGTGGATAGATATATATTTTTTTACTAGTAATACACTTAAATCCATTGTATAATATTTAACAATAACCAATATTACTATTACATTTTAATTTTAAAAAGGAGAAAAAACTATGTTTAAAGACATCACCCTTAGTAGAAAACTAACTAGAGCCTTTGGACTTATTATTTAGCTCTATTTTAAAATCTATTGATGATATCGCATTCCAAACAAATCTTCTGGTACTAAATGCAGCAATTGAAGCAGCCCGTGCAGGGGAGAGTGGTAAAGGGTTTGCCGTTGTTGCTGAACACGTTCGGGAGCTGGCTCAAAAAAGTGCAATTGCTGCTCAAAATAGTGCTGTATTAATTTCAACCTCTATAAATTCTATAGAAAAAGGAAATCGTTTGGTATCAGAAACTGCTGACTCTTTAGATAATGTTTATGATTTAACAAATGAAGCTGTGAGCTTGATTAATACTATCTCAACCAAATGTGAGGACCAAGCAAACTCCATTACAAATATCGTTGGTGGTATTGAGCAAATTTCAAACGTTGTTGAAGCCAACACTTTAACTAGTCAAGAAAGTGCTTCTGCTAGTGACCAACTAAGCCTTCAAGCATCAGACTTACAGTCATTAATTAGTACATTTAAACTTAAATAAAAATTAGCACTATAGATAAATTTTCTATAGTGCTTTTTTATTACTTATTTTGCTTCATATCCTGATAAATGTAATATAAATTTGTTAGTTCAACAGCTCTATTTTGCCAAGTGTGCTTATCTTTTGCATAATTATAAGCCTGTTTCACTATTTTTTCACGCTCATCATCATGTTCCAAATAATATTTCACTTTTTCTGCTAATTGCTCTGGCTTATTTGCATCATAAAATACTATAGTTTCGCCATCTTTTACTTCCCCATTTACGTAATCATTTTGGTTACAAATTACTAGAGTTTTATTTAGCATTCCACTAAATACTCTCTCATGCGAACCATTTACATTTGGTGCTATATCATGTATCCAAATTTTTGAGGCTGCTACCTTTTTCAATAATTCTAAATATGGTCTTGGGCCATAAATATTTAAATTGGGATATTTTCGTAATTCTTGTAATTGACAATCGCCATACAAATCAACTGTTAGTCCAGCCTCCAGAAGAGTTTTTAGGGCTATAAATCTCATATCATATCGTCTAATTTTATCTATATATTCATAAAGCTGAGCAAGTATAATTCTAAAATTATCCATAACATTTTTTGGATAACCATTAAAATTTATGATTTCTAAATGTTTGTCAAATAGCCACTCCAAAACACTATTTCTATCTTCCATAGCTTCTTTTAAAATTGGGTCAATTATTGATAAAAACTGCTCCTTATATATTTTTTTTATATGAAGATAAGAAATATTATTTTTTATAGTATCAATAAGTTCTTTATTAGGGATATTAAACGAACCTGCCATAACAATATCGCTACATTTTTGCAAATGCTCAACTTGAGTTCCTCCATGCATAACCTGAACCATTATATTATTTTCGCTAAAATATTTATCATACAATCCCAAAAAATGACTTGCATACATTCCTATAATAGTATTCTGGGGTGACAATTTTTTTATTCTTTCATATAAGTATAAAGGAGAATCCACCAATAACGTTACCATTAAAATATTAGTTTGACTATAAAAGTTAGCTACTTGAGGTATCATTCCAAAAATCGCATTAAAAGTTACTATCATATCTATATTTTCAACAGGAAATTTCTTTTCTGTATTAACATCAATCAGCTCTACATTATGCCCCAAATTTTTAAAACCTTGTGCAAGCTCATCAGAAAAAATATTTACTACATCATAATTAAAACCACCACTTGCCTTATACACAACAATATTCATACTTTAACCTCCTTTTTTATCCACAAAATTATAACTTTTTTATCGTCAAAAAAATAGCCCCCCTCAAGGAAGACTATCATTTAATATTATTCAACTGTTACTGATTTTGCCAAGTTTCTTGGTTTATCTACGTCAATTCCTTTTGTAATTGATGTGTAATATGCAATAAGCTGAGTTGGTACTACAGCTAAGATTGGCATTAAGAAATCTTCTTCCACTGGAATTTCAATAACTTCATCTGCTACATGGTGCATTTCTTCGCAACCTTTTTTTGCAATTGCTACAACATATGCTCCACGAGCTTTTACTTCTTTGATGTTTGATACAAGTTTTCCGATTAATTCTTCTTGAGTTGAAATTGCAATTACTGGAACATCATCTTCAATAAGTGCAATTGTTCCGTGCTTTAATTCTCCTGCTGCAAACGCTTCTGTATGAACGTATGCAACTTCTTTAAGTTTTAATGCGCCTTCTTCAGCAATCGTATAATCTAATCCTCTTCCTAAATAGAAAGCACTATGAGCATTTACTAATTTTTTAGCAATTTCTTCAATTTGACCTTTGTTTTCCAAAATCTCTGCAACTTTATCGCCAAGAGGTAAAATCTTCTCGATTAATTCATTATAACGCTCAGGAGTTACAATTCCTTTTAGGTCTGCAAAGTATAATGCAATTGTGTAAAATCCTACAATTTGAGAAGTATAAGCTTTTGTTGATGCTACTGCAATTTCTGGACCTGCCCAAGTATAGAAAATATCATCTGCTCCACGTGCTAAAGATGACCCTACAACGTTTGTAATTGCAAGCACTCTTGCTCCTTTAGATTGAGCTTCTTTCATAGCCGCCAAAGTATCTGCAGTTTCTCCAGATTGAGATACAACAATCATTAACGTATTTTCATCAATGAATGGGTCACTATATCTAAATTCAGATGCAATATCTGTAATTACAGGAATTTTAGCTAACTTTTCAATAATATACTTACCTACAATACCGGCATAATAAGCCGTCCCACAAGCTACAATATAAACTTTACTAATATTTTCCAATTGCTCCTTAGTTAATTTAAAATCATCAAGGTGAATACGACCATTCTCATCAAGACGACGCTTTAAAGTTTCTCCAATAGCCACTGGTTGCTCATGAATTTCTTTTAACATGAAATAATCATATCCACCCTTAGAAGCAGTTTGAGCGTCCCAATCAATAACTTTAACGTCTTTTTGAACAGGTGCTTTTGCTCCATCAAAAAACTTAACATCATCTGGAGTTAAATAAACAACTTCATGATTATCAACATAATAAACTTTTTGAGTATGCTCCAAAACGGCAGGAATATCAGACGCAATTAAATATCCATCTTCAGCAATCCCAACAATTAATGGGCTTTCTTTTCGTACAGCAACAAGTTCATTTGGGTGGTTTTTATGCATAATTCCAAGCGCATAAGCTCCTTCTAAATAGCTAATAGCTTTATAAACTGCCGCTAAAAGGTCACCTTCATAACACCAATCAACTAAATATGGAACAACTTCTGTATCAGTTTCAGTTACAAATGTATAACCTTCTTTTACAAGCATCTCTTGTAATTTTCTGTAGTTTTCAATAATTCCATTATGCACAACAGCAATAGTTTTTTCTTCCGTTGTGTGAGGGTGAGCATTAGTTTTTGAAGGCGCTCCATGTGTTGCCCATCTTGTGTGTCCAATTCCCATAAGTCCATTTAGTGGAGAAACTTCAAGCTCGTCATTTAAATTTTTAAGACGGCCCTTTTCTTTAGCAATCTTAATTCCATCTTCAGTATAAAGAGCAATCCCAGCCGAGTCATACCCTCTATATTCTAGCTGTTCTAAACCTCCCAAAATAATTTCTGTTGCATTTGATTTACCTACGTAACCAACAATTCCGCACATATTATATGCCTCCTTTAATAATGTCATGTCGTGTTAAGCACCTTGCCCAACATCTACAAAGTTAATTTTAGTGTACACGGTGAGAATTTCACTTTAGACTTTTTGTAAGATAAGTTACCCTATCTTTTTGTTATCTAATTAGGCTGTGAGACCACTAGAGTATCCGCCGAACCACTCGATAACTCTATTCCTCGTCAACTCTATATATAGCAATAAGTTACATTTAATTTCATAGTCACTATACAAAAACAGAGTTCTGGCGCTATAATAATTTTTTCATTCTCTGCTATGTACCTTACCATTATATTACATAGTAGCCATTTTTGCAATTTGTACATAAAAAAAGTAGCAAATAATAGAACTTTTTGTTCCACTAAATGCTACAGTTTACAAACCCTAACTTATTTATCTTCTTTTTCAGACATCCAACTATTAACTTTTTGTTTGATAGTAGATTTTAATAACTTAGCATCTTCTTTGGAGATTTTTCCAGCTTTTACACCTTCTTTAATAACAGAAACATACTGCTTGTACAAAACTTTTTTGAACTTCTTAACTGGAATATCCTCTTCAGTTAAAACATCAATAAGTTTTTTACCTTCTTTAATTTTTTGCTCCAAAGCTTCAGTCGTTACTCCAAGCTCCTCAAGTGCAGCTTTAGTTACAGCAAAATTATCGATTGTAAAGGCACTATCTTCTTTTGCATCTTCAGCTGGCTTCTCATCAGATTTTTTCTCTTCTTTTTTGCCAGCTGGCTTTTTAGACTCAGTCTTTTTAGGGTCGTCTTTTTTAGTTTCATCTTCTGGCTTTTTTTCCTCAGAAGGTTTTACTTGTTCTGGCTTCTTTTCATCACACTTCTTCTCATCAGGCTTTTTCTCTTCTGGCTTTTTCTCCTCTGCCTTTTTGTCCTCTGCCTTAGCTTCAGGCTTTTTGTCATCTGCTGGCTTTTGTTCTTGGGCAGTTGCGGCAGAAGAAACCTCCATAAGTTGAGTTGTTCTACTTGTATTTGCTTGTGGAACTGTTGTGCAACCTAGAACTGGTGAAGCACCAATTGATATTGCTAAAGTTGCTACGGCAATTTTCATATGTGCATTTCTCATGATGTATCCTCCTAATCTCTTTATAATCATTAGGATATGAGAATTTAATTTTTCTATGCTTCCAAATTCACCCACTAAAATTTTTGTCAATTAAACGAATATTTTGCAATAAATTGGGTAAATTATCTATATAGTAATACACTATATTTACTTTTACTTTAGGAGGAGTCACCGTGAATCAAGCATTATACTGCAAAAATTGTGGGTATGATTTACATGGACACGAATTCATTTCAAATACCGTTGATAGCTCTCTATTTAATGGAACAGCTCAATACAGCGATAAAGCTATTTTAAACCTAAGCCAAAAATCAAGCAATGAAATTAGTTGTCCCTTTTGCCAATCAAAAGGAAGTTGGACTCACTAAATTTAGTGGGTACAACTTCCAAAAAATTAATTTGCTTTTTTTACATTCAAAATTGTAAAATCAGTTTTTTCTACAACTTGGTAATTTATCCCAAGTTGCAAATTATCAGCCAAAGTTTTTAGAGCCAAATCTGGAAAATTTTTCACATTGCCTTCCAAAACTATACTAAGCTCTGAAATGTTAAAAGTTAACATCTCTTTGGCTACAGACTCAAGTTGCAACAAATCATTCACATAAAATAAATTGTTAATTGGTAAATTTAAATTTAATAAATGCGCCTCAGTAGATTGGGCAAATGTAGCATCTTCTAGCTCCCAAGTATGAGTTTTTCTCATAATATAATCTGGTTCATTAAAATAATCTCTATAAGTACCAATTTGGTTTTCGTCTTGGTCAGCCCAAGTTACATCAACATGATAAGTTTTGCCATCAATTTCCACTTGGTTCCAAGCGTGAGGCGTACCATCTGCCACCCCAGTTAACAAAGTTGTAGGCACTCCAACACTATTACATAAGTGCATAAAAAGTTTTGAATATCCATCACAAACAGCTTCTTTATCTACCAAAGCCCCAAACAAAGTATGGCGAATTCCATCAACCTTAGAATAACTAAGTGCAGTTTTATCATACTTAACATTATCAATAATATAGTTATAAACGGCAAACTCACGTTCATAATTGGTCATCGAGCTATCAAAAAGCGAATTAACTAATTGGCTATGTAAATTTTCTGCTAAAATGTGATACTGTGTTAATTGGCCAGAACTTGGATAATTCATAATAAGCTCAACTTGCGTTTTTGTACCCAAAGTTGCTTTTAGTTGATACCCCTCAAATGCCAATAGAGGATATGTCATCATCAAATCATCTATAATCTCAAAAATTTCATCATTTAATTCATCTATATCATAATACTTAGTCGGAAGTTCAAAAGTCACTGATGGAATAAAGTTTTCAAAACTCATCTTCAAAATCTCTTCCATCTCAGAAATATCAGAAATTTCCCAAGAAGTTTTGTATGTTCCCAAAATCTCAAATTGTCTAACCGAAGTTTGTCCATTTGTAGTTTCTGTTAAATAGTAAGTCCCTGGGAGAGTAATTTCTGCTCCTGATTGAATTAGTTCTGCCTTGCTCCCATCACGTGATAAATATGCACTATCAGCAGTTGTAGAAATTACATAAGGACTTTGCACCACCCCAGAGTTAGTTAAAAACGACTTTGTTTGTTGAGAAGTTTGAGTAAATGCCAGCGCCTCAACTTCATATGCAGCTTCTGCCCCAAAAAGTGTTCCAACCATAACTAATGAATAAAAAATTTTCTTTGCTAATCTCATAAATTCTCTCCTCTTAAATTATTAGCCATCAAGCGTCAACTCAATGGCTCTATAGAAACTAAATTAATTGGTATAAGTTCATTATCATCAAAATGCAACTGTGATGAACGATACGGCTTTCTATCCACGCTTAAAATTATCTCCACACCTTGATAATATGTTGCTACAGTATTTAAAAGACTTTGCACAACCAAATATTCCGTATTTTTATCATAATTCATAAGTAAATACTCATCACTCATATCCACATAAATAATACCTGAATGTTCATCTTTATATATAGATTGAATAAATGCATGATTTGTAAGTGCTGGAACATATTTTTCATGGGTCATACTAAGTAAATCCGATAAAAAATGCCTAGGCTCTTCATTTGTACGAGAAAAAACTTCCACATCTTCATAAACCAGCCTATTATTTTCAACGTCAGCCCAATAAACTCTCACCTTTTCTCTTAAAGGGCTATCTTGAGAATATTCGTCTAAACTATATGTCATAACTAATCTATCATCTCTATAAATTTGTATCTTCGCAAGTCCAATCTTATCTGCATAATAATGCTTATAAAAAACATCAGGCTCTAAAGTTACTATCTCTATCCCATTTAAATTGCCAAACTCTGTATTAATATCAATATCCATATTAAATAATATTCTATGTGCTGAATTAGAAATCTGCCAATCACAAAGCTCTATTGGCATCGGAATTAGCGCATATTTATACTGACGAATATCAGTATAATCCTTTTTGGCATACACATCTTCAATAGTCGCCACTTCATAAATTCCATCATCTTCTTCTACATAAATTTTTAGAAAAGTGCTGTCTGGAGCTTGGTAGCGTAATTGAATTGCGTTCCCACGAATAAAATCAACCGAAACAGTTAGTGTATCCAAATAAGTTGTGCCATTATAAACCCAAACTGTATCTCTAATCATAGGAAAATACATATCTAAAGTTGTGCTAATTTGCTCTTGCACCACAACTTTTGGGGTTTCTTCTATAAGGTTTAGTCTGGTGTTTGGAAACCACGCCCAGCTCACCAGCCCCCCCATAAAGGTTAATGTTAATAGCATTTTTTTATTACTACCCACCTGACACTCCCCTTTCTAATTATCGACTTAATTTTCATTGTTATTCTATAATAAGTTAAATTCTGTAGAAAATCTAGTCATATTTTATTTCAAAAGTGTTACACCCGAAATTTTTACATTTTTTTACTTTATCTATTGTTATTTTAGCTTAGATAGTAAAAAAAATCAATTAGTTTTATGTATTTAGGCGAAAAAAGAACCCAAATAAAAGACTTTCACTAATTTTTTACTATAATTAGTCGAAAGCCTTTTTTTCTTTTTGTGTAATTTAACTTCCTAATAATAAGTCAGGTTTATTAATTGTTTTACACAAATAAGTATGTTGATTAACAATCTTTTCAAGCTCTATCAAAGCTTTTTCATAACTCAAAACGGAACTATCATAATCAAATTGTGACATCATTCCTTGATTAAAATAAATCTCATTCATTCTAATTTGTTTCTCAGCAAGCTCCACATTTAATTTTGTCGTGTCGTATGCTGTTTCTAGCTGGCGCATTTGCCAATATAAATCCTCAACTAAGCTTGCAACTTGGTCTTTTGTCGAACTAACTTGGTCTTTTGCTTGAGCAATAGTTTCTTCCTTATCTTTTCTCTCATACCAATCAAAAGAAGAAGCTAGTGGAGTAAGCTCGGCAATGTCCACACCTTCTTGTGCCGCCCACACAAAAATCGAGTCATTAGCCTTAAGTCTACCCAAACTATCGGCAGAACCCGTATAAGAATATGGTTTATATTCATTGGGTTCTTTCTCCAAAATATAATAATCATCTATACTATTAATTGTGCTAGTTAGTGTCAAGAACATAGAACTTAAACTATCCTCCAAGCTTGAAAGTTGCATTTTCTCAGTCTGAAGCTGAAGTTTTAAACTCTCCTCTTGTAGCAAATTTCCAAAGCCTTGCTCTGTCATAATCTCAAGTTTTCTAATCTCTTTTTCCGTTTGGTCAATAACCTTTATTTGATACTGATATTCTTTTTGCGTCATCAAAATATCATCAAAAAGTTGTGTCATCTCATACTCAATAATTTCTCTCTCAAGAAGAGATAACTTTGTAACTTGGTCTCTTGAAAATAGTGCCGCCTCATAAATATACGCACCACTATAACTATTATAACTTAACTTTGCTTGGTCAACTTGCAACCCTTGATACTCTTGTTGCCTGTTGTATGTGCTAATTGTATCACTATAATTAATCGCTCTTGTCACTGCTTCATCTAAAGTTAATGTTTGATATGCCTCTATATTTGTTGATGCCGAAATAGAAACCGAACTACTCGCCAATAAAATAGCACTCAATATACAGGCAAAAAATTTCTTGCTATGCATAAATTGCTCCTTTCATAATTATTCATAACGTAAAGCTTCAATAGGGTCAAGTTTTGAAGCTTGATATGCAGGATATACCCCAAAAGTAATCCCGATAATACTAGATACACCAACCGAAAAAATTATCATAGCAGAAGTCAATTTTACCTCCAAATCTATCGCCTGCCCAATAAGTAATCCACCTGTATATCCAAATAACATTCCTATTAATCCACCTAACATCGTCAAAATTATAGCCTCAATCAAAAACTGTTGCAAAATTTCTCCATTAGTTGCACCAATAGCTTTTCTAATCCCAATCTCACGAGTTCTTTCCTTAACAGTTACCAACATAATATTCATAATTCCTATACCACCAACCAATAATGAAATTGCGGCAACAAATCCAATAAACGTTGTTAACATAGATACAACCGTATTAATTTGGTCTATCATCTGAATGGCAGCCGTTGCAGAATAATTTCCATCTGTACCATGTCTTCTATCCAAAAGTCTTTGAACTTGGTACGCAACTTCATTAGGGTCATAGTCATCTCCAACTTTAATCCCTCCAGTATATGCACGACCTCCAAACCCCATAATTTGGTCAAGAGTTGTAAATGGAATATACGCCATTAGTGGAATAGCTTCTTCTGGCATTCCAGGGAAAATTACAGACTCCACCAAACCAATTACCTCATAATTCCCCGTTTTACCATCAATTCTAAGTTCAATTTCTGTACCCAAAATACTCTCTGGGTCATCATCTCCATTAATAACTTTTGCATACATATCAGATACTACAACTACATTAGATTTGGCACGACTCTCTGCCTCTGTAAACATTCTACCAGCTGTAAATTCTAGGTTTTGCACAACACTCATATTATGAGGTGTTCCCATAATACATATAAATCTATCTTCATTTTGATAATTACGCACAACCGTATAAATTTCTGCATACATTATAGCAGCATCAATCTCTTCCATCTCAACTAATGCATCTAAATCTTCTTGTGTTAGCAAATTTTCATAACTCGTATCTTTCATATAAATCATTACAGTACCTTTTCCAATATCAGAAAATACCCCTGTAATCATATCTTTAACACCTTCACCAACCGACAAAACCATTATTACAGAGCCAATTCCAATAAACATTCCAAGCATTGTCAAGAAGGTTCTTAATTTACTTCCCCATAATTGCAAAAACGCACCCTTTAGGCATTCTTTTACGTTCATAAGCTCCTCCTATTCAATAATAGACTGCTCAATTGGCACATCTTCAATAATTTTTCCATCTCTAAATACAACTTTACGCTTTGTAAATGCAGCAACTTCAGGCTCATGAGTTACCATAACAATAGTTACACCTTCTTGGTTTAGCTCCTGAAATATTTTCATAATCTCAACAGTAGATTTGCTATCTAAGTTTCCTGTTGGCTCATCAGCAAGCAAAATTGCAGGCCTATTTACTAGCGCACGAGCAATAGCCACACGTTGCTTTTGACCCCCAGAAATCTCATTTGGAGTATGTTTTAGACGATGCCCAAGACCTACTCTTTCCAATGCTTGCGTACCTCTTTCATGGCGTTCTTTTGGCTTAACTCCTGCATACATCATAGGCAATTCAACGTTTTCCAAAATAGTAAGTTTTGGAAGCAAATTAAAGGCCTGAAAAATAAATCCAATCTTCTCATTACGAATTTTAGAATATTCCTTCTCCTTAATTTCCGAAACATTAACCCCATCTAAAATATACGTTCCATCTGATGAGTGGTCTAAACAACCCAAAATCTGCAAAAACGTTGATTTTCCAGACCCTGAAGTTCCCATTATAGAAACAAATTCCCCTGCTCCTACATCAAATTTAATATCAAATAAAGCTTGTAATTCTAGGTGACCATTACGGTAAATCTTATTCATGTGTTCAATTTTAATCATAACTATTCACCTTCATTTTCCGTTTCAACTTCTTCATCATCTTCAGTATTGTCTTCAGCGTCTTCATTTTCCACAGAATTTTCTTCAGCGTCTTCCTCTAATTCATCATCTTCAGTTTCTTCAACCAAAGGAGCAAGAGGTTTATAATTTACAAACATTCCATCTTCCAAAGCTTCTGTTGGATTTGTAACAACAATTTCACCAATTTCCAAATCAGACACGCTTATATAACGGTTATTTGCACTACCTTCTGTGACATAACGTTTCTCCAAACTAAAATCTTCTCCCACTACAAAAACATAACTATTATCATCACTATCTCTCATAGTAGCAAGAAGTGGAACACTTATAACGTCATGAATTTGCTCAAACATAACAGTAACATCAACGCTTACCCCAGCTTTTAACCCTGTTGTATCTCCCAAAATTTCAAGCTCAATCGGAATTGTGGCACTTGTACTACCCACTTCAGTTGTTGCAGTTGGTGAAACTTTTGTAATTCTTGCAGGTACTTCTATAATTTGAGAACCATCGAATTTTACAGTAGCATCTAAACCTTCTACAAGTTGAGAAGCATAAAATGTAGAAATATTTGCAGTTATCTTCAAGTTTTCAGCATCTACAATTTTCATCAATGGTGTACCTACCGAAATATAAGACCCCTCATCAACCAAAATAGTATCCACAGTCCCACTAGCAGGAGCAACTACCGTAGTTTTTAAGTCCGCAATTTGTTGATTTATAGTTTCTTTTTGGATATTATACATCTTAATTTCATTTTGAATGGACTCTTTAGATTGAGCTTCCATACGGTCTGCAACACTATCAGAAACCTGATTTGTCAATAGTTTGTACTGATATTGAGCAGTTTCTAATTGTAAATTCAACACCGCTCTATTATTTTCAAGATTAGTAATATCATCTTGCAATGCACGTTTTGAGTCTACCGTTCTATCATAAGCGTGTTGAATTTTTTGTTGAGCATTTTGAGTATTTGTATAAGCGTTTTGAATATTTAAATATGAATTTTGAGCATTTAAGTAGGCATCATACATCTTTACTTCTGTATTTTTTAAATTATCATAATTAAGAAGCGCTTTGTTATAATTGTTTTGTGCTGTATCCAAATCAAATTGTGAACCAAATCCCTCATCAAAAAGAGTCTGTTGCAAATCCAAATTAGCTTGGGCAGTTTTTAAATCATCTTGTGCTGCCAAAGTATTAGCTTCAGCCAAATATACATCATTTTCAGCGTTTCTTACAGTATTTTCAGCAAGCTCAATATTATTTTTTGCCAGATTGATATCATTTCCAGCACTTTCAATATCAATGCTAGCACTAGCAATATCCCCATCAATTAATAACATTGATTTTTGAATACTAGCAATACTATCATTTAAATCCTGAATAGCTTTTTCTGCTTGAGCCACAGAATTTTTTGCTTGCAAAATTTCTATTTCTGTAGTCGTATCGTCTCCAACTTGAGTCAATCTAATTTGTGCATTTGCTATTTGTAAATTAATATTTTCAAGCTCTCTTTGATAATTATCACGAATATCCTTTTGTGCATCAAGCGTCATAATTACTTCACCCTTTGTAACTGGGTCAGCAAATTCTTTATGTATAGTCAAAATTTGATTTGATGTTTCGGAAAATACTGTTTCACTATTTTGAGCCTCAATAGTTCCACTTACTGTAACTTTCGTTTCAATATCTTGAAGTTGAGCATAATCAACACTTACTATTTTTGATGCATCAGCAGGCCCTACCATAACAACTTCTTTATTTGAGGACTGACCAATTATCCCCGAAAATGCAAAAGCCCCTATTCCTAACGCCCCTATTGCTAATATCATTGATGTTCGTTTCTTTCCCATTATAAAATTAAACCTCCTACGATTTTAAATTTTTCTTAAAATTATTGTATCAAATTTGTATAAAACTATTATATGCACACGCCATTCCTAATAAATCCAAGCTGAATTTTTAAATTTTCTATAGCCTGCTCTCTAGGCACTTTATCAAGAGCAATAGAAGAAATAT
The DNA here is from genome assembly GCA_002007365.1 of Epulopiscium sp. Nele67-Bin005. GTDB lineage: Bacteria > Bacillota > Clostridia > Lachnospirales > Cellulosilyticaceae > Epulopiscium_D. The sequence goes on along the minus strand of LNZR01000039.1, from coordinate 8,816 downwards.
TTTCCATAACAATTCTCATAAGCATAGAAATTAGAAGCTTCAACTCTTGTTGTGAGTTAAACTTTAAATTGGTTGGGTTAATTTTTTGTATCATCTCATCTATGTAACAACCCCCTAAGTTTTGCTTTAAAAAATTAAAATCCTCAAATGCGACATTTGATGTTTGAAACATATTAATTAATAATTGATGCTCCTGTTGCAAAAAAAAATCACATTCATTTTCAAAAGTTGCTATCGTAATTTCAAAAATATCCCCATCAAACTCGGTTATAAGCTCTTCTAACATCAGCTGTTTTTTGGCACGCACTATGCTAACTATCAAAAAAAATACATCTTCAACATTATCAAAATACTGATAAAAGCTCCCTCTTGCAATGCCTGTAGCCTGTACAATATCAGTCACTGTAACTTGATTTAGGGGTAAGTGAGCAAACACCTCCAAGGCCCCTGCTGTAATACGCTGCTTCTTTTCTTCCTTTAAATTATAAAAAGTATCCTTTACCATTCACACTCTCCCCTACAACTTTTGTGACATAATGTCATAACCTAATTATATATGACACATTGTCATTTTGCAAGCAAATTTTACTATTTTAAAACACATATATATTATTATAAATTGACTTATTCTCCCAATAGTGATAAAATCATACGCATATAACTATAAATTTACAGGAGTATATAATGAAATATTTTAAAAAGTTTATTTTAATTATAATATGTATAGTCTCAACAATTCCAACATTTGGAATAACTTCCGAAGAAATTATAGACTTTGTCAAAAACTCTTCTGGAACTAACGCATTTTATTACGAAAATATCATAACTGGAGAAACATTCTCACACAATGAAAATTTAGTCTTTAAATCAGCAAGTACAATTAAACTCCCCTTAGCTACTTATATATACAAACTTGCAAGCGAAGGAAGTTTAGACTTAGATAGTTTTATGACTTACACTTCAACTTATTATTATGAAGGTACTGGAATTATTCAAAAACAAGCAGTTGGCACTTCCTACACCCTTCGAGATTTGACTCAAAAAAATATAGTTTATAGCGATAATATTGCATATAGAATGCTCCGTGCCAAAGTTGGATTAAGCAATTTTCAGCAATATTTAAGAGATATCGGAACAACTATGGTTGACACACATTCTTATAATCATATAAACTGTATAGACTACTCCAAATATATAAAAGATTACTATAATTTCACGCTAGAAAACCCCGAACTCGGTGCAGAACTTACATATTTTTGGCAAAATACCGACTTCAACGACCATATTCCTGCTGGAGTACCTAACCTAGAAGTTGGTCACAAAATAGGGTGGTTACCACTAGAAAATTTATATCATGATGGAGGTATAGTTTATGATGAGCAACCATATATTTTAATAATTTTGCACCAAGGAATGGGACAAGCTGCCCAAATACAATACTTCAAAACTCTAACCGAAAAAGTTCATGAATACCATGAAACTTTGGTTGATTTGTCAGAATATGTACCTAATTCGAGTGTATTTATACATCTAGTTGCACAAATGTTTGATACAGAATTATTGTGGGATACAAACGGAACAGTCACTTTATTACACCCAACTCACGAAATTGTATTTGATATCATAGGCAAAGTTTGTACTATAGACTCCATTCCTTATAATAATGCCTTTATATTTCACGAAGGATTTGTTCAAGTTTCCCACAATTTTATCGTAGAAAATTTAACCCCTTTATTTAATTAAATATTGTTATTCCATGATTTTTAATTTATAATTAGAAAAAATATACAAATTAAAGGAGAAAATTTATGGATATCAACCTAAGTGCAGAAGATATAAAAGAAGCATACAAACATATTGAAGATGTTGTTGTAAAAACACCATTACTCTATAGTCCAGTGTTTTCAAATTTATACGACAATCAAATTTATATGAAATGTGAAAATTTACAAATTACAGGAGCATACAAATTACGTGGTGCATTAAACAAAATTCGTGAATTATCTATTGAACAAAAATACCATGGTGTTGTATGTGCATCAGCTGGAAACCATGCTCAAGGCGTTGCATATGCTAGCTCTCTTGAAAAAACTAATGCCATTATCGTTATGCCAAAAACTACACCATATCTAAAAGTACAATCAACTCGTGACTTTGGAGGAAAAGTAATTTTGCACGGGGATTGTTACGATGATGCCTACCAAGAAGCCAAACGAATTGAGGAAGAAGAAGGAGCAACTTTTATTCACCCTTTTGATGATATCGAAATTATTAAAGGTCAAGGAACTGTGGGGCTAGAAATTTTAAATCAACTTCCAGATGCCGACATAATCATTTGTCCAATTGGTGGAGGAGGTCTAATTAGTGGAGTTGCAAGCTACGCAAAATCAGTTAATCCAAATATAAAAATTATAGGTGTACAAGCTGAAGGCGCAAACGCTATGAAACGTAGCTTTGATAGCAAAAAACACACTACCCTAGACTCTGTAAACACGATAGCAGAAGGGATTGCAGTAAAACGCCCTGGGGAACTTACCTTTGCAATTACCAAAAAATTAGCTGATGAAATTATAACTGTAAAAGACAATATGATAGTTGATAGCCTTGTTATGCTTTGCGAAAAACACAAACTTCTGGCCGAAGCATCAGGTGCGGCATCTTTGGCGGCACTCAAAAAACTTGAAATTACTAATAAAAAAATCGTATGTATCTTAAGTGGTGGAAACATTGATATGTTAACGCTTACATCACTTTTAAACAATGGGTTAGTTTCTCGTGGACGTTTGTTTTGTTTTAGTGTTGAGCTACCAAATTCCCCTGGTCAACTTAACAAGGTATCCCAAATTTTATCTAAACTTGGTGCAAATGTTGTTAGACTTGAACACAATCAGTCAAAAGCACATAATCGCTTTATAAATGTTCAACTAGAAATAACGGTTGAAACCAACGGATTTGAACATATTCAACAAATTAAACAAACTTTTGAAGAAAATAATTATTTTGTAACTCTTCATTATTAATTAAAATTTTAGGGGCTACTCCAAAACTCTAGCTCCTAAAATTACTTTGCTAATTAAATACGTATCCAATTCTATCTCATCATAATTTTTATACTCCATATAAAAATCTCGATTAACAATAAAAGTTTGAAGATTTCCCTTTTCATCAATACCTTCCAAAATATATTTATCTGTGGCATACTCTATCTCAACCGACTGTAAAACAATGGTTTGAACACCCAATACCATATCTATAACACCAGATTTTAAAATTATAACACAAAGTATCACCCAAAAAATTGTGGCTAGTGCAAACTTAATTAAGTTTGAGAAAATTCTAATAATCAATATTAATACCAATATCAACATAACTACAAACAACATTTGCTGAACATAAAAACTCGACTGAGCAATAGGCTGAATTGGCTCTCTAATTACATAAAATATTACCCCAAGCACCAAAAGCCCCAGAAAATTCCCTATCATAAAATTCCCCCTTAAATAATTTAGCATCTTTAAAGCCTAAAATTAGCCAACAAAAATCCAATATTATTTTTTATATTGACAGTATATGTTAATGTGCAAATATTGACACAAAAAAGGGTTATAGAATATTCTCTATAACCCTTTTTTTAACCTATTTACAATATGGTGGAACTGGTAAAACATCAATAATATATCTTCTTCTTCTCAAAACTTCATTAGGACGACTCTTCTTAACATAATCCACAACAAGAGTGTAACGCCCTGGTTTATCAATGCTTAGTGTCCATTTTCTAGTTCCCTCTTGGTTTTTCTTAGCAGGCTTAAAAGTTTCCTTTACAACGTCCACCCCTGGAGGAAAATATGACTCCCAAGTATTTCCACTATATGGATTATCAGGCAAAGCAATTTTTAATACTTGGTGACTATATACTTCATTAAACCCTTCTTGCAAAAATACAGTATTTTTGTTTGGGCAATCTTTTTGTTGTGGTTGGTGATTGTGATGAGGATAATGGTGAGGTGGTGGAAACATTGGGTGATGCACAGGTGAGCGCATTGCCTCCTCAAGGTTCACCTCTTTTTTTTGGTTACTAACTGGATAATTAGTTTGTGTCATCAAAAGTGCTAGCGTCGCAGTTAAAATTAAATCTTTATCCATTTTAATTGACCCCTTTCAAAGTAAGTTCCTTATTTTAGTTTATTCTCAACTGGATAAAAATGTTAATAATTCCAGTGATTTAATTTAATGATTTACTTACTCAGCCTATTGTGATATACTAAGAAATATTTTTAATTTTTCTAAAATACTTCCAAATACTAGAAAAAGGAGTTGTTTATATGGAAGAAAGCAAAAAAGAATACGGACTCTGTACAGCTATTGCAATGATTGTAGGAGTTGTAATTGGTTCAGGAATATTTTTCAAAAGCGATGATATTTTAAGAGCTACTAACGGAAGCATTGCACTTGGGGTTTTGGTTTTTATATTAGCAGCAATTAGCATTATCTTCGGAAGTTTATCAATTGCCGAGCTTGCTTCTCGTTCCTCAAAAGCTGGTGGAGTAATTACTTATGCTGAAGCCAGTAGCCCAGTTGTTGCTTGTGGATTTGGGTGGTTTCAATGTTTCTTGTATTTCCCAACACTTATAGCAGTTGTTGCATGGGTCGCAGGAATTTACACATGCATTTTATTCGGAATTGAAGCAACTCTATTAACAGAAATTTTAATTGGTCTTGGCTATATTATCGTACTTTTTGGTACAAATATTTTATCAGCCAAACTATCAGGATTTTTCCAAACTGCATCAACAATTATAAAATTAATTCCACTGCTAGTAATTGCATTTGCTGGATTAATGGTTGGTGACCCCTCTTATATAAGAACAACAGACGTAACACAAATGCAATCATTAGGTTGGCTTAGTGCTATTGCTCCAATTGCATTTTCATTTGACGGGTGGATTGCAGCAACATCAATCGGTCATCAAATAAAAGATAGCACAAAAAATTTACCTTTAGCTCTAATAATTTCACCTATATTTATTTTAATCATATATATACTTTATTTTGTAGGAATTTCAACATTAGTTGGTCCAGAACAAGTTATGGCAAATGGAGATGCTCACGTAGACATGGCAGCCCATGTAATTTTTGGGGAACTAGGCGCAAAACTTATTTTGATATTCGTAGTAATTTCTGTAGTAGGAACAGTAAACGGGCTAATAATGGCAGCCTCAAGACTCCCATACGCTTTAGCACTACGAGGAATGTTCCCAAAATCTGAAACATTTTCACGCATCAACGAAAAAGGACTACCTCTTCCATCAATAATTTGTAGTTTTGGATTGATAATGTTTTGGTTATTTGTCCATTTTAATACAATGGCGATAGGCATTGATATTTCAGAAATTTCTGTAGGACTTAGTTATTTAGGATACATTTACCTATACTTCCAAGTAATTAAACTTAGACAACAAGGCGAAATTACTAGCAATATCAAAGGATATGTTATCCCAATAATTGCAACACTAGGTTCATTAATCATATTATCAGGAAGCATCGGAAACGACCTTTTCTTATTATACTTTGGAATTTGTGCAGCTGTAGTATTTTCAGCTATGGCGTTCTACAAAAAGAAAATAAGTAACCCAAATTAATCAAATTTCCTCCTCAATAGGACAAAAATGTACGATCATCACGATTTTTAGATTTTGCAAAATAAAAAAATAAAAAAGAGGCTTTCGCCTCTCTTTTTTATCCCCAAATGTAAATTCATTATTTTATATGTACCCAAAAAATTTAGTGATTAAACTCTTGTCTTAAAATACGGAAATAAGTTAGAAGTTGACAAAAAGCTAAAGTATTTACATATATATACTTATCACGGTCAATAAATAAATTTCCTCTAATTCTAAGTAGTTCGTCCTTATAAACAGGTTTAATAGTTTCACTGGCTGTAGCAATTTCGCTCATAGTATTATCCAAATCATCAAAGTTTTCACTCTTTAATTTTAATAAGCCCTTATCACCTAAATCTTTGTTCTTTTCACACCAATCATAAATCCTATCTACACGTTCTAATAAATCTTGCTCCATTAGTCATCACTCCTTTAGTTAATTATATCACAAAATTCCTGCTAGGTCTATATGCACAAAAAAAGTTTTTCACTAGGCAAATGCAACAAGGCATTTAGTAATTAGCAAAAAACTTTATAATAATTTAATAAATACTGTGATGACGCTCAGGATTGGTCATATATAAAACTAAATTTAATTCCTTTAATAAATCGATAGCATCGTTACAAACTTTAACAAACTCCATACTATTTATCTTATATGAATTAGGATTTAGGTCAGGCACAAGCCACGTAGTAATCTCAAATAAACTTAGCAAAAATTTAAAATTACTCTCAATTACACGCACTGCATATTGTAACTCCTCATCTTTATTCCTATAATAATCCATTAGGCTAGTTAATGTATGGCTATATTTATCCAAAACGATATAAGGAATTAAAACTGAATTTGGTTTCAAGTTAAGCTCAGCAAAATTATTCTCGTCAGATACAATTAAAAAGTTATGAAGCTCCTGAATTAAATCTAGTCGCTTATCACACTCCTTATCCCCCTGCTGCTTATATAAAAGTGGATTAAATGTTTCAAAAATTTTATCTAGCTTTTCTTCAACAATATAATACGAATGGTCTAAATCTTCTAATGATGAAATTATACCGTCCACATTATCTTGCCCAATAGACTTTAAGTAATTATTATATTCCACCATAAAGTAGTAACAGGTAAACATAAATTCTTTACTGAGTGATAAAATATAATTAGTTATTTGACCAAAGTTTACTAATTGTATTTCCAATTTCCTAGAAAAAGTATCAATATATTGCTTCCATAACTCCCCCTTTGGAGAATATGGTGCTGGCGAAATAAATTTGCTTAGAGGATTTCTTCTAAAAATACCTTCCGCATCTGGTAAATCTTTCATGCTATTTATATAGTCTAAAAATATTTTAACTTGAGCTAATTCGTCTCCATCTACATTCAACATAGTTTTCCCCTTCAATATATACTTTAGTTACTCTTAGTATAAAGGAAAATACAGTATTTGAAAACTATTTTTATATTTATATAAATTAAATTAATTATGGCGAAAATTTTAACGACTATAAATAGTTGGAAATTCTTCTTTGAATATAAAAAATCCATTTCCAATATAAATTTGTGTTTCAAAATCTCACACTATGTACATACAATGATAAACCCTTTATCGAACTGGGTTATAACGTAATGATTTATCATTGTGAAGTTAACTTATCTTAGAATGCTCCAAGATTAAAAGTTGTAATTACATTTCCAATTTCTTGCTCAGAAGCATGAGTAAGCTGGCTAATTTCTGATAACGATTTGTTTAAAGATAATAATAATTCTACATTTCCTTTTAATTCAAACATTGCAGAATTTTCATTTTCCCAAAGATTTAATTTATCCATGATATATCTCCTTCCTGAGTATTTACCATCATTATACACACATCTATATACAAGTACAAGGGGTATGGTTCTTGAGGTATGTCTATAGTATTCCATAAAAAAGGATAAATTAAACAATTTTTTTAAATTTAAATAAAAAAATTTAGTTCCTTATCCTCAATCCAAATTCTACCTCATACCTTATTTTTAACTTTACCCACAAAATATTACATTTACTTACATAAAAAGAATGAAATATGCTATTTTTTATATTTTAAAATTTATACATAAAAAAAGAGATGATATTTAAAATATCATCTCTTTTTAATAGCGTACGCAGAAGGATTCGAACCCTCGGCCTTCTGATCCGTAGTCAGACGCTCTATCCAGCTGAGCTATGCATACATATCATAGCCGACGATCGGACTCGAACCGATAACCTGCTGATTACAAGTCAGCTGCTCTGCCAATTGAGCCACGTCGGCATATTCACTTTTAATATATACCTTCATTGTAAATTACAACTTTTGCATATAAATGGTCGCTAGAGGGTTCGAACCTCTGACCCCCTGCTTGTAAGGCAGGTGCTCTCCCAGCTGAGCTAAGCGACCTTATTTATTTAAACGACCCAGAAGGGACTCGAACCCTCGACCTCCGCCGTGACAGGGCGGCGTGCTAACCAACTGTACCACTGGGCCAAATTTATTAACTGGACCCTCGGGGACTCGAACCCGGGACCACTCGGTTATGAGCCGAGCGCTCTAACCAACTGAGCTAAGGGTCCATATTATAGCCGACGATCGGACTCGAACCGATAACCTGCTGATTACAAGTCAGCTGCTCTGCCAATTGAGCCACGTCGGCATATTAGATATGCCCGAGACCGGAATCGAACCGGTACGGATGTTACTCCGCAGGATTTTAAGTCCTGTGCGTCTGCCAGTTCCGCCACTCGGGCATATTCACTTACTGTTTTTGAATTAGATTGCTAATTCAAATGACCCATAGGGGAATCGAACCCCTGATACCGCCGTGAAAGGGCGGTGTCTTAACCGCTTGACCAATGGGCCTTAACTCCCCGAGTAGGGTTCGAACCTACGACCCTTCGGTTAACAGCCGAATGCTCTACCACTGAGCTATCGAGGAATATTGGTGTGATTTTTACACACTCAAAACTAAATACAATTTCTAAATCAACTTCTTCAAAATCTACATCTAACCTAACTTTTATAGGTCAAACCCTCGAACCATTAGTATTGGTCAGCTCCATATGTCACCATACTTCCACCTCCAACCTATCTACCTTGTCGTCTTCAAGGGGTCTTACTTCTTTTCAGAATGGGAAATCTTATC
>LNZR01000038.1 GCA_002007365.1 Epulopiscium sp. Nele67-Bin005 | reverse complement strand
GTTGAGAGGCTTTGCCTTTTTTATTGTATAAAAAATTAAGTTGAACTAAAAAATAATCTATAGTATACTTTTTGGGATATAATATTTTAGTATTACGATGATTATTAGTGGGAATATTAAGATATAATATTTTGAAACGAGAAAGGAGATTTTGTTTATGATTTTGGTTGCAGACGTTGGAAATACTAATATAGTAATGGGTGTTATGCATGAAGATGAGCTTGTAACACGATTTAAAATTACAACTCAAACATCATATACTTCTGATGAATACGGTGTTTTAATTTTGAATATATTGGAAAAAAATGGAGTTTATGTGGGGGATATTACGGGGAGTATAATTGGTTCGGTTGTGCCTGATATAATGTATTCTTTGCGTAAGGCGTTTGAGAAATATATAAAAACTAAGCCTCTTATTGTACAGGCAGGAACAAAAACAGGAATTGCAATAAAGTGTGATAATCCTAAGGAAGTTGGGGCAGATAGAATAGTAAATTGTGTGGCGGCAAATGAGCTTTATGGGTCACCATGTATAGTTATTGATTTTGGGACGGCAACAACTTATGATATTTTAAATAGTAAATCGGAATTTATTGCAGGGATTACCTCACCAGGAATTAGAATTTCTGCTGATGCACTTTGGAAAAATACAGCACAACTTCCTCATGTTGAGATTAAAATTACAAAGGGTATTTTAGATGCTAAAAATACTATTACTAGTATGCAAACAGGCTTGGTTTATGGGTATATTGGGCAAGTTGAGTATATTATAAATCGTGCAAAAATTGAGATGAATGAGCCAAATCTTAAAGTTATTGCTACGGGAGGGCTTGCAAATATTATTCGAGAAGGCACAGATGTTATTGAGGTTTATGACCCAATTTTAACTTTAAAAGGTCTTAATTTAATTTATAAAAAAAATATTTAGCAAACATAAACCACCCAAACTTTATAGGGTGGTTTAAATTTATATTCTAAACAAGTGTGATAACCGATCCCCGCTCATAATTCCCCCATAGTCGCTTAACACCTAATCAGATGATACAATTATTATTAACTTATTTTAAATTTGTATGTAATAATTTTGAATTCTCCATAAGGTTACATTTTACCCAAAACATACCGTTTGTAGTTAATTTTTACCAATGGATAAATTTTGAAAAAATTAAGAATAGTTTTTCTTGTACAAAGAGGAATAAACTGATATACTAAGGCTTATATATTTAAATAGGAAAAAAACGACAATTACTTTTATTGTCAAATTAACACTTTTAAGAATTGGAGGAAATTATGAAAAAATATGCAGACCATAAGTATTTAAAAATTGCATTATATGCGATTTTTGTAATTGTAATTTCGATATTTGTCATGAGAGTTTCGTCTAGTACTGATAATATTTTCCCTGCAATTTCATCTTATTTTAGTTCGATATTTGCAGTGTTTGACCCAATAATTGTTGGTCTTGGAATAGCATATTTGATGAACCCAACGATGGGATTTTTTGAGAAGCAAATAGCGAAAATTAAAGAACCACAAAATAGAAGGCAATATCGTAGTAACCGTATGAAATCTATATTATTAGTATATGTATGCGTTTTTGGAGCTATATTTTTATTTATAAAATTTATAGCACCTCAAATTTTAGGAAATGTAACTGAAATTTTAGCAAACTCTCCTATGTATATAGAAATGATAGCTATATGGATTGCTGATTTGGAAATTTATGTAAGAGAAGTTGCACCGATTATTCCAGCAGATGCTATAGCTACAGCGTTTGAGGCAATTAATTTAAATGCAATAGTTGATTTTGGAATTAATTCATTATCTACGATTTTTTCAACATTAATTGCTGGGACAATGAATGTAACGAGTATAATTTTGAACTTATTTATATCTTTGAGTATTGCAGTTTATGTCCTTAGCCAAAAAGAAACTTTTGTTAATGGATTTAAGCGTTTAACTTATGCAATATTGGAAACAGATAGAGCTGAAAAAACGATTGCACTTGTAGAAGAAAGCCATGAAATGATGATTTCATTTTTTGTTGGAAAAGCATTAGACTCATTAATTATTGGGATTTTAGCATTTTTTGGATTGTGGGCATTACAAAATCCATATGCATTATTATTAGCTTTAATTATTGGGGTTTTAAATATGATACCATATTTTGGACCAATTATTGCAGCGTTTCCAGCAGTAGCAATAACGTTATTTGAAGGATTTATCCCAGCTATTTTAGTATTAATATTTATACTAGTATTACAACAATTTGATGGATTATATTTAGGTCCTAAAATTATTGGTGACTCACTAGGAATTACACCGTTTTGGATTATTGCAAGTGTAACGATTGGTGGAGGAATTGCAGGAGTAGCTGGTATGTTTTTAGCATGTCCTGTAGTGTCAGTAATATTAATTGTTCTTAATCGTTGGATAGATAAACGATTAGATGATAGACAAATTTTATTACCAAAATTGGAAGCTAGTGAAATAGGTGCTCATCTACCAGATGTATCAAAAATAAAATAATAAATTGCCCCCAAAGCATTGAGTTTTGGGGGTTTGTTTTATAGTAAATTTTTAATTTTTTCTTCAAGAATAGCTTGTGGTTTTGCGCCAACAACTGTTTCTACAACTTCTCCATCTTTAATAAAAAGTAGTGTAGGAATATTCATTACTCCATATTTAGCTGGAACTGCTTGGTTAGAACCAGTATCCATTTTTCCAATTTTAACTTTTCCCTCATATTGTGTTGATAATGCTTCGATAATAGGCGCAATAGTTTTGCATGGTCCACACCAATCAGCGTAAAAGTCAACCACAACTGGAATATTAGAGTTTAATGCGTCCTCCGAAAAGTTAGCGTCTGTAAATTCAAATGCCATTTTAAAATCCTCCTTATTTATAAAATTTATAAAGTTAAGTCTACAGCCATTAGAATTATTTGGCAAGGTCTTTCAAATAAAAAAGTTGTATCTTGCAATTAAGATACAACTTTTCTTGAGTTTATTTATAAAATAGTTCCTACCCAATATCCAGCTTCACCTTGAGATGGAGCTTTGGCGTGGTGAGGCTTAAAGCGTTCTAGGTACTCGATTTTTAATATATCATCGGCATTAACATATTTGCTTCCAATCCCGATATAATATTGTTCTATTTCTTTATCTTTTCCTAAAATTACAAGTTCTAGTTCTTCTTGGCTAAAAGCACCACGTAGTTGTTCTTCCCAAGAATTGGATAAATTTAGGATTTGTTTTAGTTCTCCAATAGAAGTTTCTACCCATTCAATAGGTTCAACATCTCTATGGAAAGGGTTGATAGCATAACTTTTCTTAAATAAATCTCTAATTTTAAAGCGTTGTTTTTCAATTTCAGTAATAGTTTCAGTTTCTTCAATGTTGTTAGTTTTTAGTAACTTAGCTGTCAAATCTTCCTTGATGTCGGTAATTTCTTCTGTAATGTCTTCTTTAATATCGGTCAAATCTTCTGTAATGTCTTCTTTGATGTCGGTTAAATCAGATTGCACTTCTTTAGTTTCTTTTTTGAATTTCTTTGCCAAGCTGTCTTTTAAAGAAGCTTTCTCTTTTGTATTTTGTGTAATAGGGTTTTCAATAGTATTTTCAGTTTCTGTCTCTTCAATAATTACGCCTGGTTCAAAAGAAAATTTATTAGAGAATTTATTTGTTAGCTCGTCTTTTGATTTACACATAATTGGTGTTCTTTTTAAAACTCCACTATTTACTGAGTTTACCTGATTTGCAAGTTCTGTTGCTTGTTCTAGTTTTGCCTTAATCATGCTCTCGTGTAAAATTGTAGCTTCTTTTTCTAGTTGGGTAGCTTTAAATGCTTTACTTCTTTCAATACTTTCATTTAGTGCATCTTGGATTTCTTTAAGTTTAGCTTCTACTTTGTTGATAAAATCCATTTCTTCATCACTTACTAGAGTTTGTTCTAGCTCTGCTTGTTGTTTAATTTCCTCTTTGTAAGTTGTACCACAGCAATTGCAAGGTTGCTTTTCTTCAAATGTCATTGAGTCTATAACTGGTGGAGCTGGTTGGTTCAAAAGCGATTTAAGTTGATGTTCAATGTCATGCTTTTGTGAACCTGCTTCAGTTTGTTGTTTTAGACTGCTTGTAATAATATCTGCAATTACCTTTTCATAATTATTGCCCACATTTTCAATGTTTAAACCAAAAACTTCAGGTTTTTTAAATTTTTTTTCAAAAACTTTTTCTGGTTCTTCAGAAACTCCTGTATTTTCAATAACTAGAGCTGCTTCTGGTTCTGCTAAATTTGTAAATAAATTTTCAAAACCTTTTAGAGTCTACTCTGTGCATTTGTATTAAACACAAATGGGGATGTGCCGCTTCATACGCCTGAAACTACATCACGCTGGTGTCATGTTAAGAATTTAACTAATTTAAACATTTTACCACCTACAGAACATTTCAGCCGACACGTTCTAAAACTCAACAACCAACGTAAAAGCAACACTGCACTGCTAGCTGCATGTTCGCTGCATTTGAACTGTGGAACATAAATTATTAGCGGAACATGGCGTAAAGGTTTGTTTATGCTTCCTCACTTGACAGACTTCATGATACTGCTGGAAGGGCTGTGCTAAAAAACTGATACGGCAATAAATCACAGTATTAATTTCCATATCTGTATCGATTTCCAGCTCCAGAAATCAATATTTTGAAACAAAAAAAATTCATGTTATAAACAGGTTGTGAATGACAACCTCCTCTGTTTCAGTGTGTCCAGTTAAAATGCAAGAATGAACTTAAATTTTATCTCTTATCTCATTTGATGTTATAGCAGCTACGTCACTGTGTTCAGTAATTTCCAATACCAAAATAAATTGAAAAGGAACATTTTGAATTAAATTGTTTTGACTGTTTGTTCGCTGAATTACCAATATAATGTGATATCATGTATTAAGTCTACTGAGATCGTACACAGCAGCTTGTATTTCTGTTGTTTATAATTTTCAGTGAAGTCTTGACTTGAATATTGCCAGTTTATCACACTATGCATCATATCACAGTGTACCGTGATATCATAGTATTGTGAAGTTCTCGCCAATACGCAGCCCTCGTCGCTGGACAGGAATGAAAGCGCAGCACGTTTTTGATTTATGCTTTGTCAAAAGATTTTAGTTGTCCCCATGGTAACTAAATTTGACACGTACACTAGAATATCAACTAGGAAGTTGAGTAAACCATCTCCATAGCAACATTAACACTGTCCAATCTCATTACAAATATGACGATGTCCTCGACAGAACCCAACTCTTCAGGTATGCGACATGAAATTAAAGAGTTGAGCGACACTTTTTTTTTGTTGAAATTACATCATTCTTGTCGAGAGACACTTATCAAATGTGTTGAGTGCCGAAGCATAAATTGGCCTTAAGTTCAGGCAGAGTACCAAAGACAATGCATCATGTCGTTGCATCACCTACTAACGTTGTCTGTGTCTTTGCCGAAAAGTCGCATTTGAACACATGTCACAGGCTACAGCTGACAGCCAGCGAGCTGGCAGGTATGTTCTTTGCCCGTTAGCAGATAACTCTCCATTATTTTCACTATACCTTTGCTGAGTTTATGTTAGCACTATGTTTGCAGGAAAGCTACACCTACAAACTCACTGGCGTTCTCTAGAAAAAGCATTGTGTGAATACTTAGGTGCCCTTGTGACTCTGAGGCTTGTAAGTACAAACTACAGTGTGCTCCTGGATGTAAAGCATACCACAGTGCCAATACAAGTTACAGTGCTATGACTTACAAAGTGGAAAAAACATATATAGTTCAACCAAGTCGTATATGGAAATTTGAAAAGTGTGGAGTCAGTGTGAAATATGCTTTAATGATGTACATAATTGTTTAATAGCCTTTTCAGTGTTTTGTAAATGTAATATAAATCACTTAGATTTGCACCAAAAGGGCTAGTCTCCTTAGTAAAAACTAGTTAATTTCAAAAGCAATAAAAATAGTCTTTTTTTTCCTTTTCTTTTTTTTTTTTTTGCTGTTTTCTGGCACTGCTCCTTTATCAAAACCACATTATAATTTATTATTCCAACTGTTGACTCCAACAACCCCATATTTGTGATACCATCCGTGTCCACCCTTGACACTTTTCTGGAACATCTCCCGATGTATATTCACCATAACTGTGACATCCCTTTTAGCCTTGTTTGCCTCTGCCTGCGCCATGAACAACTGTTTCCACTGTGATCTAACTGTACATTACCACTTCACCACCATACCACAAAACTGTGGAAATCGCTGTTAAATGTACAGTGTGTTGTACATTTGGCTGAGTTTGCTGTCATGTGTTAACACATGAAGTCATGATGTCTTGTCAGGGAAGGATCCTAGCAAGGGAGCAACGTTGATTAATGTTGTGCTTTAACATCTGTGTTTGTCCACATCGGCACTGGTCTCTTGTGATTTTTTATACATAAATCGTGGCCCCTCCAGGTTCCAACATATTGATTTATGTGAGAATATCAGGTCTGGACTGTATAAACATTTGTGTAGGTTGTGTCAGTGAGTCTGTACCTGCTTTTTTTTAATGTGTGAAAGTGTACATCTGTGTGCATGTCGGTCCCCCGGCTGTATATCTGGTTTTGTCACACCCCTAATTGCGTAGTGTATTCTGTGACCTCATGTGTTTACTCTGGGCTGACTCAGTGAGTACTGCTGCTGAAACACACAAGCGAGGCAGCTGAAATCTTATATTCCCTGGCCCA
>LNZR01000037.1 GCA_002007365.1 Epulopiscium sp. Nele67-Bin005 | reverse complement strand
CGTCCTGTGGTTTCACTTTAGCTTCTTAATCTGGCAATAAAAGACAAACTCCTCCCACTCAGGTTTTCAGTCACTCTCCTCTCACTCAGACTCGTGAGATGGATGCATTCACTCCTTTTTTTTCTCGAAAGGTTGTTAAAGCAAAACTTCCTGATCGCATTTACACTGCTTTTTTGAGAGCGGTGGTTTTCTGAAGAAACATGAGAGGCTCACAGAGGTGACCAATGAGGAATGTTGCAGTATTATGTCACAAGCATACACATTACCCTCTACTCTATCATGTGATCTGTTGCTAATGAAGCACCAAAGTAAACTGACCTGACATTGATCCATACATACTACATACTCAACCATGTGGCATACTGGACAGCTAATGAACAACTAATGTTACAAGTAATGTTACACCAGATGAACAAAAGCAGAAACAAAATCTCCGTCAAACAACACTGCCTGTGACTGGAAAAGTGTGTTTGGTCTCTCTTTTGGCTATGAATTGTATGCAAAAGGCGAGTGTAGAAAGGTTGAGAGAGAGTAAATGTAGAAAAATATTCAAAAAGGAATATTACACTTAACAATTTCCATTTCCAACAAGGGCCATTTCCATTTAATGGCAGGTGGCATCCAGATATAATGTGCTTTACCACCACCTGCAATAATAAAGCTAAATATATTAAGTATATGATTAAGAGGCTTCTTTTCCCGATATATTTTGTTAACACTTTGTACAGGTTCCCTGAAACAGAAGCTCTGATTTGCGTTGTGCTCATTTTCTTCCATGTTACATAAGCCTTTCTGTAATGACTAAAGAATGAAGTTGTTGATGCAGTGAGAGAGAAGATCTCTGCAGATCTCTGTGGGCTCACATCAACATTCAATTTTAATTGACACTGTTATTGTCATTCCAACTGAAGAACCTGGGAAAAAAAAGACACTTGATCAGATTGTAGGCCCCAAGGGGGTGCGACTTCTAAACGGGTAATATGAAGCCAATAACCAAATTTACCTACAACCACGCCAAATTCCATTCTCAACTTCAACACTTTAAAGTTTATTAGTGTAAACTCACCAAATATTTATTAGACACTTTGCTAAATCCCCTTGATTTGGTTTTGGCCTGTTACTCCTGTTATTTCCTTCTTCCAAAGCAACACATGCAGGGCACATGCACAACAACCTGGGCAGCACGGAGCAACATAGCAGTGCTAATAGTGTTACTGGTTATCAAGACTTAAATTTCAAACAATTTTAAAACTATATAGGCTAAATATAAAAAAAAAAAAACTTAATAAGATTTAGATGCTTACAGCAAAGGATCTTAGTATTAGGACATTCGAATCCATTCAAAAAACATAGGCCATTGAATTTAAATATCTGTAGCCTTTCACGACAAACCACTTACAATGTTGTAATTTTATTTAGCAGAGGAAGCATAAAAAAGTGGGGGAGCTTCCAAATAAAAAATTTAACAGAGAAGATGTCATTTGCTGTGTTCTGACACATTTTAACATGTGGTTGCACCATTTGGGCTTTTTCTTTGTTAAAAGAGGGAACACGTGTTACAAAGGGAACAACTGATAGTTGGCTGAAAATTAATCACTGATGTATGTTACTGCCAGCAGTGATTATTAGCCTACTCACTTTCCTTTTAAAAAACGCATCCTTATTTTCTTTTTTCTGGGAGAACAAACACGTCAAATGAGACATGTGGGCCATAATATTGAGGTGTATATCTTTCCTCCTGATCTTTCCCCTGACTGTACTCGCGACCTGGCTCTTAGTGGTGCTTTTTTCTACATATATTGTCAGAGGTGCCGGTGCTCTTTGTCTGCTTGTTGAGATATGACTGCGTGGAATAGGTATAGAATTTCACTGATTTAAGCATTCTATCAGTGTGAAAGCGGATTGGATTTGACGGACAGATAGTGGAGACAGATAAGCAAACCTTTCAATACGGTAGAAGTTGGGGCCAGGGGAGTAATGATGGAAAGTCCAATGGTTCCTATGGTCATGGTCTCATGCATTACCAAAAGAGGACCTTCTTTCAGTTGTCAGGTGGGGGCAGAGGTGCTGGTACCCCTACTTTCAACATCTGTGCACAGGTGCTACGGAACTACATCTTTACAAAAACTGCATCATCCATCTGTTATAGCTAATTATTCATCGGTCTACCCCCCCCCAAGCCTATTTGTAACCAGTGCCTGTACTATTTTATACAACTATTTCTCTTGTACAGAAAATCAGTTATTAATTCTTTTGCATCTGATTATGCCAAAGTCAAGTATGGACCCTTCTGTTCCTGCTTCTCCTCTCCCTGGAGCTGTAGATTCATCAGCAAATATGAGCGTACGGTAAATGGACTGCATTTATATAGCACTTTTCTAGACTATTGACCACTTAAAGCACTTTACGCTGCACTTGCTCATCAATAACGCTAACTGGGCTATCAATTAGCTCTGGCATAAGCTCAACACCTCTATTTACAGGGGCTGGGTGCATCAAAATAGCATCAGATTTTGCCAAACTAAAAATCTCTTGGTCAATTCCATAAATTTGGCTGTACTCCCTCAAATTCGGGAACATTCCACCCTTTTGACGCTCCATCTGAATGCGCAGCCCCATAACTACATCAGCATCAGTTATTGCCTCTTTAATATCGTGTGTAACATTTGCGCCAAGAGCTTCCATTCCTTTTGATACAAGCGTTCCTGCACCTGCAAGAGTAACATTTGCTCCCAATTTTTTAAGCCCAAAAACATTTGAGCGAACAACACGACTATGATTAATATCTCCAACAATTGTTACATTTAAATCTTCAAAACTCCCTTTTTTCTCCCACATTGTAAATAAATCTAAAAGGGCCTGAGTTGGGTGTTCATTCGCACCATCACCAGCATTAATAACAGATGCTTTTACATTTTTCGCAAGCAAATGTGAAGCACCACTCATACTATGTCTAATTACCATAAAATCAATACCCATACTATCAAGTGTAACCCCTGTATCTACAAGCGTTTCTCCCTTTTGAACACTGCTTGTATTTATATCAAGACTCATAATTTTCATACCTTGATATAAAGCTGCTGTATCAAAAGAAATTTTGGTACGTGTACTATTTTCATAAAATAATGTGATTAAAGTATTATTTGCCAAATTATCTTGGCGCAATTCCTTTTGTAAAATTCGCTGCTTCATAATTTTTGCAGTTTCTAAAATAGTCATTATTTCAGTTTTATCCAAATGTCTAATTCCTAGTAAATCCTTCATTAAAACCCCTTTCTGTAACAAAAAAATAAAAGGCAATAGAGCGAGTCTATTACCTTTAAGAAAATTTAACCGTTATTTTGTTCAAGCAATTTACAAAACCTATGCTTAAAGGTTGTCATATTATGCTAAATATTAGCACAAATTAGTAGTGTTGTCAATTCTGAGTTACATAAATAAAGACTTCTAAAAGTTATTATACGCTAAGACTCCCACGCCTAAATATAGAGCGTGGGTTTCCGTAATTTTTAAAGATTTCTTTATCAAAAATATAATTTAGATAAAATTTCTTCATATACAATTAGTCTTTTATTCTTCTTCTTCTTCTGTTTGTTCTATGTAACTCTCATAACCACAACAAGTACAGTGGTAACCTATAACTTCCCCTTGCGAAATATTAATATCCTCGCAAAATGTATCTATTTTACCACAATTTGGACAATTCATCATATTAACTTCCTCCTTTTTGGAATTATATTCTTATAATAACACGTCTTTTAGCAACTGTAAATATTTGAGAGTCAATTTGAACAGAGGTATTTTTTTAAATTTACCTAATTTTTCTAATAGCATTTTTTTTAGTCTGTTATATATTTTGCAATTCCAATTTTCTTAGTATTTTCAATAGTTTGAGCGTTGTACATAAAAAATAAGCCATACCCCATTACAAGGATACGACTTATTTTTTATCTTAATATCAAAAAATATTTTATAATAAATTTACCATATTCATCAATTTTAGCCTATAGTAATATTATTCATAACTTTGGAGTCTGTTATTAGTCGTGTATGCTTAAAATATAATGTGTTGAGCAGTTTCCAAATGATTAAATAAATTTACAAACTATTTGATGTAACACACGCAGTAGGATTTGAACCCACGACCCTCTGATCCGAAGTCAGATGCTCTATCCAGCTGAGCTATGCGTGCTTAATATGGAATAGTTTAGCATAGTTTTTTAGTTAATTCAATGCTAAACTACTTTTATTTTCAAAATTCTTTTTGGTGTATAATATTTTAATAATAATAATGACTTATTATTTCCAGATTTTGTTGAAAATCTCAAGATGATTGATGTTTTGCTCAAGGTGGTTAGTTACATAGCTTGCCACTAAAACCCCTGATAAAAGATTTCCAAGTTCATGCTCTGTCATATTTAATGAAAGCTCATTTTCTTTTTTAGCAGTTTGGCAGATTTTTTCAAACAATGATTGAAGTGTTAACTCATTGTAGTACTCATATTCTGTTTCTTCAATTCCTGTGAAGAAATAAACAAACTCTGCGTCTGTTAATTTCATTTCGTTGTGAGGCTCTCCAACATTTAATAAAAAGCTAATATAGCTGTCTACAAATCTTGAATACTCAGTTGATTCATTAAACCAATCATAAAGTTGTTTGATTTTGGCTTCAAATTTCATGCTATCGTCCCATTGTTTAATTCTTAGGGCAATTCTTACCGTAAAAATTCTTAAATAGTAATGGAAAACGTGTTCTTTTGTTGAAAAATAGTTAAAGAACGTTCCTCTTGAAATTTGCGCTCTTTGGCAAATCTCATCTACTGTGATATCTGCAAAGTTTTTCTCCTTTAACAAGTGGCTAACTGCCTTTAAGATTGTTGTTCTTGTTTTAACAAAATTAATCTTTCTAAGTGGGAAATTTTCTAATGATTCGTACATAAATTAATTCTCCTTTTCGTCTTTTAGAATGTTTTTTTAGCATTAATTTAATTAGATTTAACTAGTTAATTTTTATTAAAGACAAATTATATTGGGTCAATGAAATAATTGCAATTAATGTTTTATCAACAGTTTAACCATTGTTTTATTTATGCTTTCATTTACAGTATGTTCAATTTTAAACTTTTTATACATTTTAACTAAATATTATTTCTTTTTTATTCTAAATTTCAATTTCAAACCTCTAATTTCACAATCTAATATTTTTTTAACCCTTTTAATATTGCCATAAATATACTATACTAGTTGGAGGTATGAGGTTAAAAATGTATCTGGCAATTGTTCAAAGTTTGACATTCTGTAATAACAAAAAGGAGGGATTACATCTGAAAAAATTATTTTTAATTTATGTTATTGTGGCATTAAGTTTTATGCCTTCGTCGGTTTTTGCTATCGTATTTCCACCAGAAATATTTGCCGAAGGAGCAGTACTTATTGAGGCAAATACTGGTGCTATTCTTTATGGAAAAAATACTTATGATATTTTTTATCCTGCAAGTACCACAAAAGTTTTAAGCACACTTATTTTGCTAGAAGAGATGCAAGACCCTTACGCAATTGTTGAAAAAACGGCTGATAGTGTTAATACTGTTCCTTCTGATAGCAGTCACATTGGGCTTTTGGTGGGGGATAGACATACTTATATAGACGGGCTTTATGGAATTTTGCTTGGTTCTGATAATTTTATAGCACACGATATGGCCGTTTATAATGCTGGCTCTATTGAGGCTTTTGCTCAAAAAATGAACAATAGAATTTTTCAAATTGGTGCAGTTTCTACAAATTTCACAAATCCTCATGGTTACCATGATGAATTTCATTATACTACACCTTATGACCTAGCTCTAATTGCTCGTGAAGCTTTTGCCAATCCATACCTTAGAGAAATTGCTTCTACAACAAATTATTTTTTTGAACAATTAAATACACCAAAAACTTTTGAAATTAGAAATTCTGCCAGAGTGCTTCACCCTGATGAGGTTGCTTATAATGAACACGTTGTTGGGGCAAAAACTGGCTTTCATACTCCTGCTGGCAATACTTTAGTGGTTCGTGCTGATTATGATAATATTGATTTGATTGGGGTTGTATTAAAATCTAACCTTGCAAATAGAGATAATGATATCAATAGTATGCTTGAATTTGGAGCTACTAATTTTACAGTATCATACGAAAATGGACAACCTATTTTAAATAATATTTCTTATTCTGAGTGGGGTGAGCCATTTGTTCAAAATGCGCTAAACAATAATTGGATTACTCCAAGCAACCAACATTATCAAGCAAACATTACTTCTCGTCAATTTATGGCTCTTATGGAGTCAACCCTAACTAATTTAAATACTTCTGGTTGGGATAATTATATTAATATTTCAAATGATGCAATTCATTTAGTTAATAAAGATTTATCAATTGAATTCTTTTATGAATTATTTAACAAACTCTATTTGCCATACGCAATGACTGATGGGATTGACCATGCGTTATTTAATTCACACATTATGCCTTTATTTGAAGACTCTCAAATTACATTTGAAGAAGCAACTTATATAGCTCATTATTTTGATACGTATTTTAATTTTGCTACAAATTATGGCACAGTAAATGCATTTGTTCTATAAAAAAAAGTACCCTAGAAAATTTTCTAAGGTACTCTTTTTTACGTTAAGTATTCTCCAGTTAAATGATAAATCATCCATTTTGCAATACTTGTTGTGTGGTCTGCAATACGCTCTAAATATTTTATCATCATAATAAAGTGTGGCCCAAAATGCACCAAGCTCTCATCTTGCCCCATTGCATCAATAATTTCTTGCCAAATTTTTTCAAATTCTGCATCAATAATATCATCATAATCACAAATATCATGCATGATTTGTGCATCTTTATTTTTGTAACTCTCCAAAGTTTTATTAAACATCTCTTCTACGTGACGACCCATCTTAATCATATGACGTTGATACGCCTCATCTTCAGAATAGGTAATTTCTTTAATTTTTAGAGTGTATTCACAAATTACAGTACAGTGGTCTGCAATACGTTCTAATTCTGTTACAATTTTGATGATTGACATAATTAAACGTAAATCTTTTGCTAATGGTTGCTCTCTAGCTATCAAAATAATACACTGGTGTTGAATATCATACTCCATTTGATTAATTTCTGTATCATGAGCAATAACTTCTCTTGCCAATTCTTTATCATTTTTTGTAATAACCTGAACAGTTTT
>LNZR01000036.1 GCA_002007365.1 Epulopiscium sp. Nele67-Bin005 | reverse complement strand
GTGTAGAAGGCGTATTGGTAGTGGCCGAGGGGGGAGCGGATATAGCTATAAAAAGTGCTATAATCGAGGCTGTATCGGCGCTACTAGGCGTACCGGTGCACAAGGTATCTGTATTAAAAATGGAGAGTAATTAGGGGGGCAAAAAATGTATCAATTTAGGAGAAATCAACTAATAATAATGGTGCTAGTATTTATGATTGCGATCGCGGGGTACTTGCAACTGACGACGGATTTTGACGATGTGTCGGCATTTAGTAACGCGGGTGAAGATGACGGCGTGGAGGTGCTAGAAACCAACGAGGGCATGGAGTATTACGACGAAATGAACACTATGCCACCGGATTTTGACGTGGACGTTTTTGGTGCGGGGAGCGCTGGCGCTGACATGGAGGTTATTATTACAAAAGCTGACGCGACACAACCGGCAAGCTCAGGCAACATTATCACCGTGAGCTATTTTGCAGAAGAAAAAATGCTGCGTGAGCAACAACGCTCGGCACAAATTTCAGAGCTAAACGACTATATGTCAAACACTTCAATTGATGAGGACACAAAAACCAAAGTGGCACAAACGCTACTTGACCTTCAAAAGAAAATTGAGATTGAAAACGAAACCGAATCGCTACTTCGTGCAAAAGGTTTTGATGAGGTATACGTACGCATGGACGATACGGGCGTTGACGTAATTGTAAACAGAGCGTCGCTTTCAGACGAAGAAGTGGCACAAATTGAAGAAGTGGTGAGCAGAAAAACTGAGTACCGCGTAAGCCAAATCAAAATCCACATGAATGCTCAAAGTAATTAAGAGTGTGGCGACGCCTGACGACAAAATTTCGACAACCCAATCTAAGTCGATAGCGAAAAAGCGACCTGTCCGTCAGGGTTCGCGCAGTGTCCCTCAAAAGGAGGACAAGGCGGGCGTCCGCACGATTTTAACTCTTTATAGATAATTTTATTATATGTCCAACTTTTCGGTATTAGTATTTTTTAGGACAAAAGAGTGGAAAATCGTGCCGTAATTTTACGCGCCCGGCCCCAAAATTTGCGCGCAAAAAAGAGGAGCAGTTTTTGCCCCTCTCACAATTTTTAGTAGATATAACTATACGGATTTAGTTGCTTTCCGTTGTACCTAATTTCAAAGTGAACGTGGTTCCCCGTTGAGTTCCCCGTCGTGCCCACGCCTGCAATATTTTGCCCTTGCGACACTTTTTGACCTACGTTGACATAATTCACGCTGTTGTGCGCGTAGTACGTTTCGTAGCCGTTGCCGTGGTCGATGATAACCAGGTTTCCGTAACCGCCGGTGTGGTAGCCAGAGTATGTCACCATGCCCGCTGCCGACGCGTAAATTGGTGTGCCAGAAGGTGCCGCCACGTCAAGCCCACCATGGAATGAGCCCCATCTTGTGCCATATCCAGACGACATTACGCCTGCCCCGTTTAGTGGGTGCATAAACATTCCGCTGCTGGCTGCTGGCACGCTTGAGCCCGCCGTTGTTGAGGTGGATGTCGTGGTTGTAACCGGTCTTTCTTTTGTACCAAATTCAATAATTTGAATATTCGGCTCCACCAAAATCGTCTAATACTAAAAAGGTTAGATCCACTTGCTAAGAAAAAAGATATAACTTTGATTTATCAGGCCCAAAGTGAAATATATATTGAGGCTGATGAGGTAAAATTGACGTTAGCTATATCAAATCTAATCGAAAATGGAGTAAAATATACACCAGATGGAGGACAAGTTAAGGTAATTTTACAAGGAGATTTACAAGATGTGTTTATAATTGTTAGTGACACAGGGTTAGGAATTGCAAAAAATGAACAATCACGCATATTTGAACGCTTTTATAGAACTGATAAAACGAGAAATAGAGAAACTGGTGGGACTGGGCTTGGTCTTGCTATAACTTATCGAACTGTTGTTATGCATAACGGGACGATTTCGGTTGAAAGTGAAGAGGGCAAAGGTTCGACGTTTACTATGCAAATTCCAATTAGACAGATGCAGTAAGGAGAGTAAATAATGACAAGTGAGAAACGATATCCGTTTTTGTTAGGTATTTTTGCTGTGGTTGTTGTTGGGATTTTAGCAATAGGGCAGTTTTTTGTACCAAATGGAAACTATGGTTCAGAAGTTGTACAATTATATTATTTTAGTACAATAAAAAATGCGATGGTAGTTGAAGAAGCTAGCTTGGTTGCAGAAAAGGATATTTCCAATCAAGATAAAGTTGATGAACTTATAAATCTTTTGTATAAAGGGCCAACATCTAAGCAACTTCAAGGCATACGACAAGTTGATGTAGTTACCCAACTGGAAAATAATGTAGTTAGTGTAAATTTTGATAAAATATACGAAACATTAGAAGTTACTGAACAAATGATGATACGAGCTTCATTTGTATACACATTGACTAATTTACCGTTTGTAAATGGGGTAGAATTTTTTGTGAATAACGTAGCTCTAACAAATAAAAATGGAGCTTTGATTGGGATTATGGATAGAGAAAATATAGGCATTAGTGCATTAAATCCAAATCCACCAACAAATAGTCAATTAGTAACTTTATACTTTAAGCGAAAAAATTCTGATGAGTTAGCTCCAGAAGTTCGAGAAATCAAGGTAAACAAAGATGTTCCATTGGAGGAATATATTATAGAAGAGCTTGTAAAAGGGCCAACATCTGCCGATTTAGAAACAACATTTCCATCAGATATCACAATTCTTGATATAAAAACTTTGGAAAATGTTACTCAGGTAGATTTTACTTCAAATATGCAATTTCCAGAGTTATCAACGGCTGAAGGTGAAAAATTATTTGTATATTCTATAGTAAATTCACTCACTGAACTATCAAAAATTCAGCAAGTAAGTTTCTTAGTAGGTGGAGAGAAGCAGTCTAATTCGTTAGGAACGATTGACTTTAATCTATTATTTGAAAGGAATGAAACTTTAATTGCTAGATAACGAAAGATGGTTAATGCAATTTTCAATATTTTGGGTTATAGGAATTGCTCTTGGCATAATTAGTTGGAGTTACCTAAATTTATTAGGAATTTTGATATTATGTTTAGGAGCAATATTTTTTGTTGTTTTGAAAAATAAACGATACTCAATTTATTGTCTTGCATTATCTTTAGGAATTTTAATGACAATATATCACCCTATAATAACAGAGCTACAATTTTGGGAAAATCAAGATGAAGTTGTAGTCCAAGGGGTGGTAGAAGAAATAAGTACAAACCTTTATAGTACAAAGGTTAAATTAGGAAATGTAAAGTTTTGGGACGAGGATAAAGCACATAGTAAATTATATAATGTACAAATAGAAATAAGCAATTATTATGCTGAACCATATAGTCACTTAACCGAATATGATGTAGTTGTAATAAGAGGTGAAGTTAAAGCACCTGCACTTCGATATAATCCAGCTGATATGGATTATCAATTTTATTTACAAGGGGAAGGGATAGTCGCAACTATAACCCCCAGAGAAATTTTATACTACGAAGAAAAAACTTTGTGGTTAGAAACTTTCCGAAATATGATATCAACACAAATTGATTTAGTGTTTGAAAATAGAGACAAAGGGATAGTAAAAAGTTTAGTTTTGGGTGATAAAACTGATTTAGATCAAGAAACACGGGATAATTTTTATGAATTAGGAATAGGGCATATTTTGGTTATTTCGGGATTTCACATAGGAACTTTATATATTGGTATAAAAAAATTGTTTACTATACTAGGCTTTAATTATTATGAACGATTAGTATCTACTTTTGGGATAATTTGGGGCTATGGATATATAGTTAGACTTTCAAATTCAACAATGAGAGCGTGTATAGTTGTATCGTTAATGATAATTGCAAGATGTATTTATGAGGAGGAAGATTTTAAGACAAGTATAGCAATTGCAATGTATTTGGTACTAATTTATAATCCATTTAGTTTAGGGCTTGTAAGTTTTCAATTATCATTTGGAGCAGTAGTTGCTATAAGTATTTGGCAAGATATGGAGCGTGCTATTCGTTGGAGAAATAGAGGTAAAAACTATAAAATAAGTGGATATGGAATAAGTTTAACTATTACATTATTTTTAGCTCCTATTATAAGTTATCACTTTTATAGTGTGGCAACTTTAGAGGTATTGGTAAATATTTTAGTTAGCCCAATATTTGGATTTTTGATAATATATATAGTAGTAATTTTAGCGTCAAGCTTTGTGTTTACACAGGTTGCACGGATATTAGGAATAGTAGTAATATTGATAATAGAGATATTAGATATTGTGGTGGGGTTAATTGTGAAGCTACCATTTACATCAATTTTTGTAGGTCGACCAGAAATAAGTGAAATATTAATTTATTACATTTTATTTGGATTGATAGTTATTTCTATAATTACTATGAAACATCAAAAAATAATAAGTTTGTTTGCAGGAGCAATTATATTTAGCCAAATAGCAATTGGTTGGATATACCCACCTACCCTTCAAATTACCCAACTTGATATAGGTCAAGGTGATGCCACGGTAATTGTGACCCCAAATAATCAATTGATAACTATTGATAGTGGAACAAGTTATAGCACCTCAAAATTTACTAATCATATTCATTCGCTAGGGCATAAAACTATTGATTTAGCTATAGTTTCACATACTGATATGGATCATGTGGGAGGGATTTTGCATTGGTTAGAAAAAGGGAATAAAATTAATTTATTATTAGTGCCACCTCTTAATATTGAGAATGAAATTGATGCCGAATTATTAGAATTATGCAAAAAAAATCAGGTTGAAATAAAGGAAGTTTTTGCTGGAGATACTGTGCAAATTGGTGATGTGATGATTAATATTTTATATCCGTACACAAATTACAATGATAATAAAAATGCTAACTCTATAGTTTGTACAGTAGAATATAAACAATTTGTCGCATTATTTACAGGCGATATTGGGCAAGAAGAGGAGCTTAAACTTGCACAACTTATTGGGGATATTGATATTTTGAAGGTAGCCCATCATGGCTCAAAAACTTCAACAGCAGAACAATTTTTAGCAACTGTAACTCCAGAATTTGCAATAATAAGTTGTGGAAGAAATAATATCTATAAACACCCTCATACTGATACGCTACAAACCTTGGAAAATCAAGGAGTTGAAGTGTTTCGTACTGATAGACAAGGAGCAATCCAAATTGAGACTGATGGCAAAGGATATTATATTTCTAGTTTTATAAAAGAGGAGAAATAATGAAGAATTGTTATTTATTATACGGAAACGAAAATTATATAAAAGATAAAAAACTCAAAAGTATAGAGGCACATACGGTAGATGAGGCTAATAAGCTTATGAATTACAATGTTTTTGAAGGTAAAACTTGTAATGTTGGAAATCTTATTGATGAATGCGAAACTCTTCCTTTTCTGAGTGAAAAAAAATGTATTGTAGTAAAGAATAGCCAATTATTTAAAACTGGGCGTAAAGATGATACCGATAAATTAGCAACTTGGATACCAAATTTACCCGAATATGCAACTTTGATATTTTTGGAAAATGATATTGATAGAAGAAACAAACTCTATAAAACTATATCTAAAATAGCTGTCATTGAAATTTGTGAATGTCCAAATGAGAGTGGAGTTCGTAAAATTATTGAAGAAATTTATGGAGATGATTAGAAAGATCTTCAAGAGGGCTGAATGTACATCACCAAATCAATGTTTAAATATATGAGCATGGTTCAGTTTGTAAGTCTAGTAGATGCTAAGTCTTTGTGTTGTATATTTTTGCCTCAGGTGTGCACGCACGTGCAGTTTTGTATTTTAACTGTTCAACCCTGACCACCTCTCGAGTATTCCCCCCCGAAGGTGTTAGCCAAGCGTGCACCAAAAGTCCCTATTAGAAACATGTGGAGAGCATCACACATCAATGTGACATCTGGACAAAACTGAAAGTGAGATAGACTAGTGTTTCATTTTCATGTTTTACAACTTTGGAGAGAGCGAGAGGGCCTTGACTTCATACCTTGGAAGGGAGAAGAGGTCCAAAGAGCAACAAGCCAGGCTGCTGCAAACCCAACAGGACACACACACTGAACAGAGCCAGATAATCAAACAAAAGGAAAAGAAAATATTAAATATAATTTGTGGCTACCTTCCCTTATTTTGCAGATTTTTCAGCTGACTCTCTTTTTCCACAAGTCTCTTTCTCTGTCCCGGGTGCTCTGAGATGAATTACTTGAAGGAATCTTTTTTTTTTTCTCTCAGAGAGTAAGATGAGCAGATTTATTTAAGTTTCAGTATTGAGTATTTAAAGAATAGTTTGACATGCTGGGAAAAGCTTATTGTTTGCTAGAAGACCGATTGGGTTTGTGTGCTGGACCATAGAAAGTAGAGTATTTTTATTGCCATGAGGAGACACCCAGCAGAGATCACTGTACCTGGCCAGCACATCATAACTAATAAAAGCACATATTATAATTTTTATATGGAAAAACAAATTAGATATTATGTGTTAAATTAAAGAACTTTATAGCTGGGAGACAGACTGTATTTTACCTTGGGACAGATCCAGGCTCAGTGTGGTTGTTTTTTGTTTTGATGCTAAGCTAAGCTAAACGAATGCTGATTGTAGCTACATATTTAACAAACTTATAGCCTAACTCTCAGCATATTCTCAAAATGTCAAACCA
>LNZR01000035.1 GCA_002007365.1 Epulopiscium sp. Nele67-Bin005 | reverse complement strand
TGTTCATATCTCTATTATTAGCAGTACTACAACCAACAATGTTTAGTGACATTGAAATTGCTAATAATGATACTAATAATTTTCTGTTTCGTAATTTCATATGTTAACTCCTTTGTAATATCTATCTTTTATGGCCTTAGTCTCCCCTAATTCAATCTTGCTTAATACAAAATTTATCTATCTGTTCTTAATGAAAAATCTGA
The DNA here is from genome assembly GCA_002007365.1 of Epulopiscium sp. Nele67-Bin005. Classification (GTDB taxonomy): domain Bacteria; phylum Bacillota; class Clostridia; order Lachnospirales; family Cellulosilyticaceae; genus Epulopiscium_D. Next base: position 2,868 of record LNZR01000035.1, on the reverse strand, counting down.
GTTATCTAGTGTGAAGTTAATATTATAATATGGGTCTCCTTGTTCCAAAACTTTACCCCATTTTTCTCTAAAGTAATTACTCTCTCTTTCAAAACGTTCTACCTTTTCAGGAGTATCTTCTAAGCCTCTTGATTGAGACTCATAGTGGTATAGCTCTGCATATGGAGTCCAAATATTTAAAAAGCCTGCCTTACGCACTTTTAAACAAAAATCTACATCATTAAAAGCTACAGCCAGACCTTCATCAAATCCACCCACTTTATCAAAAATACTTTTCTTAATTAATAAACAAGCTGCTGTTACTGCTGAAAAGTTTTGTGCATAAAATAATCTGCCCATATATCCTAAATTATCTTTACTACAATTATGATGTGCATGACCTGCAATTCTAGCTGCTCCTAATTTCAAAATTACTCCAGCATGTTGAATAGTATCATTTGGATAATATAGTTTAGCCCCTACTGCTCCTACATCTTTGCGTTGAGCATACATAAGCATTTCTTCAATCCAATTTGGATTAATTACTTCCATATCATTATTTAAAAATAATAAATAACTACCAGTAGCATGTTTTACTCCAAAATTATTAATTGCCGAATAGTTAAATCCTGTTTCTTTATAATAAAGAACTTTTACACCATCATTTATTAGTTGTTTATAATACTTTTCTGTTTCTTGGTCAGTACTATTATTTTCAATTACTATAATCTCTAAATTTGTATAGGTAGATTTTAATTTTATAGAATTAATACACGTTTGTAACTGCTCAACATTATCTTTGTTTGGAATAATTATAGAAATTAAAGGCTCTTCTGTAATTTTATAATTTATTTTATATATAGTAGGGAATGCTTTGGAACTTTCAATTTCTGCCTCTATCCCCAATTGCTTTAAGTGGTCTTTAACTGCATTTTTACCAGCTTGAATTGCATATGTTTTTGAGTTGATATCAGCAGCAACCGAATTTGGGTGACTTCTCCAATAATATAATATCTTTGGAATGTGATATACTTTATTAGCAGCGCTTGTAAGTCTCAAAATCATATCATGATCTTGTGAGCCATCATATTCCTTTCTAAACATTCCAACTTTATCCAATAACTCTCTTTTAAATACACTAAAGTGACAAATATAATTATTAGCTCTTAAATTATCAATTGCAAACTTAGGCTTAAAATGCATAGTAATAATATGAGTTACATCACCTTCAAATGTTAACTCATCACAATAAATAAAATCTGCATTTTTTGCACAAATTACTCTCATATATTCATATAAAGCTGTTGGGTGCAACAAATCATCATGATCAAATAATGCAATATACTCTCCAGTAGCCATCTGTAAAGCTTCGTTAGTATTTATGGAAATTCCCCCATTTTTCTCTAACTTTTTATATTTAATCCTATTATCATATTGTTGATAATCACGCACTGTTAATTCTACATCTTGATGCTTATCATCGCTACCATCTGCCAAACACAGTTCCCAATTTTGATACGTTTGGTCTATGCAAGAATCTATCATCTCTTCCAAGAAATTTAGAGGAGTATTGTACAAGGGAACAATAATACTAAACTTAATATTCTTGCCAAAATACGTATTTTCTTGTTTATGTCTTTTTGCTGGACTTATATCAAAAGGGTGTTGCTCTTTGTATTCTTTACATTCAGCTTGGTGGCTAGCCCTGTTTTTAATCTTCTCAATAGTCGGTTTTAATCCCACATCTCTATAAGATTTGATACCTTTAAAGGCTAATAAACCATATTTATTTTTTTTAATTCTATCAGCAATTTTGCGCAAAGGTTCAGTACTTTTCCAACTTGTTGAATTTAATAAACCTTCAAATGCCTGTTGAATTTGAACCAATTCATGTTCAATAGCATTTTTTTGATCCATTGCAGCTAAGTAATGAGTTTTAAATTCATTTTGTTCAAGTCTCGCATTTTCTTTCTCTAAATTTTCTACTTGATATGTTAATAATTTAAGCTTTTTAGTTAGCTCTTCTTTTTGTGAAGCAATATTTTTGTAATCTGTTATTTCTTTATCCTTGTTTGCAACTATTGAATTCAAATTATCTATGTCTTTACTTAATTTTATAGTAATTTTATCTTTTTCTTCATTGACTTTTCTAAGGTCTACTATCTCTTTATCCTTATTTCCAACTATCTCATTTAAATTATCTATGTCTTTACTTAATTTTTTAGCAATTTTACCTTTTTCTTCATTGACTTTTCTAAGGTCTACTATCTCTTTATCCTTATTTCTAACTATCTCATTTAAATTTGCTATATCTTTACTTAATTTTGCTGATGATTTATCTTTTTCATCATTTAGCTTTCTAAGGTCAACTATCTCTTTATCTTTATTTCCAACTATCGTATTTAAATTTTGGATTTCTCCATAATTCTTTCCAAGTTCTTTTTCAACTTTCTCTAATTGTCGTACCACGTTTTTTTTTTCTATTCTTTTAGAGCGTTCATATGTTTCTACTACTTTTGAAAAATCTTGCTCCTTACTTAATAACATAGTCCACTCTGTTAAAAAAGTATTATCTGTATCTACTTTATTGTAAAAATTATATTGAGAAAATTTCTTTACCCAATACTCAGGTTGTTGCACATTTACATGAGTAATATCATCAAAATCATTTGGCGATGATGAAAATAAAATATTATTAGTATGTTTACATAAATTTTCAATAGCCTTTAAACCATGGTCTTCTTCCAAATGTTCTAGCACTTCAACAGAAATAATTAAATCATATTGTTTATCTAACTCTTTAGGTAATGGGTCTGATAAACTTCCAGCAAAACAATACTTCTTAACAGCTTGTGGCACTCTTGAAATTGCGTATTCTGAAATATCAAT
>LNZR01000034.1 GCA_002007365.1 Epulopiscium sp. Nele67-Bin005 | reverse complement strand
GCGAAAGCAAAATATTTTCACCTTCATTACTTTGTTCATACGCTAATTTTATAGCAACTTCTAACGTTTCGCATAATACTACAGAAGTAAAATTATATTTTTTACACGTATCCAAAATTAATTGTTTTGTTTCGCCAATCAAATATAAGGTTTCAACTTTACCATCAAATAACTTTACCCACTCATCAAAAGTTACACCCTTATCCATGCCTCCACCAATAAGGCGAATTTTTCCTCTCATTGCTCCTATTGCAGGAATAGCCGCTCCTACATTTGTAGCTTTTGAGTCGTTATAAAACTTTCGATTATTTATATTACGCACAAATTCTATACGATGCTCCACACCTTTAAAAGTTAGAAGTGTATCTCGAATTATATCAGTTGGTACACCATATGATTGAGCAATCGCAATAGCTGCTAATGCATTTTCAAAATTATGTTTCCCCAAAATGTGTAATTCATGTATATTACAAATAGAAATTAATTCTCCATTTATATTGCTAAAAAGCTCATCATCTTCTAAAAATGTACCAGTTTCTACCTTATTAATAGAGCTAAATGTAACTATATTTTTTGTATCAATATTTTGTAAGGCTTTTAAAGTTTCATCTTCTTCATTTATAATAAGAATATTTTTTTCACTTTGATTTTCAAATATACGATATTTTGCGTTAATATAATTTTCCATTGTGTGATGACGGTTTAGGTGGTCTGGTGAAATATTTAAAATCGCTGAAATCTCACAAGATAATTGAGAAATTCCCTCTAACTGAAAACTGCTAAGCTCAGCAATAACAATACCATCTTCATCAATATTTAATACTTCATCACTAAACGCTGTTCCAATATTTCCAACTACATATGTTTTTGGATTATAATTTCTAAAAATTTCTCCAACTAATGCTGTAGTCGTTGTTTTTCCGTTTGTGCCTGTAATCCCCATGATTGGCGCTTTGCATACTCTTGATGCATATTCAAATTCCCCAATAATCTCAATGCCTTGTTTTTTGTAGATTTGTATAATGTCGATTTCTGGTGGTACTCCTGGGCTTAATACTACCAAATCAACATCACTTGGTGTAGTTGTTGCGTTTAAAAACATCTCAATTCCTCTTTGACCCAAATCATCAATTTCAGATTGAGTAGCAAGAGCAAAGGCCTCATAACCTTTGCTATCCCACAAACTAACTTCATTACCAAGTGTGTATGCGAGTTTTGCAGCTCCCAAACCACTTTTTGCGCACCCGATAACTAAAACTTTCATTTATTTACCTCCTTAAATTGCAATAAATCCAACCAAACACATTATAGCCGTAACGATTGCAAATACACTTACTACCTTAGTTTCTTCCCAACCACTCAACTCAAAATGATGATGAAGAGGGGCCATTTTGAAAAATCTTTTTTGAGTTTTCTTGTAGTATCCAACCTGAATAACTACTGATAATGTTTCTAGTACATAGATTATTCCAATTACTAAAATAAATAGTGGCATCTTTAATAAAAATGCTGTTGCTGCAACAAATCCTCCTAATGCTAATGAACCTGTATCTCCCATAAAAATTTTTGCTGGGTGACTATTAAATAGAAGAAATCCAAGCAAACTTCCAGCTGTTGCTGCTGCTAATGGTGCTACTCCACTTTCAAATGCCCATGCTACTGCCGTAAAATATGTTGCCACCAAAACCGTAACACTTCCTGCTAATCCATCTAATCCATCTGTTAAATTTACTGCATTTACTATTGCAACTACTGCAAATACTAAGAATGGATAATATATTATTCCTAAATCCAACATAAATCCTCCACTAAATGGCACGAGAATTGATGTGTCAAGTCCAATATAATATGTTAATAGATACGCAAAAACTACTGTTACAATTAGTTGCCCCACAATTTTTTGTATTGGCGTAAGGCCTAATGAACGTTTTTTAACAATTTTTGTATAGTCGTCTAAAAATCCAATTAATCCATAACCGATTGTTACAAATAATACTGCCTGCAAATCTTTGTTATCTGCTATAAATAGTAGGCTTGTAACAATTGTGCTTAGGAGGATTATTACCCCTCCCATTGTTGGTGTTCCTGCTTTTTTTAGATGGCTTTGTGGCCCATCATCTCTAACTTCTTGCCCATACTTCATTTTGTGTAATATCGGTATTACAAATGGGCTAATTATTGTGTGTAGCAAAAATGCTATAATTGCTGCGTAATAAATGTATTTATCCATCATAACTCACCCTTCCTATGGCTTCGTTAATTTTTTCAAATTGCATTCCACGTGAAGCTTTTAGTAAAACTACATCTGCTGGCAAAATGTGCGTGCTAAGTTGTTCTAAAAATTGTGCTTGTGTTTCAAAATGAATAGTTTTAACTTCTGTTTGGTGGGCTTTTACTCCATCACCAATTGCTAAAGCCTGTTTTCCTATTGTATAAATAATGTCAATTGGGAGTTTTCCTGCTTCTTCTCCCACCTGTTTGTGAAGTACGTAACTATGTTCGCCAAGCTCTAACATATCCCCAAGTACAGCAATTTTTCTACCCAAAGTTTGGTAGTTACTAAGCACGTTTAGCCCTGCAATCATTGAGTCTGCACTCGCATTATAACTATCATCAATAACAGTGATACCATTTTTGTATGTGTCGATTTGAGAACGCATCTTCTCAGATTTATAGCCTTGTATCCCTTCAATTATCGCATCAATTGACATATCAAAATGCTCTGCAACTGCTACTGCTACCAAAGTATTTCTCACCATATGTTCCCCTGGTGATGGAATATTTACCGTAAAAGTTTGCTTTGGAGTATGCAAAATTGCTTCTACAGAGGTACTATGATGTGTAATTTCTGTAGCATAATACATATTTGAATTATCTAATCCATACGTAATACGATTTTTGGGGTCAACTGCATTTGTCAAAAGTGGTTCATCTCCATTAATAATAACTAATCCATCTGGTTTTAAACCTTCCAAAATCTCTAACTTTGCTTTTAAAATTCCTTCTCTTGAACCCAAATTTTCAATGTGTGAAGTTCCGATATTTGTAATAATTGCAATGTCTGGAGTTGCTGTTAGAGTTAAATTTCTAATCTCCCCAAAATGGTTCATTCCCATTTCCACAACACTTATTTCATCTTCTTTAGTTGCATTAAAAAGCGTGAGTGGTAAACCAATTTCGTTATTATAATTTCCTTGTGTTTTATGAACCTTAAATTTTTGAGCAAGAACCACACTTACTAGCTCTTTTGTTGTAGTTTTGCCCACACTTCCTGTAATTGCAACGATTGGACGTTCTAAAGTTGAGCTATAATATTTTGCCAAATCTAATAAAGCTTTGTTTGTATCTGGTACAAAAATAGTAATTAATCTATCATCTATAATAGTTTCATTTGAAGTTAAAGTGGCTACTGCTCCTTTATTAAATACATCAATAATATACTGATGTCCATCAAAATTTTCCCCTTTAAGTGGCACAAATAAACTGTTTTCTATCTGTTTTCTTGAGTCTGTGTTTACTTGTGTAATTAATGTATTGCCAATTTTATCTGGGTTTAAACACTTTGCATTCAAACAATTAATAATTTCTTCAATGTGAAGAGTCATCTTTAAAGTTCCCCCTCTAAAAATTCTTTTACAACTTCGCTATCATCAAAATGAATTATTCCATCTTTTAAATGTTGATAAGTTTCATGGCCCTTACCTGCAACCAAAACTACATCTCCTTCTTTTGCCATCTCCATCGCTTGATGAATTGCTTTTTTTCTATCACTTTGGCGAATATAAGTTTGCGTATGCTCCTTAACTCCAACTTCTATTTGGTCAATAATACTCTCTGGCTCTTCACTTCTTGGATTATCTGATGTGATAATTGTGTAATCAGAATTTTTGGCAACTACTGCTCCCATTAGTGGGCGTTTTTTGTTATCTCTATCGCCACCACAACCAAATACTGTAATAATTTTTCCTTTTACAAATTGTTCAATTGCTCCTAAAACATTTTCTAATCCATCTGGAGTATGTGCATAATCCACAATTACACTATAACCATTTTTAGAATTAAACGATTGAATTCTCCCTGGAACTCCTTTTACTGTAGCCAAAGTTTGAATTATTTCTTCTAAGTCAAGACCCATTTTGTGAGCCACAACTATTGCACCCAAAGTGTTGTAAACAGTGAACTTTCCTGAAATCGGAACAGCTACATCATACGAATTCCCATTATAAAGAAGTGTGTAGTTAACTCCTGTTGCCTGAATATCTAAATTTATAGCTTGGTAATCTGCCTCTTGGTCAATCGCATATGTTATCAAGTCTCCACTTGCACTTTGACTCATCAATTCTGAGAAATCAGCATCTTTGTTAATTATACTAACTTTAGACATTCCAAATAATTTTGCTTTTGCGTGAGCATAACTTTCCATATCTTTATGAAAATCTAAGTGGTCTTGTGTTAAATTTGTAAAAATCCCAAAGTCAAATTGACAGCCTGTAACACGATGCAAATCTAACGCATGAGAAGAAACTTCCATAACTACGCTATCAACATTTTCATCATTCATTTGAGCAAATAATTTTTGTAAATCTAATGACTCTGGAGTTGTTCTCTCTGTTGGTAAAACTTTATCTCCAATTCTATTTTCAATCGTTCCGATAATTCCTACTTTTTGTTTGTGAGCCTCTAACATTTGCCCAAGTAAAAATGTTGTGCTAGTTTTTCCATTCGTACCTGTAACCCCCACCAAATTAAAGCTTTGTGATGGATTGTTATAAAAATTACGTGCAAGAATTGCGATTGTGTAACGAGTATCATCTACTTTAATTACAGTTACATCACCTTCTACTTCAACATCATCTTGAATAACTACTACTTTTGCTCCATTTGAAATTGCTGAGCTAATATATTTATGCCCATCACTAGAAAACCCTTTAATTGCAACAAACAACCCTTCATTTGTTTTAATTCTTGAGTCATAAATAATTTCATCTATACTAATATTTAAATCCCCTTGTTTAATTTTGTAGTCTAATCCATGTAATACATTTGATAATTGCATTTTTAACCTCCTAATAGTTGTGGTTTTGTTAAGTTTACAATATAAATTTAAATGTCGTTTCTAAATATCTATATTAATGTAATTGCACAATCATTCTTTTTGAAAATGATATAGGTTATCTTTTCTTAGAGTTAATCCTCCTAACCCCTAGTCCAAATTTACCGTTGTACAACTACTATAATATAGAAGAAACTCCTACTGTTTACAAAAATATCTCAACAATCCATATTTCAAGTCAAATATATGTTGACCTATAAATTTCATGATTTTGTACCATTATAACACGACTTCACCCAATTAATAAAGTTTTCGTTAATTTGTGTATAAAATTATTTTGCTCGTCTTATTAATTGATGCTCCTGCTTGTGGGAATTGAGTAGTAATGGTAGTCCCATCACCTTCCACTTCTATTACAATTCCAAGCTCATATAATGCTTGCTTAGCTTGTTGAATAGTAAGTCCCACAACGTCTGGTACTTCTACAAATTGTGTTTCTACAAGTTCTAATTCTTCTTGTGTATAAACTGGCTCAATTCCAAGGTATGGAAGAACGTTTGATAATACTCCTTGCATTGCTGGTGCTGCAATCGAACCACCATAATAAACTCCTTCTGGCTCATCAATCATAATTAATGCAACAACTACTGGGTCTTCTGCTGGAGCAAAAGCCATAAATGAAGCAATATATTTTCCTGAACCACGAGGTAATTTTTGAGAAGTAGCAGTTTTTCCACCAATTCTATACCCTGGTATATAACTTTTATTCCCTGAACCTTCTGATACTACACTTTCTAAAATAATTTTTAATTCATCACTTACTTCTTTTGAAATAATTTGTGTGCCTTGTTCATATTCCAAAGTTTGGACAATATTTCCGTCTTTATCTGTAATATGAGTTCCAAAATGTGGTGTAATTTGATATCCACCATTAATTACTGATGATGCTGCAGTTAACATTTGCATTGGTGTTACTTGGAATGATTGCCCAAATGACATTGTTGCAAGTTCAACTGGCCCAATTTTTTCTTCTTTATGCATAATACCAACTGCTTCTCCAGGTAAGTCAATGTTAGTTTTTCTCATAAATCCAAAATCTACCATATATTGATAAAAAGCTGATACTCCAATATTCTCTCCAACTGCCATAAATACAGGGTTACAAGAATTTTGGACACCTTGAGTAAATGTTTGAGTCCCATGGTTATTTGGGCTTCTCCAACATTTAATAGTAAGTCCCTCAACAACTGTATGACCAGAACAAGTAAACATAGTATCAGGAGTTACAACATTTTCAGAAAGCCCCATAGCTGCCGTAAAAATCTTAAATGTTGACCCTGGTTCGTATGTATCATTTATCGCAAAATTACGCCACATCTGATTTAGAGCCGTTTGTTTGCTTGCAGCGTCCATTGTGTGCCACATGGCTTCTAGTTCTGGGTCATTAATTGTAAATGGCTCATTTGCATCAAAAGTTGGATAGTTTGCCATAGCATAAATTTCACCATTTTGTGGGTTCATCAAAATCAAAGAACCTCTATTTGCATTTTTCTCCTCAACAATTTTTGCAATTGACTGTTGAGCGTATTCTTGAATTGTAACGTCAATACTTGTTACCAAATTATATCCATCAGTTGGCTCTAATCTAATTTCTGCCTCATCTTCTCGTCGTATTCCTTTTCCATCTGTTTCCATCAAAATTTGACCAGCTTCACCTTTTAGATAGTCGTCATATTTAACCTCAAGTCCAATAATCCCTTGGTTATCTCGTCCAACAAATCCCAAAACATGTGCCGCTAAATCTTCATAAGGATAGTAACGGTCTGAGTCTTCATCAACCTTTACCCCTGGTAAATTTAATTTACGTATCTCATCTGCAACTTCTGGGTCAACCTTTGTTGCAATTCTCTCAAATGCTACCCTTCTAGTAACTCTTTGATATACAGTATCATAATCCAACTCAAGTTTTTCAGATAAAACTGTTGCTACTTGAACTGGGTCTTCGATTTGGGCCCTAACTACACCAACCGTTAAAACTGATGCACTTTGTGCCAAAACCTCTCCATTTGCACCATAAATAGTTCCTCTTGTTTGAGTAATATTTCTATTTCTTGTATGTTGCTCAAATGCTAGCTCCTGTAGGTGTGCACCTTTTACAACTTGTACATACCACAATCGAACCGACATGAAAACAAACAAACCAAATAGAATAGACCCCAAAACTAATATACGTTTTTTGAGTCGTACAGGTGTTTGTTCCATCAAAAAACCTCCTTTTCAAAATATACTTTAATCTAGTGTATTTTTCAAAAGGAGGTAATATACCTTTATGGTACAGTTTGTACAATAATTTTTGTGTTTCGGTCTAAAGATACATCTGGGTCAGGGATTTGGTTAATAATCCTCCCACTCGTTGCACCTTCAATAGTTAAGCTACCTCCCAATAACTGTTGCGCCTGCTCAATATTCATATCAATTAAATTAGGCACTTTTACCAAACTTGTTGGGTCATTTGATTGTAAATATAGCGTAATTTCATAACTTATAGGCACTTGTGTACCTGCTGGAGGATACTGGTCAGCAATAATATTTCCTCCTCCTCGTATTTCATAATCCAAATTATTTAACCCAATTTCAGTTATTGCAGAGTAAATATCACTGCCCACCAAATCAGGCACTGTTGATAATGAAACTTGAGTTGAATAAGTTGCATGGTTACTCGGAATTCCAAGATATGGCAAAATATAGGTCATCATTTCACTAAATGCAGCCGATGGAGCCGCACTTGCAGCACTACTGTTATTTGCCTCATCAAATATAACAAGAGCAATAACTTCTGGGTCATCAAGTGGGGCATAACCAATAAATGATACAATCTCAACCCCTCTAACCCTCGGGAAACCTTTTTCGGCAGTCCCTGTTTTTCCTCCTACTCGATATCCAGAAACAGCGGCATGACCCCCTGTCCCTTGAAGAATAACCTTTTCTAACATTAAAGTTATGGCCTTTGAAGTTTCTTGGGACACAACTTGCCGTTTTACAGATGGCTGATTTTTAAATATTACACCTTCATCAGCCCGTACAATTTGAGAAACCACATATGGCTCAATCAAATACCCTCCATTTATTACTGCCGAAAACGCTGTCACTAATTGCATCGGCGTTAATAGAAATGTTTGTCCCATAGCAGTTGTGGCTTTTTCAATTGGCCCAAAAGATGATAATGAGTGAATTGTTCCTGCTGCTTCTGCTGGCAAGTCAATTCCTGTTTGAGAACCCATTCCAAACCATTTCATATAATCATGATATTCTGAATTTGGCATTCTTTGTGCAAGAGTGATAACCCCTGGATTACATGAATTTGCAATAACTTGGTCAATAGTTTGAGTTCCATGGCCAGAAGTTTTCCAACATCTAATTGTAGTTCCACTAATTGTAATCGAACCTGTACACGTCATTCTAAAATCACTTTGCAAATATCCTTCTTCCATAGCTGCTGCCATCATTATTGGTTTAAACGTAGAACCTGGCTCATATGGATTGTGAATATTATAATTTTGCCATGCCCAATTTAGCTGAGCTATCTGTTCTTCATACGTCATTTGTTCCCACTTTGATGACCCCAATTGACTTGATAAGTTGTTGTAAGATTGAGGATTATATTCTGGATACGAAAACATACTATAAACTTCACCAGTCTTTGGGTTCATAACGATTGCAGCTGCATTTAATGGTTCAAGTCTTGCAATATATTTATACATAACTTGCTCCACATACTGCTGAATAATTTCATCAATTGTAAGAACTATAGTGTCCCCATTTATTGGCGACTCAACTTGGGTCATAATTATCCCACCAGTTTGAAGCTGAGGATAAATTCTACCAACTTCACCACGTAAATAGTCATCATAAAACTGTTCAATACCATATTGCCCTTGGTCTTCTGCATTATAAAAACCAATAAGCTGGGCAGCAAAAACACCTTTTGGATAATTTCTGATAAATGAAGGCTCAAAATACATTCCCGAAAGACCTTTTGCCTCCAACATTTCTTTATCTTCCATAGGGATATCACGCAAAAATACTCTATAATAAGAATTCGGATTATTAATTGCAATTTCCTCAATTTGTTCTGGTGCTTGACCCGAATATAATGCAAGTTCCTGATAGGTTCGGTCTCTTTGCAGCTCTGTTGATTGATTTAATAATGCATATGGACTCAAAATCACATCATATGTAATAATACTATTAGCAATAACTTTATTATTACGATCCACAATATTCCCACGGATTGCCTCTATCTCTTTGGCAGTCCCACTAACTGAACGCAAAACTTGTTGGGCATATTGGTCTCCATGATTAATATGAATATATCCAAGTCTAAAAATTAACCCAAAAACGATGAGTGCATAAATACTCCTTCCTAGCACAAGCCTCAAACGCAACCTAGCTTTACGTTCTTTTAAAGAAGTAGCCTCTCTTTTTGGGGGTCGTTTTGTTCTTCGTCTATTTTCCATAAATCGTATAACTTTCTTCTGGCAAAGTCAAATAAATAATTTGATGTGGCGAAGGTTCAGTCATTCCAAGCTCTTCACTAGCTCTCTGCCGAACATAATCCAAATTTATTTGTGTAGCTATAATTGTTTCTGTAGCATTAATTCGACTTTTCACTTCTTGTAATTCGATATTCAAACTTTGTAGCTGAGTCTGTTGATTGCTAAATTGCACATTAATATATATAAATCCACTACAAGCCAAAAACACAGCAAATCCACAAATAAATAATCCAACATAATGTCTATTTCTAAAGAGGCGTACAACCAAAGGTGGCTCAGCATTTTTGCGAGCTTCATAACGGATATGAGCGTTTATTAATTCTTGTTGGCTATATGGTCTATACTTAAATGGTTTTCGTTTTGTTGCCATAGAACTCTCCTTTCAAAAATATTTGGGGAAATAATCCCCATATTATAATTTAATAACTCAAAAATATAATTTAAAACTAATATTAAAATTATAATTTCTCTACAATTCTAAGTTTAGCACTTTTGGAACGAGAATTGTTTTCTAGTTCATCTTTTGTTGGAAGTATCGGCTTTCTGCTAATTACTTTGACAACTGGCTCTTGGTCACACACACAAATAGGCATATTTCTATCACAAATACAACTTTCTGCAAGAGATTTAAACGTGTGTTTAACTATTCTATCTTCCAAAGAATGGAATGTTATAATGCATAATCTTCCACCTGAATTTAATGCGTCCACAGCTTTTTTAATAGTTGGGGCAATAATATCAATTTCACGATTTACTTCTATTCTAATTGCCTGAAAAGTTCGTTTTGCTGGGTGAGAACCCTCTTGACGCGCTTTTTGAGGAATAGCCCTCTTAATTATATCCACCAGTTCAAAAGTAGTTTCAATAGGTTTTTTTTCACGATGCTCTATTATAAAGGAAGCAACTCGTTTTGCCCAGCGCTCTTCACCAAAATTTTTGATAATTTCATGAAGTTCATCTTCCGAATATTCATTTACAACTTTGTAGGCACAAAGCTCGCTATCTTGGTTCATTCGCATATCGAGTTTTGCTTCTTGCATATAAGAAAAACCTCTGCTCGCCTCATCTAACTGGTGAGAAGATACCCCCAAATCTATCAACATTCCATCAATTTTTGGTACTCCAACTTGTCCCAAAACTTCATCTAAATCACTAAAATTACTTTTTACAATGTCAACTTTAGGCTCAACTTCACTAAGTCGCTCTTTGGACACAGCCAAGGCGTTATTATCTTGGTCAATACCAATAAAATGCCCGTCTTTATTTAATTTTTGGCAAATATGAGAGGCATGACCTGCTCCTCCCAACGTCCCATCAACATAAATTCCATCTGGTTTTATGTCAAGCCCTGTAATACATTCTTCTAACAATACTGATATATGTTCAAAATTCATCTCTAAAGCTCCCTTTTTCGCTACTTTTCTTTCCTTATTCTATTACGTATTATCAAAATTTGCAATGCTAAATATACAAAATCACCCTACATTCATTTTTGGTATATAAAAATAAAACACCTATAGTACAAAACTACAGGTGCTAAAAATATTTAATATCTAATTAAATTATCAAAAGTTTTATCTTTTCTACAACTTATATATCCAGCAATCCCCAAAATTATAGAAAGTATTGCTACAACTTGAGAAGCTGGCATATTTAGAGTGTTTAAAATTAGCTGGTCAGTACGCAGTCCTTCAATCCAAAATCGACCTATCCCGTACCCTGTAATGTATAAAAAGAAAATTTCCCCATGCTTTTTTTTGTTTGGATAATAAAGAAGCAAACACGCAAGAACCAACATATTCCACATTGACTCATATAAAAAAGTAGGGTGAACCTGAATATATTCTGCACCATACTCAAAAACTATATTATCAAGTATTGTTTGGGTTAGTGGAGCAGTTACTTCAGATTTTAGTAGACACATTGCAAATACATTATTCGTATAATCGCCAAAAGCCTCTTTGTTAGCAAAATTTCCATATCTACCAATAATTTGACCCACTAGTAATCCATAGGCAGCAATATCTCCTAATTGCCAAAGATTAATTTTGTAAATTTTGCAATAAATAGACGCAACAATTACTGATGCAATAATCGCACCATAAATCGCAATTCCACCACCTCTTAAATTAAAAATCTCCTTTATATTTTGGCCATAATAATCCCAGTTAAACGCCACAAAATAAATTCTTGCTCCTATAATTGCAAAAATTAAATCATATAATACGAAATCAAACACAATGTCTGGGTCTAGCTTTTCTTTTTTTGCCATATGCGCTGACATAAAAAGGCCTCCAACAATCCCAGTTGTAATTATAATTCCATACCAATAAATAGCTAGCCCAAAAATCTCAAAAGCCACAGAGTTAATATTAAACGACAAATTAAGATGAGGGAAATAAATATTTGGCATCAAATAGCCTCCTTTTTTTATTTTACCAATTTTTATTTTACCAATTTATTATAGGCGATTTTGCTAATCAATGTAAATAGTTACATAAAATTTTTTAAAAATCAACCCCTTTATTAAAAAAAGACCTTGACGACACCCAACTTCTTCATCTATACTACGTAATAACCGAATATAATAAACATAATTTGAGGAACTTTTTAGTTCCATAATATAACTATAACATGAATAATCAAGGGGGTAAATTATGCCAAATCCAAAATATCGTAATCAACAACAAAATCAACAAAACAATCAAGGGAATGCTCAATATCGCCATTACAGAGTTGCTCAACGTGATAACGCTTGTGAATGTGACTCAAAAAGTTCAAAAAAGAAATCTGACCACTGTATTATGGGATTACTAATGATTATCCCACTAACTTTAATGTTTGCACTTGGATATTTAGTTGGGCAAAACGAATAATTCTTTCTAAAAGATGTATATTTTTTTATACGTCTTTTTATTTGACAAATTTTTGTTGAAACGGCTTAGTTTATCCTATATAATAAAGCTTATTAAACAAACTAAGGAGAATTTAAGATGAAACTAGGAATTGTAGGTCTTCCAAACGTAGGAAAGAGTACGTTATTTAATGCATTAACTCAAGCTGGAGCAGAGTCTGCCAACTATCCATTTTGTACAATCGAACCAAACGTAGGAATTGTAGCTGTGCCTGATAACCGTTTAGATGTTCTAAAAGATATGTACAACTCAGAAAAAGTATTACCAGCAGTGGTTGAATTTGTTGATATTGCAGGGTTAATTAAAGGGGCTAGCAAAGGTGAGGGGTTAGGAAATCAATTTTTATCACACATTCGTGAAGTTGATGCGATAGTTCAAGTTGTGCGCTGTTTTGAAGATGATAATATTATTCATGTTGATAAAACTGTAGACCCTATTCGTGATATCGAAACTATAAACTTAGAATTAGTTTTTTCAGATGTAGAAGTTTTGGAGCGTCGTCTATCAAAATCTAAAAAAGCCGCTAAATTTGACAAAGATGCAGCAGCAGAAATTGAATTACTAGAAAAATTACACACACATTTAGAAGATGGATTATCAGCAAGAACATTTGAAACTGATACTGATGATGAAAATTTAATTATTGCATCTTTAGGATTAATCAGCTCTAAACCTGTTCTTTATGCATGCAACGTTTCAGAAGATGACTTAGCTACTGGAAATTCATATGTTGATCTTGTAAAAGAATTTGCAGCCAAAGATGGGGCAGAAGCGTTTGTTATTTGTGCGCAAATTGAGCAAGAATTGGCAGAACTTGATGAAGAAGAAAAACAAATTTTCTTGGAAGATTTAGGGATTTCTGATACAGGATTTAACCAACTTATCGCCGCAAGTTACAAACTTCTTGGCTTAATCAGTTATTTAACAGCAGGCCCTAAGGAAGTTCGTGCATGGACTATTACAGAAGGAACTAAAGCACCTGGTGCAGCTGGAAAAATTCACTCTGACTTTGAAAGAGGGTTTATTCGTGCTGAAGTTGTAGCTTATAACGATTTAATCGAAAGTGGTTCTTATACTGCTGCCAAAGAAAAAGGACAAGTTGGCGTTGAAGGAAAAGAGTACGTTGTAAAAGATGGAGATATCATCTTATTTAGATTTAACGTATAACAAAAAAGCTGTAAACATTTTATTGTGTTTACAGCTTTTAATTTATTTGCAAAAATACAAAACTTTTATTTAAGATGAGAAAATCTGTGTAATGCTCCAATCTCATTCAAAACTTTTTTATCAAACTACAAATTTTATATCATCTTTAACTCTCATTTCAAATTCCCATTTTCAAAAATCATGTTAATGTTACTTTTTTGTCCTATTGTCAATCTCTAGATTGATTTTGCAAAATGACAAAATTTCTATTTGAGTTTATAAAATCTGCGTACTGCGCCAATCTCATTCAAAACTTTTTTTATCAAACTATAAATTTTATATCATCTCTAGCTCTCATTTCAAATTCCCATTTTCAAAAATCATGTTAATGTGCCTTTTTTGTCCGATTGTCAATCTCTAGATTTATTTTGCAAAATGACTAAATTTCTATTTGAGTTTATAAAATCTGTGTAATACTCCAATCTCATTCAAAATTTTTTTATCAAACTACAAATTTTATATCATCTCTAACTCTCATTTCAAATTCCCATTTTCAAAAATCATGCTCATGTTACTTTTTTGTCCACTTTTTAATTATTAGATTGATTAACCATACAACTTCTGATATAGTATATACGATACAATTTATTTGATAAACTAAAAGAAAGGAAATTTTTATGGAACAAATTTTTATTGGCGAAGATTATATTTTGGATTTAGAAACTCTAACTGTTGCTAGCTCCAAAAATTCTACAACTATAAATACAAACAAGAGTTCAACTACGAACAACAGCAATACTACGTATAGCTCAACAGGGACAAGCACTTCCCCTTCATTTTTTTCTAGGGTAAGAAGTGGAATTTCATCATTTTTTACAGGGCTTTTAATAATATTTATTATATTACTTTTACTATTTTTTATTATGGGTCAAAAATTAATTGAGTGGATTAAATCTTTATTTAGAAGAAACAAACGTAGCTAAAAAATAGCCTTAATTCCTTAGAGAGTTAGGGCTGTTTTTGTGCCAATAAATAACAGGGTTATAAATATTGACTTTACTTTAGGTGAAATTATATAATTATTATAGCAAAAATTTTACATAACAAACAGAATACTTGAAACAAAATAATTACCATTATTTGCAAAGTTTTAATTAGAGTTGAATAAATTGTAATGCGTTGGTAATACTCTAGCTAAAAGTTTAGGAGGAAAATTTTATGAGAACAAAAGATTGTAACCCTGCCTTAGGAGGTGTTATATTGGCTACTCAACTTAGCTCAACACTTGGTGTTTCAGCAATTGAAGTTGAGGCACTTTCTACGCAACTAAAACAAAATTATGAAGTCAACAATATATCTTTAGATGAAAGTCCAAATATTTATGAACTAATTCAGACTATTTTAATGGATAATAACGGAAAATATGACATTATTTATTTTGCCGATAAAACGTTGGAAGCTTATATTGCAAAAGCTGTTGATGGGATAGTTGATGGCTTTGTTGACGGTAAATTGCAACGAAATGAAATAGAACAATTTACCTCTTTTCCTGCCGAAAAATGGAGTGCAAATTCTAAAATTTCCAGTTTGGAAGGTCTTGAAAATGCTATAAACCTAACTGATTTATGTTTAAGTGGACATGAAATTGTTGAGCTTAAGCCTCTTGCTGAACTTAGTGAGCTTACTCATTTGCTCCTACCAAATAATCAAATTAGTGAACTTTCGGCACTCGAAAATTTAAAAAACTTGCAAACACTAAGCTTAGTTGGTAATCAAGTTACAGATATTTCTATATTGTCAAATTTATTTAATCTTACAAATTTATACTTGACTGATAATGAAATTAGAGATATTACCCCTTTGGCAAGCTTGCCCAAACTTAAACATTTACACATAGAAAACAACTTTTTAAATTTAAACGATACAACAACTTTGGGAGTTATTAATCGTATTATAGATAATGGCACAACTATAACCTATAGTTCACAAAAAGAAGACCCAAATATTGTATCCATAAATTTATCCGAAGACGTAAGCGAACTTTTGGAAGATTTATCCGAAGAAATGACACCATCACAAATATCAGAAATTGCCAATATTTTCACTAAATATAATTTAACAATTTCTGATATAGAACAAACTCAGCAAGTTTTGCGAACTTTAGATAACGCCGAAAAAACCGAAGTAAAAACTCTTCTTTCAAACAATTTACCATACACAAATTTAGAAATACCAATATCAGTGTCTAGTGCTACCGAACTTCTTGGCGACATCTTTACCAAAAAAGAAATTGGAGCTATTGTAGCTATGCCTAATATTTTGCAAAGTATTGATATCGATATAAATTTCCTTGTAAAAACTATTACAGATAGTCCCCCAGCAGAAGAACCTGCAATTGAAATTCCAAGCCATTGGACTAACGTATCTATAAAAAATTCCTCAAGTACTGGCATTGATTTGGGGATTGGTTCAAAAAGTTTCAGCCCAAAACAACCTATGCACATTTCAGAAACATTTGCTGGGCTTGATAAAATTTTGCTAGAAAATAACTTCACAGAAAGCTCTCATAATCGTGTAACTGTTGAAAAATATATCACTCAAGAATTTAATTTAGATAGGTATTATGAAGTAGCTTCAGTAGCTTCAAAACTTTCTACAAACACCTTATCTATATTAAAAAGTTCGATTTATGAACCAATTACCCGAGAAAAATTAGCACAAGTTTTGTACGAAACAACTAATGCCAGCTTACCAACAACCGAATTTCAAAAAGGAGTTAGCTCCTATAACGATGTTTCCAATACTTCAATTTACAAAACATCGCTTGACTACTGTATAAAAACTGGATTATTTAAAGGAACAGGAGAATTAACATTATCCCCACAAGGTATTGTAACAGCTGCCGAACTTTCCTCAATACTCTCAAGATTAAGTGATTGTTTAGCGACTATATAAACATATAATAAGGAAGAAACTGGTTTATAATCGAAGTGGAGGGGTTTCACTTTGCTAAATTTTATAAAAAATTTGAATTATAGTTCATTCTATAATAGTTAAGTTTGCGGCTTATATTTTAATATATAAGTCTTTTTTGCGTCCAAAAGTATAAAAATAATACACAAATTTAGCTGGGTATACATCGTTCGCTAAAAATTTTTTTCTTTATGTTGAATAATAAATTAATTTCTGGGATAAGCTCTAATAACCGAAAGAAATTCAGCATTTTGTACGATATATATATTAGGAAAAACTAAATTTCTTTATGAGGTGAAAATATGAAACAACAATATACTAAACGTATGAGCTTGGTGTTAGCTGGTATTATGTTTGGTTCTCAAATTGCATCTGTAAGGCCAACTTTTGCTTATGAGTCTTATGATGATTTTGACAACTATACAGCAAGACGAGAAGCAACTTTACTTAATGACTTTGATTTGACTGAGGACGAAGAAGAAGTTGAAGAAACTGATATTGTAGAAATTCCTGATGAAAATTTGAGACTTGCATTAGAAGAGCTTGTGGATCTTGATGAAGATGGAAATATTACAAAAACAGAACTTGCAAAGCTTGAGAGCTTAGTTTTGGTTGCACAAGGAATTGAAGATATTACAGGCTTAGAATATGCAACAAATCTTACAGAATTAATTTTAAGCAATAACTCAATTATAGATATTAGTCCACTAAGTTCACTGACGCAGTTACAGACTCTGTATTTAACTGGAAATGAAATTTGGGATCTTAGACCGTTAGCAAATTTAGAAAAATTAACATTCGTTCAAGTTATTAACAACTATTTGGATATTACACACGATGAAGAAGTTTTAAATACGGTAAATATTCTAGAAGCAAGAGGAGCAACAGTCCATTATGTAACTCAAAAAGATAGACCAGCACTTTATTATACTGGTGATACTTACCTAAAAATTGAACAATTTGATGATTTTGAGATGCCACGAGTAACAGTTAGTGATGATATTACAATAGTTATCTCTACTGATGCTGATGATAATTTGGAAGAGGATTTTGAGGATTTAGAAGATATCCCAAGCCTTGATGAGATAACAACAGATACAATTGGTGATATATTTTATATTCACTATATTGAAGTAACAATTGTAGGGGCTGAGGCTCAAGTTAGAACCCTTACTATTACCGTTGAAATTGTTGAGAGAATGGTAAAATTTAATGATGATGTATTAAAAAATGCTGTATTGGCTGAAGTAGATGCAAATGGTGACGGAGAAGTGCAATATAGCGAAATGTACCAACTTAGAAGTTTGCAAATACATAATGAGCCTATTTCAGATTTAACAGGCCTAGAACTTGCTACAAGACTCAATACGCTAGAATTAGTTAGCAACGGACTTACAGATATTAGCGTTTTAAGTTCCTTCAATTACCTAACATCACTTACTTTATCATACAACGATATAAGTAATATCTCTCCACTAAAAGAGGTTACAAGTCTTACGTATTTGGATTTATCATACAATGAGCTTAGTGCGATTACTGATTTAACAGACCTAACAAACCTAGCAATTTTGGACGTTTCAGGTAACTATTTAGATATAGACCTAGACCACGTTTCTAGTGCTGTTGATGCACTTGAGGCAAACGGAACATATGTAATTTTTAATCCTCAAAATTTACCAATCTTATACTACAGTGGAGATACTCACTTTGATATAATTCAAAATGAGGAATTTACTATGCCAAACGTAGTCATGGGTAAAACGGCAGAGCTTGTAATTACAAATGCTAGAGGAGAAGTTGTTGAGTCTGTGGATACTTCAATTCTTGATGAATATTACACATTAACTTACACAACTGAAGCCGAAGGGGCAGCTACTACAAGACTTGTTATTACGGTAAATATTATCCTAAATCCAAACGCTCCAACTTTAACTTACGATGGACCATTTGAATTCACAGTCTTACAATATGAACCGTTTGAAGATCCAGAAATGCTTGCTGCTGATTATGATAATGGAAATGATGAAGATGACTCTGACGATGAAGATGACTCTGATGATGAGGACGACTCTGACGATGAAGATGACTCTGATGATGAGGACGACTCTGACGATGAAGATGACTCTGATGATGAAGATGACTCTGACGATGAAGATGACTCTGATGATGAAGATGACTCTGATGATGAAGATGACTCTGACGATGAAGATGACTCTGATGATGAAGATGATACCGAAACTCCTGACCCAGAAGACGAAGATGAGGAAATTGCTTCTATCCAAACTTTTATGAACACATATTTTAGTGGAGTGCGTTCTTCTGGTTTGACAATTGATAGAGTTGTAACTGATGAAGCTGGAAACATAATTGAAGATTGGGATACTACTGAAGTTGGAGTTTATACTTTGACATATAGCGTTACCAATAGCATAGGTAACACAAGTTCTCCAGTTGTAATTTCAGTTATCGTAATTGAAGATAACGAGCCTCCAACTATCAATTATACAGGCAGAACTGAGCTAAAAGTTAAGCAATTTTCAGAAATTACTATGCCTGTTGTAACCACGGAGGATAATTCAAACTTAGACGTTACTTTAGAATTAGTAATTACAGATGAAGAAGGCAATGTTATAGAAGAAATGAGTACCGAAGAGCTTATAAAATATACTCTTACGTACACTGCTACAGATAAAAGTGGTAATGAAAGCACATTGATTTTGACACTAGAAGTTGTTGATGATGATGAGCCACCAGTACTTCACTATGACGGGGAATTAACGTTTGAAGTTGAGCAATTTGCCCAATTTACAATGCCTGTAGTAACTGCAACAGATAATTTAGATACTGATGTTGAAATTGATTTGCACATCGTTGATGAAGAAGGAATTGAATGGGAGCAATTTAGTACGTCTATTTCAGGAATTTTCACTCTTACGTACACTGCTACAGATGCTGTTGGAAACGTGAGTAATCCTCTACAAATCGTAATTACAGTTATCACAGTAGATTATGATGCTCCAGTAATTCATTATGATGGTGCTTATTACATCGAAACTATGCAACGTGAACCGTTTGACCTACCCGAAGTTACCGTTACAGATAACTTTGACGATGATATAACTTATGACCTAACTATTACAAATAGTAATGGAGATATCATTGATGTTGAAGATTTCTCAACATATTCTGTGGATAAATATACATTTGATTATACTGCTACAGATAGAGGAGGAAACTCAGCCACTCCACTAAAAATTGTTATTAATGTTATTGCAAACCCAGCAATTCCAACATTAAATTACGATGGAAGAACAGATTTCCAAGTTGCTGTAGGAACAACATTTGATATGCCAGTAGTAACAGTTACAGATGATATCGATACAAATTTAGAGCCAGATTTAGTAATTATTGACCAAGACGGAAATAGAGTTTCTAGCATTGATACTTCATACGAAGGTTCATATACACTAACGTATACAGCAACTGACTCTGACGGCTACGAAAGTGATCCTCTAGTAATTACAGTTACAGTTTTATATGATACAGAAGCTCCAATTTTAGTTTATGATGGAGATACAGATATTTTCGTAGTTCTTGGACGTGAACTTACTATGCCGAATGTATATGCGCTTGATAATATCGACCTAGAAGTAGAGCCAGACTTAGTAATTACAAACTCTAGTGGTCAAATAATTACTGAAATTGATACAGACGTTGCGGGAGTTTATACATTAACTTACAGCGCTACGGATAAAGCTGGGAATAAGAGTGATAACTTAGTAATTACAATTCGAGTTGATGAAGATACTGACCCACCAATTATTCAATACGCAGGGGACACATATATTATTTTAGAAGTTGGGGATAAATTCTCAATGCCATATGTAATTGCGTATGATGAAATTGACGGAAGCGTTCCAGTTGATACAGTAATTAGAAATCAGTATGGAATTTTAGTAAATGCAATTAGCACAACATCAACAGGTTCATACACTATAACTTACACAGCAACTGACAGCTCAGGAAACCGAAGCGATGAATTAGAAATTAGAATTGTTGTTGTATATGATAAAAATAATCCTGACATTGATGGTGATGGAGATGATGACGGGGATATTGATGGTGGAGGAAACGGAATTTTAGTATATAATGGAAGTTTCTCATTATCAGTTGAACAGTATGAAGACTTTGATTTACCAACGGTTACACTCTTATCAGGCTACGACGATTTAGAAATTATTTATGAATTTGAAGATGAAAAGGGTAATGTTTCCGAAAGATTAGACACTAGTGTAGTTGGAACTTATATTTTGACTTATTATGCAGTCGATACTGACGGAACTGTAGTAGATACACTTAGATTTTCTGTAGAAGTTTACCCAGCAGAAGATGAAGGTGGAGGGGACTCAAGCAACGACACTCAAGCTCCTGTAATTCAATATAGTGGAAGCACATCATACAGCGTTTTACAATATTCAACTTTCACTATGCCAACAGTTACTGCAACTGATGCCGTTGATGGAACAGTGCCTGTAACTTATACAATAACTGACCCAGATGGAGAAACTGTAAGTGCTGTAGACACTAGTGTTTTAGGGACTTTCATTATTAGATATAGTGCAACAGATAGCGCTGGAAATGTTAGTACACCTCTTACAATTTGGATAACAGTTGTGGTTGATGATGACGCTCCTCCAAGACTAATTTATAGAGGCGACACTTATATAGAAGTAGACCAAGGTTCAACTTTTAGCTACCCAACAGTTCGTGCAATTGATGATGTTGATGGGTATGTTGATGTAGATTTAATCATTTATGACAACGATTATGAGGAAGTTTCTAGAGTAAGAACTACCAATATTGGTGATGAATATTTATTAGTATATACTGCGACTGATAGTTCTGGAAATAGAAGCTCAAGACTTAGAATAGAAGTAGTTATTGTTGACCCTGATGCAGATGATGACGATGACGACGAAGAAGAAAGCAGCACAAACACATATGTTCCATCAGATACTGTTGATACTGATTATGTATCAAACGTAAACCGAGTTCCTTATACAGGAATAGAGTCAGACGCATTTTTAACAGCAACGCTAAACTCTCTTGAAGGGGAGTACACAAGAAGCGAAATTTTATCGTTTATGGCGTATGACGGAACTGTAGAAGCAAATTTAATTCACCAAAACAACTATATTAAATTGCTTGATTTATCACCAAACGAAAAAGTTTCCTTTAGAGATGTTCCAGAAAGTCACTGGGCTTACGGCTCAATAATGGCAATGGCTCAGGCTGGTTTTGTAAGTGGAATGCCTGATGGAACATTCTTACCAAATAATGAATTAAAAGTTAGCGATACATTTGCATTTTTGGATAGAGTTTTATTAACAAATGGAATTGTTGAAATGAAGATGACAAGAGATATGACAGAGCGTTATATCCCTGTAAGCAGAACGTCTTGGGCATTTGCACCTATGGCATCTGTAGCTTCCAAATTATCAATAGAAACGCTTACTGAAATTATGAGCAACGATACATTAATTACACGTGAGATGTTAGCCCAAGTTTTATACGAACTTACAAGAGGATACATTGAACCAACGATTTTAGCACGCCCAATGAACGATGTTTCAGGCTCTCCATACGAAGAAGCAATTTATTATTGTATCTCAACTGGACTTTTATCAGGAACTAGCGAAACAACTATGTCCCCTACAAAAGTTGTAACAAGAGCCGAAATTATAAGCGTTATGATGCGTCTTAACCAATATCTTAACAAATAAAGTGTATTAACCAGTTGATAGTTGGCAAAAATAAAGCTGTCAACTGGTTTAAATAAAATATATTAAGGAGTAATTTTGATGATTAATTATGCACACAGAGGAGCAAGTTCAGAATTTCCAGAAAATACTATGCTTGCATTTAAAAAAGCTATTGAGATGAAAGCAGATGGAATTGAACTTGATGTTCACAAAACAGCAGATGGAAAATTAGTAGTAATCCATGATGAAGATGTTCAAAGAACATTTAGAGGTAAAGGGCAGATTAAAGATTTAACTTTAGACCAAATTCAAGATTTAGATTGCAGACAACAAATCTGGGAAACAAATTTTGAGTGTAAAGCTCCTGAACTAGAAGAAGTTATGAAGCTTGTAAAGGAAAATAACATCAAACTTAACATCGAAATTAAGACTGATATCATTCAATATGATGGGATTGAAGAAGATGTGGTAAAATTAATCGAGAAGTTAGAAATGGTTGATAGTGTATTAATTTCTAGTTTTCATAGTGAAAGCTTGGTTAAAGTTAAAGAAATCAACAAAAATATCAAAACTGGATTTTTATATTTCAAACCAATGGATAATGCTATTGAACACGCAAAATCTTTGGGGGCAGATGCCCTCCACCCATCTTTACTTTCTGGAATAACACCAGAGTTTGTACAAGAGGTTAAAAATGCTGGATTAGATATTAACGTTTACACAATAAACGACCCAGTTTATATGAGAAAATTAATTGAAGCAGGCGTAACAGGAATTTTTACTGATTACCCAGAATTATTTAATGAAGTAAATTCAGAATTTTAAATTACACAAATAAAAAAATGGTAGCCAACGACTGGTTACCATTTTTTTATTTCAAAATTTTTTATTTGGGACTCCCAAAAACTACTTTATAGGAAACTTCTCGTAAAAAAATTATTTTATATGTAATTAGCATGATAAACTTACCAAGTAAAAAAATATTTTAAAAAATTTTTCAAAAAGTTGTTTAAAACAAAATTTAACTGGTTATAATAAAAAAGACTGTATTAATCTTTATGTACATTAATGGCAAATGCTGATTTAGTAACGGGAATATGACTAAACAAAATGCTTAAATCTTCATCACTAACAGTTGTCATTTGAAGTTTTGAAAATGCAGTTTCAACTAGTTTATAATCTAAATTATAAATGTAAGCAATATTAAAAGCAGTATAGTCGTTTGTGTTTGGCACTCGCCACTGGCGTTTTATAAGTTGTCCAACATAACTTTTTGCTTCCATCAGAATATGGAAAAAATAAATTTTATTGATTTCAACTATATTATTTTCTTGCATGATATGTAAAATTTCTTCTTTAGAAATATTTAAAACTCTTGCAACTTCAGTAATAGTATATGAGCTATGCGAGGATTTTAATAAGATATCAATTTCTTCAATTTGAGGCTTGATATAGTCTGTATACACCTGTTGATAAGTTATTGTTAAGTCGCCAAGTACTAAAAAATTTTCCATAGACACCGATCCTTTCGGGAGTTAAATTATATGTATTAATACGTTCTATCATAATTATAAACTAAAATTGTCAAGGTGGCTATATGTAAAAGTTGGAATAAGTCGTATCAATAATAACGAAATAATATAGATTTTATAAATTGTCTATGATATAATAGTTAAATGTTAAATTAAGATGCTATTATAAGGTAATATATATACCCATTAAAAATGTGCAATATTAATTTGAAAAAACATTACTTTGAGGAGGAAAACGATAAATGAATACAGAAGTAAAATCATTAGAAAATAGTCAGGTAAGTTTAACGGTAACAGTAGAGGGGAAAGTGGTTCAAGATGCCATTACTCAAGCATACAACGAGATGAAAAATGAATTTAACATTCAAGGGTTCCGTAAAGGAAAAGTGCCTCGTCCTGTAATTGAAAAAATGTATGGAAAGGAAGTTTTCTTTGATAGTGCAGTAGGAATTTTAGTAAATAACACAATTGAAGATGCTATGGACAAAGAAAATATTGATGTTGCTGTAACACTTCGTTCTGAAGATATCGAAGTTACTGAAATGACATCAGAAAAAATTGTATACACAGCTACAATTACAGTAAATCCTGAAGTTAAATTAGGAGAGTACAAAAACCTTGAAGTAACAGTTCCAGCAGCTGAAGTTACTGAAGAAGATATTAACCAAGCAATTGCGCAAGAAGTTGAAAAAAATGCACGTGAAATTAGTGTAGAAGGTCGTACAACTCAACCACAAGATAAAGTAACTATTGATTTTGAAGGATTTATTGATGGAGTTGCATTTGAAGGTGGAGCAGGTACTAACCACGACTTAGTATTAGGTTCAAAAAGTTTTATTCCAGGTTTTGAGGACCAATTAATTGGTAAAAACATTGGAGATGATGTAGATGTTAATGTAACTTTCCCAGAAGATTATCATGCTGATGATTTAAAAGGAAAGCCAGCATTATTTAAAGTAAAAATTCATGCTATTAAATCACGTGAATTACCAGAAGTTAACGATGATTTTGCAGCAGACATTTCAGAATTTGATACTTTAGCAGAATATAAAGAAGATTTAAAAGCTACTTTATTAAAAAGAAAAGAAAGCGAAAGAACAAGAGAAATTGAGAGCAGAGTTGTAGAAAAAGCATCAGCTAATGCAACAGTTGAAATCCCAACAGCTATCATTGAAGAAGAAGTTGATAGAAATATTCACCAATTCGGACAACGTATGCAAGGGCAAGGATTAAACCTTGAGCAATATATGCAATTTACTGGTCTTGATAAAGAAGCATTTAGAGATAACTTTAGAAAAGATGCTAAAGAAGGTGTTCGTACACGTCTTGTATTCCAAGCAATCGTTAAAGCTGAAGGATTTGAAGTGTCAGATGAAGAGTTAGATGATGAAATTAAAATTATTGCAGAGCAGTATAAAATGACTGTAGACCAAGTGAAAATGTCTATGGGAGCTAACATGGAAGAGCTAAGAACTGATTTGAAAGTTCAAAAAGCACTAGATATGCTAGTTGAAACGAGTACTGTTGTTACAGAGTAGTTAAAAATTAGGAGGTAGTATAAAATGGCATTAGTTCCAGTTGTAGTTGAACAAACAAATAGAGGAGAACGTTCTTACGATATTTATTCTCGTCTTTTAAAGGATAGAATTATTTTATTAGGAGATGAGGTAAATCACGTAACATCAAACTTGATTGTTGCACAACTACTGTTTTTAGAAGCTGAAGACCCAGATAAAGACATCATGCTTTATATCAATAGTCCAGGAGGGTCGATTTCTGATGGTTTAGCAATTTACGATACGATGCACTATATTAAGCCAGATGTTTCAACAATTTGTATGGGTATGGCAGCAAGTATGGGAGCGTTTTTATTAGCAGGTGGAGCAAAAGGAAAAAGACTTGCACTTCCAAACGCTGAAATTATGATCCATCAACCATTAGGTGGTGCAAGAGGGCAAGCAACTGACATTCAAATTCACGCAGAACATATCTTAAAAACTAAAGCTAAAATGAACTCGATGTTATCACAAAATACAGGGCAACCTCTTGAAAAAATTGCTCAAGATACAGAAAGAGATTACTTTATGAGTGCTGATGAAGCTATGGCTTACGGTATCATTGATAGAGTAGTTGAAAAAATAGAAGCAAAATAAAGAAGGGGTGACGTATGCCTAATAAGTTTGATAATACTAAACAGCTAAAATGTTCGTTTTGTGGAAAAAACCAAGAACAAGTAAGAAGGCTTATTGCAGGTCCACAAGTCTATATTTGTGATGAATGTATTGATTTATGTTCAGAAATTATAGATGAGGAATTTGAAGATTATAACGATGATGCTCAAATCGAAGATATGCCAACACCTAAACAAATTAAGGTGCATTTAGATGAGTACGTTATTGGTCAACAAGATGCAAAAAGAGCGCTTTCGGTAGCTGTTTATAACCATTATAAACGTATTAAAAAAGGAATGGTTAGAGATACAGATGGAGTTGAGCTACAAAAGAGTAATATCCTTTTACTTGGGCCTACAGGTTCTGGAAAGACTTTACTAGCTCAAACTCTTGCAAAAATGTTAAATGTACCATTTGCAATTGCTGACGCTACAACATTAACTGAAGCTGGTTATGTTGGAGAAGATGTTGAAAATATTCTTCTAAAGCTTGTTCAAGCATCAAACTACGATATTGATAAGGCCCAAGTTGGAATTATTTATATTGATGAAATTGATAAAATTACTAGAAAATCTGAAAATCCATCTATCACAAGAGATGTAAGTGGTGAGGGTGTTCAGCAGGCTCTACTAAAAATATTAGAAGGTACAGTAGCATCAGTTCCTCCACAAGGTGGCAGAAAACACCCTCATCAAGAGTTTTTACAACTTGATACAACAAATATTTTATTTATTTGTGGAGGGGCATTTGATGGGATTGATAAAATTATCGAAAACCGTACAGGTAAAAAATCAATGGGATTTGGTGCAACTATTATAAGCAAGAAAGAAAAAAGTGTAGGTGAAACTCTAAAATCACTAGAACCACAAGATTTATTAAAATTTGGACTAATTCCAGAGTTTGTAGGTCGTGTTCCTGCTGTTGTTTCCCTAGAAAGTTTAGATGAAGATGCGTTAAAACAAATTTTAACCCAACCAAGAAATGCTTTGGCAAAACAATATGGTAGATTGTTTGAAATGGACGGGGTAAAGCTTGAGTTTACAGAAGATGCTCTATCAAAAGTTGCAAAACTCGCAATTGAGCGTCAAACAGGGGCTAGAGGTTTGCGTGCTATACTAGAGAGTGTTATGAGAGATGTAATGTATGAAGTGCCATCGATTGCAGAAGAGCTTGAAAAAGTTATTATTAGTGCAGCAGTTATTGATGGGGAAGCTCCTGAGTTTGTCTACAAAAATGACACTCCTAAAATAGATGAAAACAAAAAATCTAAAAGTGAGCCTGCATAATTGACAAACGACCCAAGCGTTATGCTTGGGTTATTTTTTTATAAAAAAACGGTTAAGGGTTTAAAATATAAGAAGTTCCATTTTAAATTTTCTTAAAATAAGCCAAATTACGGAGGAGAACTTATGGAAACTACAAACATTCCTATTTTACCATTAAGAGGGGCTACATTATTTCCTGAAATGAGTCTACAATTAGAAATTGGTAGGGATAAATCTATAAAAGCTGTGGAGCTTGCATACGACAACGATATGTATGTTTTTGTTGTAACACAAAAAGATATTGATGTAACTGACCCAACATTTGAGGATTTTTATGAAATTGGAACTCTAGCTAAAGTTGAACATATAACACTAGTTAAAGACCCAATTATTCAGGTTGTTTTTAAAGGTGAAGAAAAGGCGAAAATCCTTGATGTTACTGAAGAAGATGGCTATTTAAGTGGTAATGTTGAAATTATACCTGAAGTTTTGGAGATGACAGAAGAAGCTGAAGGGTATATGAGAAATTTGGTTGAAACATTTACAGATTATGGCAAAATTAACAAAAAAATTACTAACGATACGATATTTTCAATATTAGCAGTTGGAAATGAGGCTGCAATTGTTAACCTTATGATTGCCCAAATTCCACTAGAAGTTTCAAAACAGCAAAAATTACTAGAAATCAAAAATATGAAAGAAAAGATTTATTACCTAACGCATATACTTAGACGAGAGGTTGAAGTTAGTCATTGGCAAAAAGAAATTCACCACAAGGTACGCACTAATCTCGACAAACATCAACGAGAATATTTTCTTAGAGAGCAAATTAAAGTATTACGTCAAGAATTAGGTCAAGGTACAGAAGTTGAAGATGAGGCTTCTGAAATCATAGCCAAAATGGAGCAACTAGATTTGCCACAATCAGTTGAAGAAAAACTTTATAATGATATCGAAAAACTTAAGAAGATGCCAATTAACTCTCATGAAATTACAGTTTTGAGAAGCCATATCGAAAGTATTTTGGAGATGCCATGGCACATTTACACACCTGAAAATTATAACATGAAAACTGCTATTAAAATGCTTGATGAGGCTCATTATAGCTTAGAAAAAGTTAAAGATAGAATATTAGAATACATGGCAGTACAAGTTCTAAACCAAAAAAGTGTAACTCCAATTTTCTGTTTGGTTGGCCCTCCAGGTGTTGGAAAAACATCAATTGCTCAATCAATAGCAGATGTTTTAGGCAGAAATTATGTTAGTATTGCGCTTGGTGGGGTTCGTGATGAAGCCGAAATTCGTGGTCACCGAAAAACTTATATTGGAGCTATGGCAGGAAGAATTGCATATGCCCTAAAATCTGCACAATCAAACAATCCACTAATTTTACTAGATGAAATTGACAAAATGGGTAACGATTTTAAGGGTAACCCAAGTGCTGCATTATTGGAGGTGCTAGACCCAAAACAAAATTCTGAATTTAGAGACCATTACTTAGAAGTGCCTTTGGATTTGAGCCGAGTTATGTTTATTGCAACTGCAAATACGTTATCCACTGTGCCAAAACCACTGTTAGACAGAATGGAAATTATAGAAGTTAGTAGTTATACCGAACAAGAAAAATACATCATCGCTCAAAAATATCTTGTACCCAAACAATTAGAAGCTCATGGACTTAATAGAAAAAATTGCACTATCGGTGAAAAATCAATAAGGTATATTATTACATACTATACCAAAGAAGCTGGGGTACGTAATCTTGAGCGTGAAATTGGGAAGGTATGTAGAAAAGTAGCACGTGAATTGCTAGAATATAACAAATCTTCAAAAAAGGTAACTACAACTACTCTAAGACGTTATTTAGGTGTACCTAGATATAACTATTTACCTAAGGACGATAATCCACAAATAGGTGTAGCTAGAGGATTGGCTTGGACTTCTGTTGGTGGCGATACCTTAACCATTGAAGTTGAAACGATAACGGGCAAAGGAGCTTTGGAATTAACTGGAAACATGGGAAATGTAATGAAGGAGTCGGCAAAAGCTGGTCTTAGCTATATAAAAGCTAATCACGAAACTTTAAATATAGATATAGATAAGTTCCGAAAATCTGATGTTCATATTCATATTCCAGAAGGAGCAGTTCCAAAAGACGGGCCATCTGCAGGTACAGTAATGGCTACGGCAATTATTTCTGCATTCACTGGAAAAAAAGTAAGAAACGATATTGCCATGACAGGAGAAGTAACGATTAGAGGTCGAGTACTTGCAATTGGAGGGCTAAAGGAGAAATTATTAGCTGCAAAAAGAGCTGGTATTTATACGATAATTTTGCCAAAATCCAACGAAAAAGACATTTTATCTTTTGAAGACGATATAATTAAAGGTATAAAAATTATTTACGTTCAAACTATGGACGATGTTCTAAAGAACGTATTTGCAAAAGATGAGGAGAACACAAATGAATGTAACTAAGTCAGAATTAATAATTACAGCAGGAAATAAATCACAATTTCCAGAGGGTGAAACAGTTGAAATCGCATTTGCTGGAAAGTCAAATGTTGGAAAATCTTCTTTGATTAACACATTAATCAACAGA
The DNA here is from genome assembly GCA_002007365.1 of Epulopiscium sp. Nele67-Bin005. GTDB lineage: Bacteria > Bacillota > Clostridia > Lachnospirales > Cellulosilyticaceae > Epulopiscium_D. The sequence continues at coordinate 11,655 of LNZR01000034.1, read as the reverse complement.
AAATCGTTAGCACGCACAAGCTCTCAACCAGGAAAAACTCAAACGATAAATTTTTATGGCATTCAAGATAAAATTAACTTTGTAGATTTACCGGGGTATGGATATGCAAAAGTTTCAAAAACTCAACGTGAAGCATGGGGAAAACTAATTGAAAGTTATTTATCAGAAAGGGAGAATTTAAAGCAAGTTGTGTTGTTGGTGGATTGTCGTCACGAACCTGGAGAAAATGATAAAATGATGTACAATTGGATTTCTCATTATCATGAAAATGTTATCGTGGTTGCCACAAAACTTGATAAAATCAAGCGTAGCCAAGTTCCAAAACACATTAGTATAATTCGCAAAGGGCTAGGACTTAAACCAACAGATAAAATTATACCATTCTCAGCATCTACAAAACAGGGTAAAGATGAACTATGGGAAATTCTTGATATGTTTGTAGAATAATTAAAATTTGGAGGTAAGTTAAGTATGAAATTAAAAAATGACCTCTATTTAATAGATGGTAAGTTGGATTTGAGATTGTTAAACTATCATTTAAATTTAGATGATTATGCCGAAAACCATGTTAGTTACATTAATTTAAAAAAGTTTCATGAAAGTGAAGAAAACGAGCCAAATAATAATATAGAGGCATTGGAAGAAAATTTTGAAGATGAAATTACACCAGAAGAAGAAATTACAGAGCTAGCAACAGAAGAAATTTTTGTTCAACAACCACCACGAAAATATGAAGAAGAACCAGATTTGGACACTGCTCCAATTTTAGAAGATGAACTTGAATGGGAAGAAGAAATTTTTGAAGATGAAATTGACGAACCACTTAATCTTCCAAAATCTCAAAAAACGCTTGATATTTTTAATGAAACTAAAACAATTCTTGAGAAAGATAAGGAAAACGAATATCTACTAAACAATAATGCTACTGATAGTTTGGTTGATATTGATGAAGAGAAGTCTCTAATTAAAAAAATGTCATTAAATTCCTTGATAAATCCTGCTGAAAATATTACAATTTCTCCCGAAGAACGCCAAAATATTGAGCAATTTGTAAAACAGGAGATTAAAGAAGTCTTGAAATCTGAAGTTAATAAATCGCTTAATCCTAATTTGACAGAAACTTTGGAGGAAGAACCACTAGAAGTTATACCAGTGACAGACACTCAACAAGCAACTTATAGCATTTCAAATAATACTGAAAAAGAAGTAACAACAAATGAAGATGAGTCATATGATATAGAAGAAGAAAGCATTTTAGCTCCATTTAAAAAGATGATGGAAGACAAAATGAATAAAATGGACGTTCCAAAAGTGACTTCTTCTGAGGAAACTCTAATTGGTAAAGTTGTTCAGCAAGATATCATCACACTAGAAGGAGTTTGTATCGCAAAAAAAGATGATGTTATTGATAGAGCAATTTTGGAAGAAGCTAAAAATAGAGGTTGCCTTGTAAAACTAATAGTAAACAGCATTCATAGGGATTAACGTATTTTTTCGTTTTGGAAATTGTCTAAATGAGAGTTTTTTTAAGGGTCTTTGAGAGATAATAAAAAAATTTATAGAAAAAGTGAAAAAAACGTTGACATAATATTGTGCGTATGTTATTATAATATACGTACTAAGCGTGAGTGGCTCAGTGGTAGAGCATCTCCTTGCCAAGGAGAGGGTCGCGGGTTCGATCCCCGTCTCGCGCTGTTATCGGGGTGTGGCTCAGTTTGGCTAGAGTGCCTGATTTGGGTTCAGGAGGTCGCAGGTTCGAGTCCTGTCACCCCGATTAACAGCTTTAAAAAAGCAAGCGTCTAACTTTTGTTAGGCGCTTGCTTTTTTGTTTAATATTTAGCAAAATAATTGCAAAATATCATTATATAAATCAGCTGAAGTTGATTTCCATTTTTCACACATCGCAATTGCTTGTTTTTGAGAAGCTACATTCAAATTTAAGGAAATAAGTGTGCGATTATGTTCTAAAATCTTACACTCCACTATATATTCATGTTCATTGTGTAAACTATAATTAGCCAAAACGTCCAGTTCACTACGTAACGAACGCCAATTTTCTGAAATAAAATTATCAATTTCTGTACGAACATAAGACGGTATGTGAGATGCAAAAAAATCCAAAGTCTGCTTTCCAGCATCAGAAATGCTATAGTAAGAAGCGTGATTTTCCCTATTTTGTATAATAAGTTTTGCTTCCACTAGCTCAGTTAAATATTGTTGCATCGAAAAATAATCAGCATAACCTTTTTCTAATACAATTTCAGTAATTTGAGATAACGATAACGGCATTTTTAGCTCTGATAATAAATAAAGTGCAATAAGTTTATTTATAGTAAAATCTTGGTTTGTAGATGTCACTAATGCTCCCTCCTTTGCTCTATATTCTAATATTTCCTAATTTATAAATTTTATGAATAATTCTACCAACTTTATAAATCGTATAATATTGAGAGTATACCACGAAAAATGTAGGATTGCAATAGTGGAAAATATTTAATATGTACAAGCAAATTCTTCAATATCAGCTTAAAACCTTTAAATTATAGCTTAAATCTACATTTGATAAGTTTAAAAATTTTTCAATAACGAATGCTATTATATATTATTTGTCGTAATGTGTAACCCCCCTATTTTAAAAATCAGGGGGAAACTTACAACCTTGATAAATATTATTAACTCGTAAATAATTGTTAAACTCATTAAGAACGTGTTTTTTTCGCAAAGTCCACAAAGGAGCAACCAAATGTTCTCTCTCACCATCACCTGTAACTCTATGAATTACAAAATTTTTTGGTAATATTTGTAATATTTGGCTAACCAACTCAATATATTCCTCTTGGGACAATAACGAAAAAGGATTTTTTTCATACAATTTTGCAAGAGGAGAATTATTTACTATATGCAACATATGAATTTTTACACCTTGTAACGGTAGGTTGGCAATAAATCTAGCTGTTTGTAACATATCTTCACGAGTTTCATTTGGTAACCCCAAAATAATATGGGCAACAACTTCAATATTTTTAGAGCTAAGTTCATAAACTGCATTTGTAAAACAATCTAAGTCATATCCCCTATTAATAAAGTTGGCTGTTTCGTTATGAATGGTTTGAAGTCCAAGTTCTACCCATAGATGAGTTTTTGAGTTTAGTTCAGAAAGATATGTTATAATTTCAGGTGATAAACAATCTGGACGTGTGCCTATTGCTAACCCAACAATATTTTTATATGATAGTGCAGTTTCATACTTCAGTTTCAAAGAATTTACACTAGCATAAGTGTTAGAATATGATTGAAAATATGCAATATATTTGTTTATATTGCCCCATTTTGTACTAAGTGATAAAATTTGCTCCTCCATTTGAGAAGTAATTGAAAGTGCAGAATTTGCTGTACCACTCCCGTTATCATTACAAAAGATGCAACCCCCAAAACCAATTGTTCCATCACGGTTTGGGCAAGTAAATCCTCCATCAATAGATAACTTCATAACTTTTTCACCATGCCTATTTCGCAAAAAGTTATTTAGTGTATAAAAGTTTGTATTAGACATTTTGTTTTCCTTTCGATATAATAAAAAGCAGGGAGTCCCTGCTTTTATTATATCGTATTATTCATAAGCTACAAGACACATTTCCTCTTTATGCAACCTAATTTCTTCACAAGTGCAAACCACACTTTCCCACTGTTCCTCAGTTTTTAGGGTGCGTATAAAGTTTAAAAAGTCTTGTCGAAGTATTTTTGTGAAATCTTTCTTAACTTGTTGAGTACTACTATCATTTGTGCAATTTGCCATACTATCTAAAAATTGATTAGCTCTCTGCTCATCAATAAATGGTAAATATGGCTGTAAAACATCTAATTTTTTGTTCAATAGAGCATACTGTTTTTTGAAGGGGTTATTATCAACGCTCTCCATATAACTAAAAAATGACTCTACATTAAAAAATCGAATATTTTTAAGTGCCGAAAAATCAAAATTAACGAGAATTTCACGAAGTTCAAACAAAGTAGAAGAAAGCTGTTGATGTGTTAAAAGTTGTGCCATTTGAAGTCCCCCTTTATAAAAATGTTATATAATTATTGTGTCCAAAAATCTGAAAAAAGGACGATGAAAAATTTGTTTATAAACCGAAAGGAGTTTTATTATGAGAAAAAAGAGTGTATTAGCAATTGATGACGAGCAACACATTTTGGAATTGCTAAAATATAACTTAGAAGCTAATGGTTATGAGGTACATACTGCCACATCTGTTTATATTGGACTCGAAATTTTAAAATCTGTTAAAATTGATGTCGTATTATTAGATATGATGTTACCAGATGTTGATGGATTAAGCGCACTAAAGGATATAAAATCATCAGAGTATAAAGATATCCCTGTAATTATGGTTACTGCTAAAACTGATGAAATCGACAAAATTATAGGCTTAGAATTAGGTGCAGATGACTATATTTGCAAGCCTTTTAGCGTGCGTGAACTTATTGCAAGAGTTAAAGTAGTTAGTCGTAGATATAAAGGTGATAATGGAGAAGAAACTAAAAACGAACTCACTTGCAAAAATCTCAAAATGGATTTATTAAGTCATCGAGTAACTTTTGAAGGTGATAAAATTGACTTGACGTTAAAAGAATTTGAATTATTGCGTCTACTTATGGAAAATCGAGGACGAGCTTTTACTCGAGAAGCCTTGTTGGATAGAGTTTGGGGGTATGATTATACTGGCGAAACACGTACTGTTGATGTTCATATTAGATATTTGCGTGGAAAAATGGAGCCTTACAACATAGATACTTGGATTGAAACAGTTCGAGGAGTTGGATATAGATTTATAAAAGAATAGGAGTTAACATATGAACAAAAGGATATTAATTTCTATTATTATATTATTAATTATAAGCGATACATTGAGTATATTAAATGGAGTATCATATATAAATAAGCTAGAAGTAAATTTTCTTCAATCAAGTAATATGTTTCCATTTATTTCATGGCAATTACTCATTTTTATTGGGCAAGTAATGGCTTTTTATATGATAGTACGAGCTATTGAGGAGCAAACAAAACGCCCCATTCGTCGACTCACTAAACAAGTTAATCACTTTGCAAAAGGAGAATATAGCTACCTTCCCAAAAAAGAAGATGCTCAAGAAGTCCAAGATTTAGTATTGGCAATTGATAGCATGGTATTAAATTATTACCGTACAAATCGAAAATTACGCTATGAAAAACGAAAAGCTGAGTCTATGCTTAGTTATTTAGAACAAGGAATTATTGTTATTGATGCAACAGGCACTATTATTGAAATTAATAAATTTGCAAAAGAAAGTTTAGGAATTACAATCACTGAAGGTAATTTTGTACATTCACTTTATGAACATACAGCTTATCAATCAATGATAAAATCAACCTTAGATAATGAAACTTCCAGTAATTGCGAAATTTTAAAAGACGAAAGCACACTATATATTAAAATTAAACCCCTGAAAAAAAATTCACGGGAGTATGGTTATATGCTATCAATTCGAGATATCACCCATATCCGTAAATTTGATGAAATGCGCTACCAATTTGTTAGCAATGTTACACATGAATTAAAAACTCCACTCACTAGTATTCAAGGGTTTGTGGAAACTTTACAAATGGGTGCATTAGAGCAACCCGATGTTGCAAAACATTTTTTGGAAATTATTGATATCGAAGCAAAACGCTTAGGACGATTAATTGAAGATATTTTAGTCCTGTCAGATACTGAAAATACTAGGGTGGCCGATAATGAACTAATTAATTTAGTAGAAGTTGTAGAAGAAGTTATTGAGCTTCTTGAGCAACAGGCTCGCCAAAAAACTATACTCCTCAAAACAATTATTGTTAAAGGGGAAATTTTATACTGTGGTGATAGAGAACACTTCAAGCAAATTTTGATAAACTTAGTAAGTAATGGAATTCGCTATACCGAAAAAGGCAGAGTCGAAGTTATTGTTGATAAAGAAGACGATTGTATTTTGCTAAAAGTCAAGGATACAGGGGTTGGAATTGCTCCTGTTCATCACGAACAAATTTTTGAAAGGTTTTATAGAGTTGATAAGAGTCGTTCAAGAAAAAGTGGTGGGACTGGTCTTGGACTTTCAATTGTGAAACATATCGTTCAGATGTATCAAGGAGATATCTCTTTAACTAGCCAAGTTGGCAAAGGAACTGAATTTATAATCAAACTTCCTATAAGTGCATAAAAAATAGACCATGAAATAAATATCGTGGTCTATTTTAATATTTCAATTTTTAATTATCAAATCAGAAAAATCTGCTCAAACTTTTTCTAAAATTCTTTTTAAATATCGTCAAACCATAAATCTCATTCCAAATATCCAACTAAGTTTCAAACTCCAAATCCAAAAATCGTGATCATGTTAAAAATATGTCCTTTTTTATTTTAATATACCATATAATTTTATTATTTTGGAACTTCTTTAAAGTTTTCACCATCTTTTGGAGGACGTGGCCCAAAATATTGATAAAATTTTACGGCAATACGCCCATTAAATAACTTTCGATTTTTGTTAGCCTTCTTACCAAAATCAGTCTCAAAACTTTCAACAGGCGTAATTGTATAAAATGACCAAGTCGGGTTGCTATCCATAAGTTTTTTTAAATCTTTGTGCAACTTTTGAACTTGGTGCATCTCACTCATACGCTCAGCATAAGGAGGATTACATAAAACTATACCATAATCACCATGAGGCAACGAAGTTGTGTGTACAGGCTTTGTAAAAAATTGGATATACTCCCCTACACCAGCACACTCAGCGTTTTTTCTGGCGATATTAATTGAGTTTCTGTTAATATCCGAGGCATAAATAATTGGACTCCCCTTTTGGTCAATCTGTTCACGAGCTTCTTCACGCAAATCTTCCCACAAATCAGGAGGAACTTGAGGCCATCTACTAGAAGCAAATGAACGGTATAACCCTGGAGCAATATTTTTTGCAATTAAAGCAGTTTCGATAGCAAAAGTTCCAGAACCACAACATGGATCATAAAAAATTCTACCTTTTTGCCAATAGCTAATTTGAATTAGAGCAGCAGCCAAAGTTTCTTTAATAGGAGCATCACCCTGACCAACTCTATATCCACGCTTATGAAGTCCCTCTTTTCCTGTAGTATCAATGGTTAGAGTTGCCATATCTTTAAGAAGTGAAACCTGAATTGTATAGCTAGGCCCAGTTTCTTCAAACCAATCAATATTATACTTTTGTTGAAGTCTAGTAACTACAGCTTTTTTAACTATAGCCTGACAATCCGAAATACTAAACAATGCTGATTTAACAGACTTTCCATTAACGGTAAATTTAGCATCTGATGTAATCCAATTTTCCCATGGCAAAACTTTAACTTGTTCAAAAAGTGAGTCAAAAGTTAGGGCCTTAAATTCTCCCATCTTAATTAAAACTCTATCTGCACTGCGAAGCCACAAGTTAGATAATACAATGGCTTCAGCGTCTCCAACATACGTAATTTTTCCGTCAGTGACACTCGTTATATCATATCCCAAATCTTCAATTTCCTTCTTCACAACTGACTCCAATCCAAAGGTAGAAGTGGCGATTAATTCAAATGTTTTCATTATTTTATCCTTTCAGTAATACAAACTTAACTTGAAAACTAAAATTTATTTTTATATACTAAAAAATAAGGAATAGTTTTCCTTGAAAAATCAATACTTTAATAATAGAGGAAAACTTTCTAAAAGTCTAGTACAATTATTTTTATAACAGGAGAACAACTTATGAATGAAAATACTTTTGAAAAATTAGAATACTTTAGGTTAATAGAGCATCTAAAAACTTTTACTAGTAGTAATTTGGGTAAAAATTTGATAGATAAATTACAACCATCACCTTATTTAAAGGTAGTTACCAAACGATTAGACGAAACTAAGGAGGCAAAAGACTTACTTTCAGCAGTAGGAGGCGTACCTATCCAAGGCGTTGGAAATATTGACTTTCTAATTGAACAAGTAGAAAAAGGAATAGTTTTGGAATGTAAAGATTTATTACACGTTGGTGAATTTTTACGAGGTTGTAGAAAAATTAAAGAATTTATGATTTCTAAAGAAGACTACACTCCAACTTTAAGCCAATATTCACAATCAATTACTACTTTAAAAAATGTCGAAGACGATATAACCCAAGCAATTTCAAAGGGCAGAGTGGATACTAATGCCAGCAAAGAACTCAAAAAAATAAGGCGCTACATTGAAGTTGAACAAGCTAAAATTGAAGAAAAGCTAGAAAAATTTTTGAAAGCTAACAAATCCTATTTACAAAATTCTTTTATTACAAAACGCCATGACCGTTACACAATTCCTGTCAAGGCCTCTTACAAAAATCAAGTTGATGGTACAGTTATTGATGAGTCAGGCAAAGGCTCTACCGTATTTATTGAGCCAAAAATTATCCAAAAACATACTACAACCCTTGCAAACCTTAAGATTGAAGAGTCTATGGAGGAATATAAAATTTTAGCTGAACTTACGGATTATATTTACAACAGTATACAAGAGATTAAAATTAATATTGAAGTAATTGCAGAGTACGATTTAATTTTTGCCAAAGGTAAATATGCAATTTCCATTGATGGTATCAAACCTAAAGTTAACAGTAGGGGCTACACCCACATTATCAAAGGAAAACACCCTCTTTTAACAGGAAATGTTGTACCATTTGATTTGACTATAGGAAAAGATTATCGAAATTTAATTATTACAGGTCCCAATGCTGGAGGGAAAACAATTGTCCTCAAAGCTATGGGATTACTAACTTTATCCACTCAATTAGGATTATTTTTACCAGCTCAAAATGGAACAGAAATTTCTATTTATGAAAAAATATTTGTAGATATCGGTGATAACCAGAGTATAGAAAATGCTCTCAGTACATTTTCTTCACATATTCAAAACTTATCTTCAATTATAAAACAAACTAATAAATCAACATTATTACTTTTTGATGAAATTGGAAGTGGGACAGAGCCAAATGAAGGAGCATCTCTTGCAATCGCCATTTTAGAGGAAGTTTACAAAAAAGGAGCAATTACAATAGCTTCCACTCACTATGGCGAAATCAAAAACTTTAGTCTAATGCACCCAGATTTTGAAAATGCAGGAATGAAGTTTAATCCTGACACTTTAGAACCACTGTACCAATTGGAAATAGGTAATTCCAGCGATAGTAATGCATTATTTATTTCCAAAAAGATGGGTGTTCCAGCTCACGTTTTAGCACGTGCAGAAAATTATATATCTACCAAAAAATATAATTATGATATTGTTGAACAATCTAAAATAAGAATAGATGTAGCTTCAGAAACATCAAATTTTTCTTATGTTCAATATTCAAAAGGGGATAAAGTTTTGCTAACTGAAACTAATAAAGAAGCAATTATATATGCACCTGCCGATGAAAATCGAAATATTACTATATTTATTGATGGTCAGATGGCGCAAGTTTATGAAAAACGAGTGAAACTTTTGATTGAAGCCAGCAAATTGTACCCTCCAGATTATGATTTAGACAGTTTGTTTATAGATTTCAAAACTCGAAAATTAGAACATGATATAGAAAGAGGTTCTAAAAAAGCTTTGAAGAAAATCCAAAAAGAAATGAAAGCTTCAAACTTAGAATAATGCCCAAATTTCAGAAGGTCACTTTAGACCTTCTTTTTTGCAAAAATTGTATTTTGTAGGAGTTTCTTCCTTATATATAGGGGTATGAATAAAATACTAAGTTGCAAATTAATTAGGAATTCCTAAACTTATATGTTAAAATGAACAGAAGGCAATTTAAGATATTCCAAATACTTTCTATGGAATACGTTATATTTTTTTATACCATCATATAATAAAAGTACTAACAATATTTACTTAATGGAAAAAATTTATAAATAAGTGATTAAAAGCCTAAAAAATTGGCTATAATTAAGGGAGGAAATATTTTTGAAAAATAAATTTCAAGCTATAATTTATACGATAAAGGGGATACTTATGTTAGAAGATGAACCAGAAGTAAATACCGAGCAACCAAAAACCCCTAGTAAATTATATTTGATACTAGGTGCATTAACAGGAATGTTTTTGGGATTAACAGTTGGTACAAATATTTATACTTATCAGTTACAACAGCAAGATAGTAAATATAATCCTGCTAAAATTTTTGCAATTGATCAATTGGTAGGATTTCAGTATTTTGAGGCTTCGGAGCTAGAAGACAGGGTTGAAGGTATCTTTAGGGGATATATATCCTCTTTGGAAGATAGTGAAGCAACCTACCTAACATCAGAGGAGGTAGCAACTTATGAGGCCGAATTAAACGGCACTTATGTAGGGGCAGGATTTCATTTTACATGGGGTATTTCTGGACAATATTTAGTAATAACTGAAGTTATTGAAAATTCTCCTGCTGATATTGCTGGATTGGAAGTTGGAGATTATATTACTCAAATAGATGACGATTTGGCCAAATTATCAAATAGTACAATTTTATACAAAAAACTAACTTATTCAGGTGAAGATGCTGTTTTATATACTATAAAGAAAAATAATACCGAAGAAATCATTAAAATCCCTATAATTCCAACGGTTTTACAAGTTGATTATATAACCTCTATAAAAGTTGATGAAGATATAGTTTGTATTACTATTGATAGATTGGTAAATGGTTCAGCAACGGAAATTGAGAAATTAATATTAGAATATCAAAATGAAGGCATTAATAATTTTATTTTAGATGTGCGAACAGTAACGCAAGCTGAATTTGAGGAAGTTGTTAATTTGACAGACTTGTTTATTGAAGACGGAGAATTATTTAGTACAGTAAATAAAGCTACAGAAGTTAAAACTTATCATGCTACGCCAAAATATACTCCAACAAATTTAGTCTTTTTAACTAGTACTAGCACTAAAGGAAGTATGGAAGCAATGCTTGGAACGTTGCAATTACAAGGTTTAGCCACTATTATCGGCTCTCAAACTACAGGATTTGGATTGGTGCAAGATTTAATAAAATTAAATGATGGTTCAGGAATTATAGTTTCGAGTGCAGTTTTATTATTGCCAAATGGAGATAACTTAAACGGAACAGGCATAACTCCTGATATCAAAGTTTCTTTAGGGTCAGCATATACATTTGATTTTATGACAAAAGGAGAAGCTAATTTAGAATTAGATGCACAATTACAAGAAGCAATTAAATTTTTTAAATAAAAGTATAAAAAGTCTTTGCATTAGTAAGGGCTTTTTGGTATGTCAAAATTTAAGGAGGTTTTTATGAATATAACAGAATTTGCAAATTATGTTGGTGTGTCAAAGTCAACAGTAAGTAGATATTTTAATGATGGATATTTAAGCGAAGATAAGAGAAAACTTATTGAAAAAGGAGTTGAAGAAACAGGGTATAGACCGAGTATTCAGGCCCAAACAATAAGAACTCGAATAACAAAATTAGTTGGGGTAATTTTACCCAAATTATCAAGTGATAGTTGTGATAGAGTTGTGGAAGGCATCACAGAAGCTATAAATAAACATGGGTATCAAATTTTATTAATTAATACAAATAATGATACTGATAAAGAAGTTGAATATTTAGATTTATTTAAAA
>LNZR01000033.1 GCA_002007365.1 Epulopiscium sp. Nele67-Bin005 | reverse complement strand
CAGTGGAGCCAAGTTTTTATCAAAAAGTGCCTATTTTTCTTGGCCAAGTGTCTAATGTCATACTAAATTAACAACCACAAGCTCACATGGGAAAACGAGCATCACTGAGTTGAAAGAGTGCACTGTTAGCATTTGGCAAACTTGCTGAGTTCTGACTCTTTTATGTAAAACCGCTTTGTTGACTGTTGTAATTAAAATATTTACCAGCAGGAAACATTTTTTGTGGCACACAGATTAGCCACAACCGTCTGCAAGGCTCACTGTAAAACAGCGTGTGCATTTTAATCCATGGTGAGTGAGTGACTTTTTGATTGACTGAGCCTCTGACTGACCTGAATTTGGTTTCTGATAAGGACACGTGCCAGGGGAAAAATAACTCACCACCCTGCACAGTTCCAGTTGCATTATTCAGGTTGATTTATGGCAGGTCTCTGTCAAAGCTTCTGTAAACATATTGTCTTGTGTTTGCAGCATGCAGGGGAGGACGCTGGAGGAGGGAGGTTCATTTTGCAACAGAGTTGTAAAATCTCGCCATAAATATTCATGACCTCTAACAAAACCTACATTTTCTAACTTAAATATGAAAATCTTAGTAGAGCAAGGTGTTTTAGGATGTAAAACTGTATATATAGTAGCTTCAGGGCTTGATTTTTAGAATCAATTTAATAAAAAATTAAATGAAGGAAAATCCACCAGTTTAAACTTATATTTTTTAAAATTTCTTATGTTTTCAAGATCCATTTAAGGTGAATAAATTTGAATAGCAAAAAAGATGACTTAAAAAAGCTTGACTATGCCATAAAACATGTCAATATACAATATATTTTCAATTGAAATGTACATTATTGTTCCAGCTGGCAAAGACAGATTTTATATAAGATCCCTATAACGTTGTTCTAGAGGGCTGTGGTGTAAAAATGTATCAATACAAATACTCTTAAGAAATACAGATACCAAAAGGATACTTTGTTGCTTCATCATGGTACTTGCATTCCCAGTTTTTTATAATCTGTCCACATTTTATGCATCTATTTTAGCAGATGCCAAAGGTGTGAAATGTAGCCATATTTAGATTTTTTTGTTTGTTTGTTTGTTTGTTTTTTGTTTTTTTTGTGGCATCTCAGCAGACTGAACTGCTAACACCAGCAGACACACACTAACACCACACCACTGTACTGGTATGTGTTGTAGGTACTGAGGTAGTTTGTCACATGTTGCATTAAGTCCAAAAACTTTTGCTTTGATTATTAAATACTAGTAGGTACGCCAGCCATTTTTTTTTTCTGGATCTAGTTAAAAAGACTAAATGCTGGTTAAAATTCTACTAGAAAGTTCAATAAAACTTGCTTCTGGGTTTTTCCAGATCAATATCAGAAAGGTTTGGAGTACTGATTGGCCCTGCAGGGGAGTGAAAAGAGTTTGATGACATTTTGAAGGAGTGTGTGTTAATGGTTGGAAGCCTCATTGGTGTGGATGAGTGTGTGATTGACAAAACAGTCTCGCTCAATCTGCAACTTAAGGCCACTGGTACAATAATTGACTCACTTGAGTTGCTTGTTGCCTTTTGCTGCAGGTTGGTGTCATTTCAGAATGATTGACTTTTGACCGTCAGCAGGGCTTCAGTCTTATTTAACGTTATTTAGCATTTCAGAGCCATGCACGGCTTACATCTCCTGACAGTTCTTTTTGGATCAAAGAAAAGATGCATGCTCATATACTCATAGAAAACTGTGGACTAGAGTAATGCCGATTTTTCGCTGTTCCTCACAGCTGATTAACTCTTTTCTGATTCTCAGAGTAACCTTTCACGCTGCTTTAACTCATGGCTTCTTTTCATACTTGAGGTTTCACGTGAGTGATTAAAATCAGCGCTAAAGCAATTTTCGCCAAGTTGACACTCCTCCTTAATATCACGGACCTGGACACACACACACACACACACACACACACACAGACATACAGTTACTGATCTTAGTGTGTGTCTGCCATCCATCAGGTCATTACTGTGCATGTGAAGCACATACAAATTTAAATGTTAAATGTTATAAAACAAAATGCACATTATTGCTAAAAGTTTTTTTTCTTATTAGGAATGTGCATCCTGTGAGCCGCACATGAAGGAATTCTGCATGTAAACGGTTGGTTGCAGCATTGCAGAAGACAGAATGATTTAAAATGAAATGATAGTTAAGGTGCCCAGGCCTTTGACGTTTGGGCCACAGACATTTAAAAAGACACAGATCACACAGATCATTTTGAATAGAAAGCCTTATTGAAAAATCCAAAATACAGGATAATTCAATGGGGCTTTTTGTTAGGTCGAACGGTTACTACTACGCTGAAATTACAGTCAACGGCAAACGTATTCAAAAATCACTAAAAACCAAGAGCAAAGTATTTGCACAGGATTTATATCATGTCTTACTGCGAGAAAAAATATTAAAAGATTTCTTCTCTGAATCCAATCCTACAAATCATATTAACACTAATTCAAAAGTTTCAATCAAACAAGATAAAAAAAGAATTAGATCAACCATTCCAATAATAGAAAAATATATGCAAAACTGCAAATCAAGAAATCTAGGCAATAGAGCTGTCGAGGATAAAAAGCGTACTTTTAAGCTCCTTAGGGAGTACAAATTGATGAGTTTTGAGGATTACTCCACAAAGAAGATTGACGCACTCTGGTAGGAACATCCCTTTAGGGAGAGGATTTAAAACAAAGATATAAAGACGACAGTATAAGAAAGGTTATTTCAAATATGAAAGCTTTTTTGAATTGGTGTATTAAACAGGGTTATTATTCCAATGATGAGCTTGTGAAGTTGAATTTCCCAAAACTCACTACCAAAGTGCGTGAAAAGACGTATACAGCAGAGCAATGGGCGGACATTCAAGCTAGAGCAAAGAAAGACAAAGACTTGTACCTGTATTTGAGGGTGTTATATTATACAGGGTGCAGACCTAACGAAATAACAGACTTGAGGCGTGCAGATATAGACGATAAGGGCTTAATTAAGGTGTATCAAAGCAAAGTTGAAAAGTATAAGTTTGTGTCTGTACCGCCTACTCGATGAGCTTTTGAAATTTGATGATATTGTTTTTGAGGGTTATGGCAAACATATTGAATTTTACAGCAAGAAGTTTAGACGCATTAAGATAGCTATGGGGCTAGGCAAAGACTATACATTATATACATTCAGGCATACTTTCGCTACAAACCTACTTAACAAAACCAATGATATACACTTAGTGTCTAAGGCGTTAGGGCATAGTAATATAATGATAACTTCAAAACACTATGCCAATAGAAGTACTAATGATATATAGGAACACCCCTTTAGGGGCAGGATAGAGTATCGGCACTATGGAGCGATAGCAATTAAGATATATGGCTATACAGTAAGATAGGTATATACTATACTAGATATAGGATATACACCATACTATAAACCAGCCACCATTAGTATTCTTTGCCGAAAACGAAAAAGCCCACACCCCCTTAGGGGCTTTGGAGTTGGGGCAGAGAATACATAGTATGCAGTATAATAAAAAAGACGTATTACAAATATAATACGTCTTTTGATTAGTACAGTTGATAACTATTTTTTATTCAATATTGATTTGGTATATTTAATTAAAGAGTAGTTCAGCCCCATTTGCTCTTAGATAATCAGCTATGTGTGTATGATTTTGTCTTAGAGCGTATGATAAAGGTGTTTGTCCATCTGATGTTCTAGCATTTATATCCGCACCATTTTCTATTAGATACTTAACAATGTCAATATTTCCGCTATATGTAGCTTCCATTAATAAATCTCTACCGGAAAAACCAGCAATATCGGTAGTCGCTCCTTTATTTATCAAGTACATAAATATTTCAAAATCACCTTTGTTTACCGCTGAACTTAAAGGGCAAAAATATGAATTATTTATAGCAAATTCCCCCATAGTTACAGGATTGCCTTTATCTACAAAATATTTAACTAACTCTAAATTACCACTTTGGACTGCAGAAACTAGTATTGGAACTGAACATTCTAATTCAATTCTAGTATTAGTAACGATTGCTCCTTTTGAAACCAAAAATTTAACAAAGTCTAAATCTCCATTCATTGCAGCAGCATTCACAAGTGATATAGATGCCTCTGTTACATAACTGTTAACATTTAATCCTTTTCCTATATAATACTTCAATGCGTCTGTATTCCATGCAATTAAACATGGTGCTACACTGTCATATGTAAAACCTCTGTTATCACTCTTTACATTGTCTAACAAATACAAACATTTTTGTGCGTTTACGTCATCTGAGTATGCGAAAGATACTACCATAAATAATATAATTGTAAATTTTTTCATACATTCTCCTCAGCCTTATAAGGCTTAATTTTATTTTATAAACTTTGCAAATATTGTTGTATATCAAAATTGCGTGTTAATTCAGCTACTTTGCTTGCTGTAAAACCGCTATTGTTTTCTGCATTTACATCAGCACCATTATTAACCAATAATCTCACAATATCAATATTTCCATACTTAGAAGCATACATTAATGCGGTATACCCGACATTATTTTTAATATTCACATCACAGCCTATATTAATCAAATAGTCAACAATATCCTCAGGCCCATATTTAGCAACTGTCATTAATACTGTTTCCCCCTCATCATTTTTAATATTAGGATTTATATTTGATATAGTTTCCTTTAATGTTTTAAATTCTCTTCTGACGGCAGTCTGTATTAATTGATTTGCTGTATAATCATCTACATAAGCATGCTTAGCTATTTCAAAGCCAGACAGATACTCCAATATATCATTATGATTTAATGATTTTGCTATTTCAAATACATCAGTTCTTTTATCATTTGGGTTGATTTGAATGGTTCCTCCATTTTCTACTAGATACTGTACAATTTCAAAATTGCCGTTCATTACCGCCGTCATTAAAGCTGTAAATCCTTCGCTATTTTTCGAATTCACATTAGCTCCACTCTCCACTAGATATTTAACAGAATCAAAATTACCATTCATTACTGCTGTTACCAGCATATCTGAATTGTATTTTTGCTTATTATTAACAGTATCCTCTTGATTGGATTCTTTGTTGGGTTCTTTGTTACCCCTAAACATCATTATTATGATAGTTATTATCAAGACAAAAAAGATATGTATATCTCCTGAATTTCTTACCCCGACGGCTTGTAATGCCCCATTCATACTGCAAAAACTTGTGAACAGAAATACACCAATAAATGTCGATATAAATTTCATTTTATTTCTCCTATGCCTTATAAGGCTTGATTTTATTTTATAGCACCATGATTTTCCAAAAGTTTTACTATATCATCATGTCCTTGACGTGAAGCACCTATCAATGCTGTAAAACCATATTCATTTTCCTTAACATTGACATCAGCTCTTTTTCCCAATAGCAGTCTTACTATATCTGTGTATCCCCCTCCTGAAGCAACCATCAATGCTGTTACACCATTATTAGCCTGCACATTGACATCAGCACCTTTATCCAATAACAGTCTTACTACATCAGTATGCCCATCTAGTGAAGCTGACATTAATGCTGTAATACCGTATGTATTATTCTTAACATTAACATCAGCACCTTTATCCAATAACAGTCTTACTATATCAGAATTCCCTACCTGAGAAGCCGCATATAACGCCGTATAACCATGATCAATTCTAGCATTTATATCAACACCACGATTTATTAGCTCTCTCACAGCATTTATATCTCCATTTTGTGAGGATAATATCAATGCTGTTAACATATCTAAATTATTGCTATTGTCAACAGGACTTGTATCTACCTCTTTATTGCCAACATTAGCAATACTAAATAAAATCCTAAACAATGTTATCCCTACTATAGAACATACCAGTATGAGATACACATCGCCCTCGCTTGCATCAATATTAAAAACCGATAGCACTAATATAATCACTATTAATAAAATTAACGTATTAAAACGCCTCTGAATTGGGTTTGCCATTTTATTCTCCTTTTTATATTTAATTTTTTCCTAATTTTTTAAAAAATTTTTCTAACTCTTTTTTCTGCCCTTCTGGGCTGTTCTTATAATTATGATGATTCCATGCAATATAAAAAACCAAGCCAAGTATAAAACCTATTGGAGAATTTATAAATATCAAAAAATATAAACTCAAACCTAATAATAGCATACTACACCCCATACTACCTCCTTTTAATAAAATTTTTGTCAAAATTGACTATACAAAGAAATCCCTTATCGAGTTTTCAGCATACGCAAAAAAGCCCGCAGTACACAAATACTACGGGCATGGGTTTAGAGATAAAGCAAATAAAATACTCATAGCATTTGTATTTGCAATTAATCCTTACAATTAAAAGTCATGTTTTTATCAAACAACTTATTTAACGCTTAGATATACAAACACTATGAGTGAATCGTATAGCCGTACGTTAAATAAGCTAATAAAAAAATATAAGTACACATACCTCCAAAATAAAAAAGAATTATCCACTATGAATAATCCTATCTTTATTTCAGAGGTATAAGATAGAAACACAACCTATTTCTAGATTGTAAGAATTAATTGCACTTCCATTATACAGCACAGCGCGGAAAATGTCAAGGGGTGTAGAGTAATAATCTGTATTTAATAGGCTTGAATGTATATAAATACCTACATAAAAACCACTTATCCGCTGAATATTTTTATATACGATGAGCTTGGATTTAATAAAGCTTTTTATAGTATAATTCTAGCAGTCGAAATAGCTTTAGAAAGGGGGTAGAAAATAGCGGGCTGGATTGCTGTGGAGGGATTTTTTAATTGTAAAATGTTTAAGAAATAAAGCCGTTTGATTCCTATTGCCTAAATGGATAGTATACACTAAAAATAAATCTGCGTTGCAAATATATCCTGTTTTTGAGTCAATGCAAATAAGGGGGTGTGGGGGTAAACCAATCCGTATTGACTGATACCACAATATACAGCTAGATATAATTTTATTTCATCTGCAAAATTTATAGGTATATCCAAAAAGGGGATGAGCCTCCTAAATGCAATCGTGTAACTAGTTATATTCAAAGTATTTATAAAATAAGTATTGTATACTTTATCATCATTTTTTAATCAATTCTATCCTAAAAACAAAAAATCCTCCAAAATTCCACTCATTTTTTAAGTGTAAAATTTTTGGAGGCTCATTGGCTTAAAAGCCTTATTTTATCAGCTTTTTTCTTGTTTTGGGAACATTTATATCATTTTTAAAATTACTATAATATACATATGCATAATTTTCATATATTAGATTATCATTTATATTATTAAAAATACCGCTAAAATCTTTTTGTTGTTCAAAATTTGGCTGGGCATAATTATAATCTTCCTTATCATATCCCTTTCTAACGTCTTGTAAAAATTTAATAATACTATTATTAAATTCATATACAGCAATTTTACCGAATTCTGTTTGTATGATACTCTTTTTGCATATACGCAATGCTTCAAATTGTTTCATTACTTTGCAAAGACGCTTGGCATAATTTGATGATAAATTGATTTTTTTGTAATCATCTGCAAACATCTCCCCAAACTTTTTTAATGGTAAAGGTACAATTATATAAGGCACATTTTTGATAATCCTGTTTGTAAGGTGTCTATCTTGTATAATTGGAGGCTTTTCTTCATGTCTTTTTACCTGTGAATCGTACCGCATTAAAATTTTATTCAAATGTTTTATTATCAATATGGTTTCTGTTCTATATTCATCTACCAGTAATCTTTTAAGCTCTTTAATTTCTTTTTTATGTATGGTATAATCGTACGAATCCATATACCCATCTCCCGCTATAGAGCTTAACAAGTATGGTATATGTGCATTCATATACTCTTCTAGCCACTTTTCTATAAATATACGCTCAATATGTCTTTCTAAAGCTCTTTTTGCAATAGGCGGATTTTTTGCTTTCTTCAAAATCTGCACTCCTTTAATAAAAAAAGGGATTTAAAATCCCCTATATTTCAATTTATTTGCTTGTGTAACCATATTACGTAAGAATCACGTCTTTATATAAATATAATATATATAAGAGTCAAATTTAAATGAAATGTCTGATTGTGATTGCAATTTTTTTTGTGTTTTTTGTGATTGCAAATTGTTGTGTTGGATTTGTAATGTTGATTATTTATATATAAGTGATTGCTTATAATGAGCTGATAATATTGAGTATAAAAATCTTGGAATAAAACTTCCAAATTTTTATAAAAGAGGTTTCTAATAATGAAGCACAATACAATCAAATCTTTATTTAAATATAAAGGACAATACAGGCTGGAGTATTACAAAGACAGCAAAATCCACACCAAAACAATACACGCAAAAACTGAGTCAGAAGCACATATTAGTGCAAGCAACTTCATAATATCACTTGTTAAGGAAGAAGTGCGTCAAGAAAATAACACCCAAATCAAAAACATAGAAAACAAATATATGGGCGTAAGAAATCACGTTATAGGTAGAGAAATTGTGAATACGCACCTGTTATTGCGTGATGTTTACAAAGACTTCCTATCAACAAAAAGTACGCTTGGTAAAAGATCGTTTGATGATTACAGAAGATTGGGGAAATTACTTGATGATTGTTTATTCAGCTGGGAAGATTTGACTGTAGAAAGAATAGTAAAATTCCAAAATTCTCTTAGGGATAACAAAGGCTATTCTGATATTTATATTGCAAACAATATGATTTTATTCAGCG
>LNZR01000032.1 GCA_002007365.1 Epulopiscium sp. Nele67-Bin005 | reverse complement strand
GCTGAAAGCCAAACCGAGACTCACTCTCGCTCTGGAACAAGTTTTATCCGCTTGCTCACTAGGGCTATATTTCCTTTTCTTTGCACTATGTCCACATTCGTAACTTTCTCCGGTCTGGACGGCGTCCAGTAGCTGTGCTCTGCGGTGCTCTCAACCTCACCTGCGTGCTGTCATTGGCTGGGGGAAACGCACCAGTTCACTGCAGTCACGCCATCTACGCTTCGGAGAAAAAAATTGATTGCGCATCTACATCGCTCTTTACGGTAACTCGTCCCGAGCAGGTCCTGAGTCAGCCAAAACATCAAAATACAGGCAGAGGGCGGTGTGTCTCCATACACAGTCACCAGCACACATATACAGAGGCCCAGAAGTGATGATTGAGCAGCATTACTTTTGTATATGTCTATATTTTATTTTTTAGTAAAATCCTACTGACTCCACCTTTAACTTTTTAATTGTAAAAAGTGTACATATGTGAAAAAGCCATGTGTAATGAATAGCAGTAAATCTACCTGAGGCAAGTATCAGCAAATCTTTGTTTTGCTTGGCAAAGTATGCATACTAGAAATTTAGGGGGTTGGGTGGGGGGAGTGTTGACCTCCCTTCAAAAAGTGTATTTACCAAAGGTCCAACTATTCCCTCAATTCCTTAAACCCCTCTAAAGAGAACATACAGATGTTACTCTGCATTACTTGGCCTGCTGGTTAATAACCTTAATGGTAAAATGCTGTGATGCATGTGTTTGTAATTACTTAGTCCACACCAATAATTGATTAAAAAAAAGGATTTTGTGTCACAACGTTATGTAAAGTTAATTAATTTGCTTCATTGGATAATTTCACCACATTTAATTTTCATTTGAAAGAAGCTTCTTGCCAAAGAAGGCAGAGAATTAACGGAAGGATGATGTGTGTGAGAGTGCAGGCCAGAAATGTCAGTGTTCTCAAACGACGCGTTCAGCCCCTTGCAGATTCCGTATACAGTGAAAGCTGCTTATGTGGATCAAAAAGCTTGGTATAGAATCAGTTTTATCCAAATGCTGTTTAAATAATTCAATTATAGTGATCAAGTAGTCAGCTTACAGTGTTCAGTTCGGGTCTTTCATACATGAAAACATGGGTAAAAAATTCATGACAGTAATTTACTTTTGTTTTATTGTGCTCCCTCATGGTAACCTGTCTGCTTCAAGCTGACTAACTGAGGCTGGTGCTGCATGCACATTGAAGTAATGACTGGAAATAGAAAGTCATTCTCTCTCCATGAAAAATGTCTCCTCAAAGTAGGGTTATCGCCAAGTCGGTAAGGCACAGGATTTTGATTCCTGCATTCCAAGGTTCGAGTCCTTGTAGCCCTGTTATGAGTTACTAGCTCAGTTGGTAGAGCACTTGACTTTTAATCAAGTGGTCCCGGGTTCGAGCCCCGGGTGGCTCAATTATATGCGGATATGGCGGAATTGGCAGACGCACTAGACTTAGGATCTAGCGCCATTGGCGTGGGGGTTCGACTCCCTTTATCCGCATATTTTAATATAGATGTTCTGCGGGTGTAGTTCAATGGTAGAACTCCAGCCTTCCAAGCTGGCTACGTGGGTTCGATTCCCATCACCCGCTCTATTGATAGAAAGGTCATACATAAAATGTATGGCCTTTTTTGTATATTCAATTTATGAAAGGAGATTAGATATGGACGTATTATTTGCAATGTTTGTTGGGATTATTGTTGGATATAAGTTTTTCCCAGAAAAATATCATAATCATAATTCAAAGTTACAATTTGCTAGTATAACAGTTTTAGTGTTTTGCATGGGTGTAATTTTGGGAAGCCGACCAAATTTTTTTGCTGAATTATTAAGCCTTGGTTACAAAAGTTTAATTTTAGCTATATTTCCTATATTAGGGTCAATTATTTTGGTCTATATAGGAAGTGAGAAATGGCTAGTTAGTAAAAATGATGAAATGGAGGAATTACATAATGATTTGGGCAATCATGAGTAGTCTTATCCTAGGGATTGCAGGGGGACAACTGATTTTTTCTAATGTAGTTTGGTTTGAAAATACGATGGATTTGGCATTATATGTACTGTTATTTTCGGTGGGAATTAGTGTTGGAACTAATAAAGAGATTTGGGAAAAAATAAAACAATATAATATACGCATTTTAATTATACCAGTGGGAACAATAATTGGGACACTACTTGGAGGAATAATAAGTTCGTTTCTTCTTAAAATGCCAATGTATGAAGCATTAGCTGTAAGTAGTGGACTAGGGTGGTATACTTTGTCGGGGGTATTACTTACTGATTTGGGTGGTAGTGAAATTGGAACGATTGCCTTTTTATCAAATGTTCTTAGGGAAATAATAAGTTTTATGATAATCCCAATTTTGGCAAAATACACAAATTTTTATACTGTTATAGCTCCAGCAGGGGCCACAAGTGAAGATACAACTCTCCCTATAATCATAAAATATACTAATGAGGAAATGGCTGTAATTAGTGTAATTAATGGGGTTTTATGTTCGTCAGCTGTACCTATTTTGATTAACTCAATTTATTTATTTAAATAAGTATTATAAAGTTTAGATATTTATTAAAAAATTAAATTATTTAAAAGGAAATTTAGTATAGCGTATCGAATATAGTATATATAGACAAGTTTCTAAAGAAGAAAGGGGATTTCATTATGAAAACTAATATAATTGGAAAAAATATTGATATGACACCAGCTTTAGAGGAGGCTGTAAATTCTTCTATCAAAAAGCTAAATAAATATTTTAACGAAACTACAGAGATGCAAGTTACTCTAAGTGTTGAAAAACAGCGCCACATCGTTGAAATTACAATCCCTTTCAGTGGTCAAGTGTTACGCGCTGAAGTTGAAGGTTCTAATATGTACAAAATTATTGATGAAGCTGTAGATATTATTGAAAAACAAATTGTACGCTTTAAAAATAAACTTAGAACTAAACAACGTAACGCCGATCTAGCTCATTTTACTCCAAGTTTTATGGAAGAAGATGACCATTTAGAAGAGGTTATTCAAATTAACCGTCGCAAAAAATTTGCAATTAAGCCTATGGACGCTGAAGAAGCTGTCATGCAAATGGAGCTTATTGGGCATAACTTTTATGTTTTTCTTGATGCACAAACTGAAGAAGTTAATGTGGTATACAAGAGAAAAAACAATACTTATGGTTTGATTGAACCAGAATTATACTAAAATTCAAAAATATGTTGATTAATTTCAGCATATTTTTTTGTAAATTTTAAATTAAAGGAGAAAATTTTATGACACCGCATATTGAAGCAAAAAGAGGAGATATTGCACCAACTGTATTGATGGCTGGTGACCCTTTAAGAGCAAAAGTTTTGGCAGAAACTTATTTGGAGGACGTTGTGCAATATAACGGCGTTCGTGCTATGTATGGATACACAGGAACTTATAAAGGAAGCAGAATTTCGGTTCAGGGGCATGGAATGGGAATGCCTTCGATGGGAATTTATTCTTATGAGTTATACAATTTTTATGATGTAGAAAATATCATTCGCATTGGTTCAGCTGGTGCTATTGATGATGAATTACACATTGGAGATTTAGTAATTGCAATGGGTGCGTGTACTAATTCTAATTATGAAAACCAATATAATCTCCCAGGGAAATTTGCTCCTATTGCTGACTTTGATTTATTAAAGATTGCAACAGAAGAGGCCGATAAAGTAGGTATAAATTATAAAGTTGGAAACATTTATTCTAGTGACACATTTTATGATGATGCTCAAAGTTTGAAGTCTTGGCAAAAGATGGGTGTTTTGGCTGTTGAAATGGAAGGTGCTGCGTTATATATGAATGCCAGCCGTGCTAACAAAAGAGCCTTAACAATTTGTACAATTTCGGATTGTCCATTTACTGGTGAGGAGACAACTGCCGAAGAACGCCAAAATAAATTTACTCAAATGATGGACGTAGCTTTGGGTGTAGTTGAGCAAATTTCATTTTAATAATATTGAAAAAGATTGTAAGTTTAGGCTTGCAATCTTTTTTTTAGTGACAAAAAAGTACGATCATCATGAAATTTGAAAATCAAAAAAGCTATAGTAAGATTAAATTCTACTATAGCTTTTTTTTATTATTTAATTTTAAAGTATCCTAACATACTAGTTAAGTTTTCTGCTTGTGCGGCTAACTCTTCGCTAACTGCTGCACTTTCTTGTGAAGTTGTGGCATTTGCAACAACAACCCCAGAAATTTGTTGAGTTCCTTCTGATAAATCTTTGATACTCGCTTTTTGTTGTTCGCTACTTAATAATAGTTGATGCGAAATAGCAGCTGTTTTATCAATAGTTTCAACGATTTGTTGGAGGCTTTTTGCTGTATTATTAGCAATATTTTGACCTGCCGAAACGTCTGAGATACTTTGTTTAATAATTTGTTCGATTTCTTGAACGGTAGCACTAGAACGTGTTGCTAAATCTCGGATTTCATTTGCAACGACTGCAAATCCTTTACCACTTTCTCCTGCACGAGCTGCTTCAATTGCTGCATTTAGTGCAAGTAAGTTTGTTTGTTCTGCAATATCTTCAACAGTTTTTAATACAGAAGAAATTGTTAAACTTGATTGGTTGATTGTGTCCATAGAAATTAACATTTGTTGCATAGCTTCTGTTCCTTCGTGTGCTTTATCTTTTGCTTCTTGAGTAATTTTTCCAGTTTCTCCAACTTGTACTACTGTTGAATTAATGTGTTCTGTAATTTCTTTAGTAGTAGAAACAAATTTATCAATAATTTGTCTTTGTTCTGTAGTTCCTGCTGCAAGTTGAGAAGCACCTAGTGCAATCCCTTCTGCTCCTTGATTTACCTCTTTTGCAGAGTGGCTAATATTTGCTAAAGTATCGCTTAGTTTGTCCCCGATTTGTACTAATGAAATTTTAATTGGAGCAAATGCACCTATATAATTAGCCGACATATTACTACTTGCTGTAAAGTCACCTTCAGCCATATTAGAAAGAACTCCTTCAATATCTACAACAATATTTTTGAGAGTATTGGCCATATTAATAAAGGCAGTTCCTAAAATTCCAATTTCATCTTGTGATGTAACATTAACATTAATATTTAAATCACCTTGGTTCATTTTGTTTGCTGCATCTAAAAGACTGTTCATTGGAGCTAAGTTTTTACGGATAATCATTGTTGTTACAATTGTTAAAAGTGTTAAACAAATTATTGACACTACAACAATCATAATGATTAAAGATACTAATTCTGCATATAAGTCACTTGCTGTAATTTCTAAATGAGCCCACCAAATTTCGTCTCCAACTTGTACTGGATATGAAAATCTTTCATGCTCAAGACCACTTGCATATTTTGTTGTAATGTTAAATGGTTCTAACGCTTGTGCAGCTTTTTCCCATTTTGACATTTCACTTGGAGGTAAGAAATCTGTTACATTTTTACCGATGTTGTTATCACTTTCAGAGTCATAAATAATAGTCCAATCATCTGCTAAAAGTGATGTATGAACAGATGGATATTTTAAATCACTATCACTAATATTATCAAAAGTACTGACTAAAATATCAATTGCAATTGCTCCTATAAATTCATTGTTATAAAAAAGTGGGTAAGTAAAATAAATTACAAACTCACCATTTTCATTTACAACTGTATCACTAATAAAAGGTTTTCCTGTTGATTTTACAGTGTTGTAGTAAGTATTATTTGCGTACTCACTATATCTACTTAATGTATTAAAAGTTCTATTATTTGTATTAGCATTAGAAACAGAAACGGCGTAAGCTTCTTGAGAGCTATCAAAAGCATAAGGTTCAAAATACACGCCAAGTCTCTCTATGTAATCAGCATTTGCAACAGCTGACCAAGCCGTATTAATAATATAATTTTCCATTTCTAAGTTATAAACTGAAATAGGTACGTTATAAACTGAACTCATATAACCAGTGTATGGAGTATCTTCTACAACTATTGCTGGGCGTAAATTCCCCATGTTTGATTGAATATAATTTCCTAAATCTGTTAAAACTCCATATGTTCCGTCCATGATGTTTTGGATTTTAACTCCACTAAGTTCTGTCTTTGTACTAAAGGTAAGCCTGATGTCTGCTTGGCTACTATTATTAACTTGATTAACGACTAGAGTTAGTAATAATATTAAAATTACTGTAACTTCTAGCGTTATAGTTGTAGCCAGTTTCGTGCTGAGTTTGGCATTACGAAACTTTTCCATATTTTTCTCCTTTTCTTAATGAATAATAAAAATTTTTCTACTTAAATTATACAATATATCCTATAAAATGGCAATCTCGTAATTAATGGAAAACAGTTGTTAATAATTTGCAAATTAATCAATTGTAAATTATTAACAAAATAAATTAACCTAGCCTACTAAAACTAGGTTAATTTTTGGAATTAAGCTGGTTGCGTTGACAGTAATTTTTTATGATTTATCATATAGTATAAAAATGCGGCTGTTCCTTTTAATGCGCTAGATAATGCTATACTATACCAAATTCCATTAATCCCAAAGTGTGGTATTAACAAAATTGCCATGGGTAATCTTAAAAATGTAAAAACTATGCTGATTGTTGCCGAAACTTTGGGGAGTCCAATTCCTGTAAATAATCCGTTACTAACCATTTCGGTTGCTCCAAAAATTTGAGTTAGTCCTATAATTCTAAGATAGTCTACAGCAATTTGTACGGCTGAAATTTCGTTTATAAATAAATTTACAATTTGGTAAGGGAATAACCAAAATATGAGCGTTGTAAAAATCGCATAATAAATTCCAATTCGTAAACCCATTTTATAACCTTCTTTGATACGTTCAAAGTTTTTTGCACCATAATTTTGCCCTGCAAAACTCGACATTGCTCCCAAAATTCCACCAACTACCATATAAGTTATGGACTCAACTTGTAATCCTATTTTTTGTGCGGCAATGGCATCTGTTCCAAATTGGGCAATTAGTCTTGCCAAATAGATGTTGATTAGTGTAAATAGCACTCGTTGAAATGTATTTGGAAATCCTAGTCGTGCAATTTCAAAAAAATTATTTTTGTGAACTTGGACACCTCTTTGGTAAGATACATATTTTTTCCCTATTTTCATAAATAGCGCAAATGTTACTGCGTTAGAAACCAAAGTTGCCACTCCTGCTCCTATTACTCCAAAATTAAGCACATATATAAATATGGGGTCTAGTATCATATTTATGATTACTCCAACGGAATTAATTTTAAATGCCATCTTGTTATTTCCAAAACTCCCAAAAATTCTTGTACACCAAGTATTAAAAAAAGCAAAAAATAACATGGGGACGCTACACCACAAATAATATAAGGCGTTTTGTTCGACAATTTCATTATTAAGTTTTAGAAATCCTATAAATTGTTTGCTAAATAAAAATAAAATTAGTCCATATATAGCTCCAATAGTTAGGTTCATTATTATACCAGAGTTTATATATTGCTTGGTTTTTTCGGAATTTTGCTCTCCAATAGAATGTGAAACTTTAATTCCTGTTCCAATTACAACTAGTGCATTAATCGCATATCCAAGAGAAACAAAAGCACTAGATGCCCCAATGCTTGCAACAGCATCAGTCCCAAGCCTCCCAACCCACATCATATCTACTAAGTTGTACGTAAATTGTAAAAGTGAACTTGCCATAAGGGGGATAGCCAAGCTAGCAAGGACCATAAAAACATTTCCTTTGGTTAAATCTTTACTTTGCATATAGTTCCTT
>LNZR01000031.1 GCA_002007365.1 Epulopiscium sp. Nele67-Bin005 | reverse complement strand
AAAAGAATTGTTAAAAAGTGATAATGTTTGCGTGCCTTGCTTATGAACTAAGTATACTACAAATAAAAAGTGAATGCAAGCGTTTGTGTAATATGTAACATTGGTGAAATATATGTAACAATTGAAATATTGGTGTCACATTTTAGGGGATACGCATAGTAGTTGTGGGTATTGATAATTAGGAATTGAAAAGAGGATTTGTCTTTTGAAATAAGAAGTGTCGCTTAAAACTTTAACTAAACTTAGCAAGAATTCTCCCACCTCTATAGGTGGCGAGATGAATTGCCAATTAATTTTAGAAAAACACCTTGCCCAAAGGTGTTTTTTCGTGTAGACTACTTCTAACAACTGAATATATGAGGTTGGTAGAAGTAGTCATTTCTACCGTAAAATATTCAATGCATCGACAACTTAAAACGTGTATGGCGAAAACCAAGCCCACGCATTGTCAAAACATTTGAATAACTTATAAACGCACCCCCTATTTGGAGTATAAGACGTTTGTATTCAGGGTCGGGACGACCCGTAGAGCTTGCTAAATTACTGAACATTAGTTCGGCTTACGCAAGAAGCCCACACTTCTATAAGTGGGGGTAGTTCACGAATTATAATTAGATTTTAATTTCTGGATTAAAATTATTAGATAAATAAAAAAGTAGAAGCCAACTGGTAGCTTCTACTCAACTTTTATATCTACAAATAAATCATACGTTCTTTCCCACGGAAAATATAACTGAGATATTTCATAATTACTATAACTAACTTGCTCCTCGCCTATTAATAAGGAAGAATTAGCGAATGAATTAAATAAAGGTGCTATTTCTAACTCCTGCGCCAACATAAAATTTATATTATCAACTTCTTCACCAATATAATGTTTGATATGCGGATTTACTTTTATCCCAGCTGTATAATGATTATCTTCTATAATGTGTTGCAGTAAAATTTTATAGTGCCATTTCCCTTGCTCCCAAGCCTCCAAGTTTGATAATGGCAATTCATTTATAATACCAAATACTTGCGCATGGGCAACCCCAAGACCTATAGCATTGCCTTCTGTATTCCAGCTACTATACACTGCAAGCTGATTTATATTATTATCTAATTCCAAACTTTCAAGCAAATTCTTATCTTGCAACATTTTTACCAGTGTTCGCTTTTGACGTAACCCCAAATTTTGGTTGTATAATTCTATAACTCCAACATGAGTTCCTTCATTATAATTAGTGTAAATATCATGCACCAAAAATTCTAATAACTTTTTATCTTCAGCTTTTTGATGATGTTCATACTTATTTAAATAAAATTGAAACGGCTTACCAGTATCGGTTTTTGTAACACCAAAAAAATTCTTATTATTAGGTGCTGCACAAGTTACATAGTTTATTCTCTGATTATAAAGTTCTTTTGTACTTGCCAAATCAAACATTCCCATTTCGTTATAGGCTTCTTCATCATTTATTGTGTATAATGTATTTATAGGAAGAAACTCAGTAGTAATTTGTGTTCGCTTTGCCAAATCTCTTGCATAAATAAGCTGAGGAATTTCATCTGTTCCATAAATATAGTTAATAAATTTTCCTCTTCCCAAAATACTATCTTCAACATTATCTGGGCTATTTTGTTGGTAATTATAAACGCTATCTGGAGCAACTTCCAAATAATATCTAGCCCAATTAAACTTGGTCGGGTTACCATCTTCATTACGCTCAACTTCAACATCTGTGTGGTGTGCAAGCATCTGAATAAAATCTGGCAACTGAAAATCATCTATAGAAATTATAAGTTCATCAATTTTTTCATCATTAGTAAAATTAATAAGAGTTTTAATTACCTCTGCAGTTTGTTTAAATGTATTTTGGTAGTTCTCGATGTAAATTTTATAGTAATCATTATTTAAATACTGCTCCTCAAAATTTTCAAGGAATAATATTTCCCATGCATCTAAATTTTCATCTCCAAGCTCATATTTTTTATTAATAACATAGGCCCACTCTAGCAAAAATTGCTCTGGAGTTACATACTGAGTAACGCTTGAAATATCAATAGTTATATCACTTGTAGTTTGAACAAAATAATATCCTAACCCCTCAATTAATTCATTATCTACCCAAATCTTTGACCCTCTACTATCTGGCAAAACTCTAGGAAAATTTATATGTACATAGTAAGTTGGATTTTTATATTTAGTGAGCAAGTTTTCTAAATCAGCTATAGCCTGCTCCATTTGCTTCTCATCTTTAGTAGTTCGTGTGTCTATTAGACCGTCATACAAATATGATGAAGTATTTATAATTACAGAAGAGTTTACAGTATTATTTTGTGAAACTATATTTTCTAAATCTGCCCTAACTTTTTGGCTATTCCCAGAAATATAATTTTCTTTGATAGTATTTTTATCAAGATTTGATTTATCAACACTAATAAAATTATCTCCACCCAAATTTACCAAATTACCCAAATATTCTAAACTGATTGGTCTACTATCTATTGGAACTGTAACAATATTTGATGGCATTTCTTTTGCGCTTACTGGCATAACTAATAACATAAAAAGTACTCCTACTAAAATTTTTATATATTTCATCTTATGCTTCACCTTCGCTTCCTAAACATTAAACTAATTAATATTTTATGGACTGGCACGGTTCTTTGTATTTTGTCATATTTTTATATTTGTAAGTTCCCTATTACAATTTAACCATTAAACGCTAGGTTTTTCAACCATAAATAACTGGAAGAAATAGAAAGCCTAGCACCTTCTATCCCCCAAGTGTAATGTCTTGTGTATTATACCACTGCAAAGCTTTTTCAAAATGCTCATCACAAAAATCTGGCCACATATCATCTAAACAAAAAATATCAGAATATACTGATTGAATAGGAAGCAAGCCCGATAGTCTACATCTCCCCCCCAACCTAATAATTAAATCTATGCGTGAAACATCATGCGATTTAATTGCTCCTTGGATAGTTTTTCTGCTTGTAGCATCTTGATTAAGTCCAGATAAATCCCATTCCCAACCATAATTAACCAATATATTTACTCGAGTAAAATTTTCTTCATTCGGATTAGTTCTTGTTGTATAAGGAAGTAACTCCTCTGGAAATAGTGCCGACTTTGTATTTCCAACCACTAAAAGTGAAACTTCTTTATCTTCAATAAGTTTTACAGCATCAACACAAGCAGTTGCAAACGCCTCAACTTGTGCCTTTGGGCGCTTGCAATTGTCTGTTGTAAAACCATAATAAGTAACCTCTTTAACTCCATATTTCTTACAAAGATTTAATGAACAAACTGCAGGCTCTAGCCCATAAGTATAGCCTTCATGTTTATCAAACCCCTTATTTTTAGCCCATCTACGGTTTCCATCAGGAATAATAGCAATGTGTTTTGGAATTCGCAAAATAACAACCTCTTTCTTTTTACAGTTTCTATAGTATAAACAAAATTATCCATCAATATACAACCTTTGCAAAATTTTCACATATAATTTATAAGCCCTCCATAAAATTATTCCGAAATATACCTATAAAACCTCACATCACTCTAAAGATAATAATTTTATCGTTTATAATAATATATTAACAATATATACAAATCTAATTTACAACTTAATGGAATTGTAGTATACTATAATTCAAATGGTAATATATTATATTATACATAATAACATATTATGGAAAACGACTTAGTGAGTGTGAAATTATTTTATTAAATCAACGGAGGGAATTAAAATGAATTTTTTATTACTCATATGTGTAACTTTACTCATATTTGTGACACTTGTTGCAGTTTCATTAAACAAAAAACTTCAACAACTATCTAAAGAACACGAAAATTTAACGAACATCATGGACGCTATACCATTTATGATTTCGGCAACTAACAACAACAAAGAATGGACATTCGTAAATAAGGTTTGTGCTGAAGCTATTGGGAAACCAAGAAAAGAACTAATAGGGAAACTATGCTCTAGTTGGAATGCTGATATTTGTGGAACGGACAAGTGTGGAATTAACACCTTAAATGCAGGAAAATTACAAAGTACTTGTGTCCTTGGTGGATATGACTTTCAAATTGATTGTGCCTACATAAAAGATGCAAACGGAAAAACTACTGGACATCTTGAATTTGTACAAAATGTTACTCATGTAACTCAGTTAATTAATTCTCAACAAAATTTATTAGACGAGGTATCAACAGCCGTAGATAATTTTGGGGAATTCTCTAACGTAATTGGTAAATGTTCTAACGAACTTTCGTTAACTGCAACAAATCAAGCTGATGTATCACAACAGTTTATAACTTCTATAGATGAACTTTCTTCTAATTTGGAAGTTAACATACAAAAAATTACAGAAACTAACTCAATCGCATTAAATGGACGTGAAAAAGCTCACAATAGTAGAGAACACATGAAATCTCTAATATCAAATATGGACGCAATTAGCCAGTCTAGCCAAAACATTGCTGATGTCCTAAAAATTATCGAAAGTATTGCAAGCCAAACCAACTTATTAGCACTAAATGCTGCTATTGAGTCTGCAAGAGCTGGAGAAGCTGGAAAAGGATTTGCTGTTGTAGCTAATGAAATTCGTGAATTAGCAACTAAATCTTCAGAAACAGTTAAAGAAATTGAAGCTATCATTAAAACTAGTTTAAAGAACGTTGATAAAGGTCAAGCTATTGTGAATAAAACGTCAAGCTCACTGTTAGATGTTGTTAGCTCTATAGAAGAAACAGCAGAACTTAGTGAAATTTTGCTTGAAAATTCAAAGGCTCAACAACTTTCTATTAATCAATTAAATACTGGAACTCAACAACTTTCAATAATTAGTGCATCAAATGTTACAAGCGCACAAGATAATTTACACGTAAATAACGATATGACTTCTCAAATTGAAACTCTAAGAAAAGTTATAGAAAATAAATAATAAAACTTTGCCTTCCTTATGTATAATAAGGAAGGTTTTTATTTGAAACTAGTAGCATTTGTAATAATTACCATTAAATAAACATAATATCTTTATAAAATTAATGTATCGTAAAGTTGAGTGCATATAATCTAATTATAACTTTTAAAGGAGAATTTACTATGACTATTTTAATGATATTAGGAGGTATTGCACTAATAGCTGTTTGTTTATGGGCATTTCAACTTCAACAAAAACTTAACAAAGTTACTGAAGAAGCTGAATACCTCACACATATTTTAGATGCCATACCACATTTTATTTCTGTAACAGATAATGAAAGAAAGTGGACTTTTGTAAATAAAGCTACTGCAATTTCTACGGGAAGAAGTCGCCAAGAACTTATTGGGAAATCTTGTTCAGAATGGAATTCGGAAATTTGTGGCACTCCAGCTTGTGGAATTAATTCTTTACACGCAGGCAAATTACAAAGCTTCGGTCATTTAGATGGACATGACTATAATATTGACGTAGCATACATAAAAGATAAAAACGGTAAATCAATTGGACATCTTGAATTTGCACATAATGTTTCTCACGTAACAGCCCTAATCAAAACTCAAGATAATTTACTAAAAGAAATTGCAGCAGCTATAGATAACTTTGGAGAGTTTGCTAGTATAGTTGGAAAAAGCTCTCATGAATTATCTTCTAGTGCAACAAGTCAAGCTAATGTTGCCCAACAATTTATTGACTCTATTGTTGAGCTTTCTGAAAGCCTAGAAATTAATATTACCAAAATTACCGAAACTAACCATATTTCTACTAAAGGTAAAGAAAAAGCTCACATTGGACGTGAACATATGGAAAATTTAATTTCTAATATGGAAGCTATTAGCAAATCTAGCAAAAACATTTCTGATGTTATTAAAATTATTGAAAATATTGCAGAACAAACAAATTTACTTGCTCTAAATGCAGCTATTGAGTCAGCTCGTGCAGGAGAAGCAGGTAAGGGGTTTGCCGTAGTATCTAGTGAAATTCGTGATTTGGCTATCAAATCTTCAGAAATCGTAAAAGAAATCGAAGCTATTATTAATGATAGTTTAGACCATGTAGAAAAAGGCCAAGCAATTGTAAAAAGTACAGCTGATTCATTGGTAGATGTTGTTCAATCAATCGAGGATACAGCAGAGCTTAGCCAAACTTTACTTGAGAACTCAAAATCTCAACAAAATTCTATTAATAAATTAAACAATGGAACTCGCCAACTTTCATCATTAAGTGAAGCAAATGTTGCAAGTGCTGAAGAAAATTTAAGTGTAAATAATAATATGGTATCACAAATCGAAGCTCTACAAAGAGTTATTGAAGCCAAATAACAACTTAGACTATAGGAAACTATAGTCTTTTTTTTGTACCACAAACCATAAAAATTCGGAATGTTTGCTCATTAGTGTATTTTTATCACACAGTTCACACATAACATTCATTTACTCATCACATATAAAACACGCAGTTTTCACAAAAGAATATTATTATTATATACAAGATATCCAATATCTCAACGAAATACAGAAAGGAAAAAAAATTATGGGAATTTCAACAAACTACTACTCTAGTTATTACACAAGCGTTTATTCAAATACTACAACTTCTGCTTCATCACTATTTAGTACTAGTGAAACTGAAGATGATGCATTTGAAGCAATCCTTGGAAAAACTACAGACGAAGATGGTTCTAGTGTTAATGGCAAACACGATGGTCCACCACCACCTCCTCCTCCAAACAAAGCGAGTGGAGATGATGGAAATGAAACTGACTCAGATTCTTCTGACTCAGAAAATTTAAGCCATATTTACGCTATGAATTTCTTAAATAGTTCAGGAAGTAATTCGGCATTAAGTCTTAGCCTCAATCTTAATTTAGAATAACTCTCTTAAAATTTAGCTCTATATCCAACTAATTGTTACATAAGATTTACCCCATCTTAATGTAATTAATTGGAAAAACCCCTAAAATGTTTATTTTATAAAACCACTACTTTTTTATTATAATTTTTGACTTCTCAACTGAGAAGTCTTTTTTTATTGCCAAAAATTCTAAAATTAAGTATTATTATTACGTTTTGTTAATATTTTTATAGTACAAGGTAAGTTAAAGAAGCACCTTAGCATACATTGAAATAAGTATCTTCCTAGGAGGGATAACCTATGACTAATTACAAAATTGTAACCGAAAATTATGCTAAGGAAATTTATCTAAATTTAATTCAAACAAGCGAAGCAGTATTAAGCAACAAATGGCAACTAGAAGAATATGATGACTATGGAGAGGTTATCTACACTGCATCAAACACAGAGCAAAAAGTTGTAGGGGAAATATTGGCTGGGATTATTTGTGATATAATTCAAGAAGAAATTTTGGCACATTTCGCAACAAAATATCTGAGCCGATATAACGACATTTCAGAAGCTGATAAAAAAGAAATCAAAACTATATTTCTTGAAACTACTTATATAAAAAAAGAAGACGGTGTATCCTACATCTCCTATTATCTATTGTATGTCCCAATTCTTGAATTTATAGAAGAAATTCACACTATTAACGTGGAGGGTTGGCTAAAATTTAGAACTAGCCAATATCAAACGATTTTAGAAGACGCTATAGAACAAACCATTTATGATTATGAAATGCAACAAGATTATCGGCGATTTCTTAATTATCTAAAAGAAATGAGAAGAAACCAAGTTTTATCAAAAGAAATTTTACACGTTTTATGCACACAAACTAATGGCCTTATTTTATATGATGAG
Source organism: Epulopiscium sp. Nele67-Bin005 (assembly GCA_002007365.1). Classification (GTDB taxonomy): domain Bacteria; phylum Bacillota; class Clostridia; order Lachnospirales; family Cellulosilyticaceae; genus Epulopiscium_D. The sequence goes on along the minus strand of LNZR01000031.1, from coordinate 53,661 downwards.
AATTTGGTGCAAGTTACAGATGAATACATCGATATTTACTGCAAAGATATCGACAAAACAAGTGTTACTGGGGAAGATTTATTTATGCATATTATGATTACACTTTGCCCAACAGGCATTGTGGTTCACAAAGCCGAAAAATATAACAACCCTAATTTTATTCATACATTAGGAGAGTTATTTGAGGAGCAAATTGTAATGTGTGAAGGGTGTGATTTTTGTGATAGGGAACAAACAAAATGACGCTTCTAAACATATTAAAATTTATTTAACAAATGGAGATATTTTAGAAGCACCAACAGGACTTACGATTTTTGAAATAGCTTCAAATTTTGATATATGCCCAGCGCATCAGTTGTGTGCTGGGAAGATAAATGGCCACATCGTAGTAACAACTACAGTTATCAACCAAGATTGTGGACTAGAGTTTATTAATGCAAATGATAATATTTTTTTAAAGCACAAAATGGTGGGACATATTTTATCAGACATCATAGAGACGATTAAACCTGAAGATTTACCAGCTACTCAATATGAAATCGTGCTAACTTACATTGGATTAATTTATTATTTACGCCAAATTCGCTATAGCAAACCAAAGACCAACCCAATTAATTTAATATGTAAACAAAAAACAATTGCTGTAGTTGATAAGCAAAATAATGATTTATTATTAGATTATGATGCAAAATACGGTACTACAATGCACAAAAAGTTTTATAACTTAGAAAATTTAATTTTTCATGCAATAATGATGGAAAACCCTAGCCATATAGTAGTTCATAACTCTCAAGATTATTATAATCCAAGCTTTTTACGAGCAATTGATGAAATTTATGAAAACAACCTTCTTTGGCGTACAGGTTGTGATATTTGCGACTAATTAATTATTTTTCTAGCAAAGTTTTTTACTTTTTTTCTATAAGTAGCAAAAACTATTGACACTTTTCTAAATAATGCGTAGAATAAAGGCAAAACTTGTAAAACGATTATTAGAAATGTGGACTTCTTGCCTATTTCTTTTCATCGAAAAGGGATAGGTTTTTTTAGGCGTATATAAATAGGAAGAAACTGTAATAATTTTACATTATAAAAGGAGCGTAAATATGATTAACGTAACACTTAAAGATGGAACTATAAAAGAAATCGAGCAAGGAACTACAGTATTAGAAGTTGCCAAAATGTTAAGCGAAGGGCTGGCAAGAGTTGCTTGTGCTGGAAAATTAAATAATAAATTGGTTGATATCCGTGAAAAAATCGAGCAAGATAGTCAATTAGAAATCTTAACTTTTAATGATGAAGATGGAAAATGGGCGTTTAGACATACTTCGGCACACATTTTAGCACAGGCTGTAAAAAACTTATATCCTAATGTAAAACTTGCTATTGGTCCAGCAATAGAAAATGGTTTCTACTATGATTTTGATAGCGAGAAACATTTTGATGAGAAAGAACTTACAAAAATCGAAGCTGAAATGAAAAAAATTGTTAAAGCTAAATTTGAAATTACAACTTTTGAACTGCCAAAAGATGAGGCAATCAAAAAACTTAAAGAGATGGACGAACCTTACAAAGTTGAACTTGTTGAGGAACTTCCTGAAGGAGAACGTATTACATTTTATCAACAAGGGGATTTTATCGATTTATGTGCAGGACCTCATTTATTAAATACAAAAAGTGTAGAAGCGTTTAAATTGCTATCTTGTGCAGGAGCATATTGGCGTGGAAACGAAAAAAATAAAATGCTATATAGAATTTATGGAACATCTTTTAATAAAAAAGCTGATTTGGCTACCCACCTTGAGCAATTAGAAGAGGCAAAAAAACGTGACCACAACAAACTAGGTAGAGAATTAAAATTATTTACTACAGATGAAAATATAGGGCAAGGTCTCCCATTAATTATGCCAAAAGGAGCTAGAATTATTCAAACTCTACAAAGATGGGTGGAAGATACGGAAGAAAGTCGTGGATATTTACTAACAAAAACTCCAAACATGGCCAAACCAGATTTGTACAAAATTTCTGGACACTGGAACCATTATAAAGATGGAATGTTTGTAATTGGAGATGAAGAAGTGGACAGCGAAATTATTGCATTACGCCCAATGACTTGCCCATTCCAATTTTCAATTTATAATAGCGACCAACACAGTTACAGAGATTTACCAGTTAGATACTCTGAAACTGCAACACTTTGTAGAAACGAATCTTCGGGAGAAATGCACGGTTTAACAAGAGTTCGCCAATTTACACTTGCTGATGGACACATTATTTGTACTCCTGAACAACTTAATACTGAATTCAAAGAAGCAGTAGATTTAATAATTTATCTAATGAAAACGATGGGCATTGACAAAGAAATTTCATACCGTTTCTCAAAATGGGACTCAAATAACACAGAAAAATATATCAATAATCCAGAAGCTTGGGAAAAAACTCAATCTATCATGAAAGAAATTTTGGACGAACTAGAGCTGGATTATGTAGAAGCTGAAGATGAGGCAGCATTTTATGGTCCAAAACTAGATATTCAATTTAGAAATGTACACGGAAAAGAAGATACAATTATTACAGTTCAAATTGATTTTGCACTCGCTGAACGCTTTGATATGACTTACATTGATAGCGAAGGTAAAAAACAACGCCCATATATTGTACACCGTTCTTCATTAGGTTGTTACGAAAGAACTTTAGGAATGTTAATCGAAAAATATGCAGGCGCTTTCCCAACATGGCTTGCTCCTGTAGCTGTAAAAGTTCTTCCAATTTCTGATAAATGCGCAGATTATGCACAAGAAGTTGTGGCTGAACTTCGCAGAAAAAAGATTAGAGTGGAAGCTGATTATCGTACGGAAAAAATTGGATATAAAATCCGTGAAGCAAGAATGGAACGTGTGCCATATATTTTAGTTTTAGGTCTTGATGAACAAGAAAAACGCACGGTTAACGTAAGAAGTCGCCAAAGAGGTGAAGAGGGTGAAGCTTCATTAGATGAATTTGTGGCAAGAGTTGCAAATGAAATCCAAACAAAATACAATTATCACGATGATATTACAAACGAATTTGCAAAATAAATTGTTTTTCCGTTGACAATTTATTAATTTCATGATAACATGACGTATGTTAATAAAAGTAGAAGCTATCCTTCTCACCTTGCAACAAGTCGGTTCGTAAGGTCATACCAAGATAATAATATTTCTTTTTATATATAGAAATAATTAAATTAGTATGTCAATGAGTGAAGTGGGTAGATAAAATTCTGCCCACTTTTTAATTATGCGTTCCACTCATGCAATATATAAATAAATTTTGAAACCCAAATTTAGGAGGTGCCGTTATTAACGAGGCAATGATAAACGAACAAATTCGTGATAAAGAAGTTAGATTAATAGGAGCAGATGGAGAACAAGTTGGAATTGTTTCTGTAAAAGAAGCACAAAGACTTGCCAATGAGAGTAATTTAGACTTAGTAAAAATTGCTCCACAAGCTAAACCACCAGTTTGTAAAATTATGGACTATGGTAAGTTTAAATTTGATGCTACTAAAAAAGAAAAAGAAGCACGCAAAAAGCAAAAAACTATTAGTGTAAAAGAAATCAGACTATCAGCAAGTATCCAAACTAACGACTTAAACACTAAGTTACGAAATGCTCAAAAATTTCTTCAATCAGGAGATAAAGTTAAAATTTCTGTTGTATTTAGAGGTAGAGAAATGATGCATAAAGAAAGAGGCATCGAATTACTAGAAGAAGCAATGGAGCAACTTAAAGAATTTGGTGATGCAGATGCAAAACCTAAGTTAGAAGGTAAAAGCATGGGTATTTTGGTATCTCCTAAATAGATATCATTTATACAAATAGATAAGTACAGATAAAAGGAGGCCGTAACAATGGCAAAGTTAAAAACAAACAAAGCAGCAGCAAAACGTTTTAAAGTTACAGGAACAGGGAAATTAAAAAGATCTAAAGCTTACACAAGTCACATCTTAACTAAAAAATCGCCAAAAAGAAAGCGTCAACTTAGAAAAGCTGGTCTTGTTGATGATTCAAACTTAAAACAAATGAAAAAATTACTAAACGTATAATTTTAGGAGGCAAATAAAGATGGCAAGAATTAAAGGTGGCGTAAACACTAAAAAAAGACACAAGAGAGTTTTAAAATTAGCAAAAGGTTACAGAGGAGCAAAATCTAAACAATTTAGAACAGCAAAACAAGCTGTAATGAAATCTCTTAACTATGCATACATCGGTAGAAAACAAAGAAAAAGAGAATTTAGAAAACTTTGGATTGTACGTATCAACGCAGCAGCTCGTATGAATGGTATGTCATACAGCCGTTTCATGAATGGGCTTAAAAATGCAAACATTACTATGAACAGAAAAATGTTAGCTGACCTTGCAGTAAACGATGCTCCAGCATTTGCTTCATTAGTAGAAACTTCTAAAGCAAACTTAAAATAATATTTTATAGAAAATTTCTCAAGTAATTGAGGAATTTTTTTTGTGCAAAAAAATATTTTAATCGACAAAATAAAAAAAAAGTTATACAATACTTATACAAAATCTACTATATAATAAGGAGAATTTTCATGAGAAAAATCGAACCAAAAAGACCATACCAACATTTCAAAGGAAATTTATATTATGTCCATGATATTTATGAACACACTGAAACTCAAGAACTTATGGTAGCTTATCAAGCATTATACGAGCCATATCATATGTCGGTTAGACCCCTTGAAATGTTTGTAGAAAAGGTGGAGGAGAACCGAAAAGATAATATTACAAACCAAAAATATAGATTTGAAATTTTTAGAGGATTAACATTCTAAAATTTTGGTAACACTCAAAAGAGAAGAATAAATATTTCTAAAAAAATTTTTATTTTGTGTGTTTAAACTATAAAAAATATGGCAACACTTAAAGGAGGAAAAAAATGTTTACACATTTGCACGTACATACCGAATATAGTTTGCTTGATGGGTCTGCAAAAATCGGCGATTTAATTGACCACGCAAAAGCTTTAGGTATGGACTCACTAGCAATTACAGACCATGGTGCAATGTTTGGTGTAATAGAATTTTATAAAAAAGCTAAGGAAAAAGGAATAAAACCAATTTTAGGCTGTGAAGTTTACCTTGCAAAACGTACTCGCCACCATAAAGAAAAGGTAGACAGTCGCTCATATCATATGGTTTTGTTAGCTGAAACTAATGAAGGTTATGAAAACCTAATGAAAATGGTAAGTTTGGGTTATACAGAAGGTTTTTATCATCGTCCAAGAATAGATTATGAATTACTTGAAAAATATCATCACGGAATTATTGGGCTAGGAGCTTGTATTGCTGGACCTGTTTCTCGTAGAATTCGTGATGAAAGCTATGAAAGCGCTAGAGACGAAGCTATTAAACTTAGTAATTTATTTGGTAAAAATAATTTCTTCTTAGAAATCCAAAACCATGGAATGATTGAAGAAAAAGAAGTTATGGAACAAACTATAAAAATTTCCAAAGAAACAAATATTCCAATTGTGGCAACGAATGATGTACATTACATTTTGGCTGAAGATGCACAACCTCACGAAATTTTATTGTGTATCCAAACAGGAAAAACAATGGACGACCCTTCTCGAATGGTATATGAAGGTGGTGGCTTTTATCTAAAAAGTCCTCAAGAAATGCAACAATTGTTCCAAAATTATCCTGATGTAATTAGTAATACTGTACAAATCGCAAATCGCTGTAATGTAACAATTGAATTTGGAGAGTTAAAACTTCCTCAGTTTAATATTCCAAATAATTTATCCCCAAAAGATTATTTTTGTGAATTATGCCAAAAGGGTTTGGAAGAGAGATATCAACATATTACACCAGAACTTGAAAAGCGCTTGAAATATGAAATTGATATTATTGTTCAGATGGGTTTTATTGATTATTTTTTAATAGTAAGCGATTTTATTAAATACGCCAAGTCTCAAGATATTCCAGTAGGCCCTGGGAGAGGTTCTGCTGCAGGGAGTATTGTGGCTTATGTGCTTCATATTACAGACATCGATCCTATAAAATATCAGCTTCTTTTTGAAAGATTTCTAAACCCAGAAAGAATTAGTATGCCTGATATTGATATTGATTTTTGTTATGAGCGTCGCCAAGAAGTTATTGATTATGTTATTGAAAAATATGGTGAAGAACGTGTTGCTCAAATAATAACTTTTGGAACTCTTGGGGCAAAAGCAGTAATACGAGATGTGGGGCGTGCGTTAAATATGCCGTATCCTCAAGTTGATGCCATTGCTAAAATGATACCTCTTGAACTTAAAATGACGATTAACAAAGCTTTAACTATGAATAATGATCTAAATAAATTATATCAATCTGATACTGAAGTTCGGCATTTAATTGATATGTCTATAAAATTGGAGGGTATTCCAAGGCATTCCTCAACCCATGCTGCTGGGGTTGTAATCGCCAAAGAACCTGTAGTAAATTATGTTCCTCTCAACTCAAATGATGGGGTAATTACAACTCAATTTTCTATGACAAATCTTGAGGAACTCGGGCTTTTGAAGATGGATTTCCTTGGACTTAGAACACTTACAGTTATTAGTAATGCCGTAAAATTAGTTAAGGAAAATCATGGAGTTGAGATTAATTTTGATAGCATAGAATATAATGACCCAAAAGTTTTTGAGCTTATTGCCTCTGGCAACACTGAAGGCATTTTTCAGCTTGAAAGTACTGGAATGAGAATGTTTATGAAAGATTTATGCCCAACACATTTTGAAGATATTATTGCTGGAATTTCATTATATAGACCAGGCCCTATGGAATTTATCTCAAAATATGTTGCTGGAAAAAAAGACCCTAATAATATCTCTTATACTCACCAAAAACTCGAACCTATCCTAAAAAATACGTATGGTTGTATCGTTTATCAAGAGCAAGTTATGCAAATTGTGCGTGATTTAGGGGGGTATAGCCTTGGAAGAAGTGACCTTTTGCGTAGAGCTATGGGTAAGAAAAAAACTGATATTATGGAAAAGGAACGGGACATTTTTTTAAATGGTGATAATGAAACTGTTGAAGGTGCTATCAAAAATGGGATTTCTGCACCAATTGCTAATAAAATTTTTGATGAAATGGTTGATTTTGCAAAATATGCATTTAATAAATCTCACGCTGCGGCATATGCAGTAATTGCCTACCAAACAGCCTACCTAAAAACTTACTACAAAGTTGAATTTATGGCTGCACTTATGACTTCGGTTATGGATACTACAAATAAAATTCAGCACTACATGGAAAGTTGTAAGAAACAAGGTATCAAGATTATAAACCCCGATATAAATAATGGATTTGCTCATTTTTCTACTCAAGGTGATAAAATACGTTATGGACTTGCAGCTATTAAAAATGTGGGTAAAAGTAGTATTGTTCATATTGTTAATGAGCGTGAAGAGAATGGTCCTTACCTAAGTTTAACAGATTTTTATGAGAGAATTAGTATGAGAGAAATCAGCAAGCGTGGTGTTGAAAATCTTATTTTATCTGGAGCATTTGATAGTTTGGGGCATAAACGTAGTCAATATTTAGCCATATATCAAACTATAGCTAAGAGTATTACTATCAATAAAAAGAATAATGTTGAAGGCCAAATCAATTTATTTGAACTAACGCCTGAAGATACTCAATTTGCAAAGCAAGATAACGTTCCTAATATAGAAGAATTTCCTCAAAAAGAAATTTTAGCATACGAAAAAGAAATTTTGGGAGTATATTTAAGTGGTCACCCTTTAGATAAAGTCGAAAGAGATTTGAAGGCATTTGTAACTAGACAAGCAATAGATTTTGAGTTTTTTGAAGATGAAGAAGCTCGAGTTAAGGATAGGGAAGAAGTTATAATAGGTGGATTGGTAATTAATAGAAAATTACATTTTACAAAAAATAATCAAAAAATGGCCTTTTTATTAATAGAAGATTTAAGTGGTACGGTAGAATGTATAGTTTTTCCAAATTTATACGAAAAATTTGTACAAATTGCCGAAAATGAAGTTTTATTAATAAAAGGTAATGTAAGCTACAAAGAGGAACAAGCATCAAGTTTGATTATTAGTCAAATAACTACACTAGAAAATGCTAAACTACAATCAATTTTACCAAATAATGACGATAAATTTCTGTTATTATGTCTTGAAAAATCTAAGCGTACAAATGAAATTATGGAAAATTTATTAAACATATTTATTAGGTATAAAGGTAATACTAAAATCGTTGTGCAATACTTAGAAAATAACGAAAAAAAACCGTTTCCATCTAAATACAATATTAATTTAAATGATAATATTATACATGAGCTTGTCGAACTATTGGGAAAAGAATGTATAGTACTACCAAAAAATGACTAAACGTCTTGCAATTACTGATAGTTTTTTGTACAATGAAAGCGCATAGGTAAAATGGAACGTAGGTTTTAAAATAAGGGAGGCTAATAAATGAGTGAACAAATTAAAAAAATTGGCGTACTAACAAGTGGAGGAGATTCTCCAGGAATGAACGCTGCTATTCGTGCCGTAGTACGTACAGCTCGTGCTAAAGGCATCAAAGTTATGGGAATTCGTAATGGATATAAGGGATTATTAGCAGGAGATATCTTTGAAATGAACTCAAAAAGCGTATCTGAAACTGTTAACAAAGGTGGTACAATCCTTCAAACTGCTAGATGTAAGGAATTTATGCAAGCTGAGTATCAACAACGTGGGGCTGATATGTGTAATATTTTTGGAATTGAAGGTTTAGTAGTAATTGGTGGAGATGGTTCTTTCCAAGGTGCTGAGAAACTTGCAAATCTTGGAATTAACACAATTGGTATTCCTGGAACAATCGATTTAGATATTGCTTGTACTGAATACACAATTGGATTTGACACTGCTGTAAATACTGCTATGGACGCAATCATTAAAATTAGAGATACTTCAACATCTCACAGCCGTTGTTCAATCGTAGAAGTTATGGGAAGACACGCTGGATATATTGCATTATGGTCTGGTATTTGTACAGGAGCTGACCTTGTTCTTATCCCTGAAAAAGATGCACCATCTCGTAATGAAATTATTGAGAATGTTGTAACAAATAAAAACAAAGGTAAAAAACACTTCCTTATGGTTGTAGCTGAAGGTGTTGATGTTGGTGGGTGTGATGACCTTGCTAAAGAAATCGAAGCTAAAACTGGAATTGAAACTAGAGCAACAATTTTAGGTCACTTCCAACGTGGAGGAGCTCCTACTGCTGTTGATAGATTACACGCTGCAATGATGGGTTCTAAAGCTGTTGACCTATTATGCGAAGGTAAAGGTAAACGTGTAGTATGTTTCAATGAAGGTGAGTATGTTGATTACGATATCAATGAAGCATTAAAAATGACTAAAGATGTAGACCAATATATGGTAAAAGTTAACCAACTTTTAGCAACATTTTAATTAGAATTTAATAAAATTAATTTATACTCTAACCTGAAAAGTAAAGGTAAAGAACATAGATTTTAAAATAAGAGGAGATTATTAAAATGCGTAGAACTAAGATTATTGCAACAATCGGACCAAAAACTAGAGACGTTGAATCAATCAAAAAAATTATCACTGCTGGAGCTGATGCAATCCGTATCAACTTCTCACATGATACTCGTGAAGCACATGCAGAAACTGCAAAAAATGTAATGGAAGCTCGTGAAGCACTAGGTGCACCAACAGCTTTAGTATTAGATACAAAAGGACCAGAAATCAGAACTGGTGTATTAGCTGGTGATACTGATATCCAATTAGTTGCAGGAGGAACAATCGTACTTACAACTGATGAGATTGAAGGAACAATCGAAAGAGTTAGTGTAACATATGCTGATTTAGCAAAAGACTTAGAAGTTGGAAGCCGTGTATTAGTTGATGATGGTCTTATCGAACTTAAAGTTACAAAAATTGAAGGAAACGACCTTACTTGTGAAATCATCAATGGTGGTTTATTAGGATCAAGAAAAGGTATCAACATTCCTGATGTATTTGTTAACTTACCAGCACTTACTGAAAAAGATATTTTAGATATCGAAATGGGTGTTAAAGTAGGATTTGACTACATTGCTGCATCATTTATCCGTTGTAAAGAAGACGTTTTACAAATCCGTGAAGTTCTTAAAAAGAATGGTGGAGAAAAAATCAAAATTATTTCTAAAATCGAAAACAGAGATGGAGTTAACAACATCGATGAAATTTTAGAAGTAACTGATGGAATTATGGTTGCTCGTGGTGACTTAGGGGTAGAAATCCCAGCTGAAGAAGTACCATTAGTACAAAAAATGCTTATCCAAAAATCAAATGAGCTTGGAATTCCAGTTGTAACAGCTACTCAAATGCTTGAGTCTATGGTTAAAAATCCTCGTCCAACAAGAGCAGAAGCTAGTGACGTTGCAAACGCTGTTTATGATGGAACTTCAGCAATCATGCTTTCTGGAGAAACTGCAAAAGGTGATTATCCATACGAAGCAATCCAATTTATGGATAGAACTGCAAGAACTGTTGAAAGCAGACCAGAAGTTTACCACAAATTCTTAGGTAAAAAAGGTAAAGTTAGTATGACTAACGCTATTAGCTACTCAGCTTGTACAGCAGCTAAAGAACTTAATGCAGCAGCTATCGTAACAGTTACAAAATCTGGTTACACAGCTCGTTCATTATCAAAATACAAACCAGCAAGCCCAATTATTGCTTACACATTAGACCCTCAAATCGAGCGTCAACTTAACTTAGTATGGGGTTGCCAACCAAAACACATCGACTTAGACAAAAAAGAAACTGACGAAGTATTCGCTCAATCAGTAGCTCAAGCTGAAAAAGAAGGATTTGTTAAAAAAGATGATATCGTAGTATTAACTGCTGGTGTACCAATCGGAGTTCACAGCACAACAAACGTTCTTAAAGTTCAATACGTATAAGAATAAATATCAAAAAATAAGAGGGTCGGCTTCTCTAGCCCCCTCTATTTTCTGATTTAATTTTTTATGCCTTAGTATAAATAATATAAACTATATAATATCTCCATAATTGAGGTTTATTATATAGTAATATTAAATTCAAGGTTCTTAATAAATTTGGATTTAAGGTAAAAAACACCAGTAAAATTTTTATTTCTAGTCTAATATTGCTTATTGGTACATATGTATAAGCTAATATTAGATTAATTTGTGATTTCTTTTTTATTTTTAAGGAGGCTAATATGAAATTAGGATTTGATAATCAAAAGTATTTAGAGGAACAGTCGAAATACATTTTAGAGCGTGTAAATGACTATGACAAATTGTACTTAGAATTCGGTGGAAAACTAATGTTTGATAAACACGCAAAAAGAGTTCTTCCAGGCTTTGATGAGAACGTTAAAATTAAACTCCTTCACAAATTAAAAGATAATGTTGAAATTGTAATTTGTGTGTACGCTGGCGATATCGAAAGAAATAAAATTAGAGGTGATTTTGGTATTACATACGATATCGATGTTTTACGTTTAATTGATGATTTACGTGCATATGACCTTGATGTAAACAGCGTTGTTGTTACTAGATATAGTGGTCAACCAGCAACTACAGTTTTTATGAACAAGTTAGAACGCCGTGGAATTAAAGTGTACACTCACGAAGCAACTAAAGGTTACCCAACTGATGTTGATACTATCGTAAGTGAAGAAGGTTATGGAAAAAATCCATACATCGAAACTACTAAACCAATTGTAGTTGTAACAGCTCCAGGGCCTGGAAGTGGAAAACTTGCAACTTGCCTAAGCCAGTTATATCATGAAAATAAACGTGGTCATGCTGTTGGTTATGCAAAATTTGAAACTTTCCCAGTTTGGAATGTACCATTAAAACACCCACTTAACATTGCGTATGAAGCAGCAACAGTTGATTTAAAAGATGTAAATATGATTGATTCATTCCACCTAGAAACATATGGAAAAAGTTCGGTAAACTACAACCGTGATATTGAAGCGTTCCCAGTGCTAAAACGTATCATCGAAAAAATTACTGGTGAAACTTCAGAATATCAATCACCAACAGATATGGGAGTAAACCGTGTAGGTTATGGAATTGTTGATGATGAAGTAGTAAAAGAAGCTTCTCGCCAAGAAATTATTAGACGATACTTCAAAACTGCTTGTGACTACAAAAAAGGTCATGCCGATAAAGAAACTCTTGACCGTTCTAAACTTATTATGGAAGAGTTAAACCTAAAAGAAACTAACCGTTCAGTAGTAAATACTGCTCGTGAAAGAGAAGCTCTACTAAAATCAGAAAATGAAAACACTGAAAATTGTTCGGTTGTAGCATTACAATTACATGATGGTACAGTAGTTACAGGAAAATCATCAACATTGATGAATGCTACTCCTGCCTGCATTATCAACGCAATTAAACATTTAGCAAATTTATCTGATGATGTACATTTACTCTCTCCTGTAATTTTAGAGCCAATTATGAATTTAAAATCAAACACTTTAGGAATGCCAAACCAAGCTCTAAACTGCGAAGAAATTTTAATCGCTCTCACAATTTGTGCAGCAACAAACCCAGTAGTTCAATCAGCAATTGATCAATTAAAAGAATTACACGGTTGCCAACTTCATTCAACAACTATTTTAACTCAAAGCAATGAAAATGTTCTTGGTAAATTAGGAATTGAAACGACTAGTGACCCACACTATTCAACTCAAAGCTTATACTACAATAACTAAAATCACACAATTCTACAAATAAAGTCTTCCAAAAATGGGAGGCTTTATTTTTTATCTAATATAATTTGTTCGGTACTTTAAAAATCTCAAATTCAAAAATCGTGATCATTTAACTTTTTTGTCTTCTTTTAGTTACAAAATTCTCTTTTATGCACAAATTTTGAGCCAAGGTAAATTTTTTCAAATCTATTTTTTGTAAAATACTTCTATATATTAAATTGTTATGCTATAATGAAACCTGACTTATAATAAAAATAGTGTATGGTGTTCTAAATTTTTAGAACTTAATAGGGAAGTGAAGTGAAATTCTTCCACGGTCCCGCCACTGTAAGATGGAGTCTTCTATAAAATCCACTGAAAATTTTTTGGGAAGGAATAGAAAATGTTGAAATCAAGTCAGGATACCTGCCTACACTAACCTAAAAACTCTACGAGCGATGGAGAATGGTAAATGTTTATTTGGTAAATCCAAAATATTCTGCACCCATGCCCACTTTTAGAGTAAGTGGTTTTTTTATGCCCCAAAATAATTTAAGGAGGAAAAAATGCAAAATCTAAACAAACAATTTTTATTTTTTATGCTCACATTGGCAATAACACTAAACATCTTTCCAACTTTTGCCACCAATCAAGTTATTACTATAACTCCAAATTATGTGAGTGGTGTTACAAGCAATCAAGATGCTGAAATGATTTTTACAGCACAAAATACAAACACCCAGCCCCAACAGGCCTACTTTATTACAGCTTTATACAATAGTTCAACAAATGAAATGATAACTTATAATTACGTTTCACAATTATTGGACTCAAACCAAATTTTCACTTGGGGTAGCTGTATCCCTATTCCTGAAAGTGGACAATATCATATAAAAGTTTTTGCTTGGGATAGTATGGAGAACCAAAATCTCCTTAGTAACATCGTTGAAATTACTGAAAATACTGCTCCTCAAGAACTTGATTACAAAACAATTTTAGACGCAACAACAAATTATTTATTGACTCAAAAACCTCTCCCTCTTCAAACTGTTGGTGGTGAATGGAGTATTTTTGGAGTTAATCGTTCTAACCAAACAATTAATAATACATATTTAGATACGTATTATGATGCAGTTATTACAGAATTTGAAAATCAACTTAACCAAACTCAACCTTTCTCTGGAAAAGTAACGGAGGTTCAACGCCTTGCATTAGCTCTAACATCTATGGGCAAAGATGTTACTGACTTCAATGGCTATAACCTACTTGATTTTACGTGGAATAAAGATAAATATTTTGATATGTTATCTAGCGAACAACAAACTTTAGGTGGTCGTCAAGGCATTAACGAACTAATTTTTGGACTACTCAATTTAGATATGATTGACGCTCCAACCCCTGAAAATACTAGCATCTCAAAAGATGAAATTATCAATCTAATTTTAAATGAGTACCAATTAGCTGGTGGTGGATTTTCAATTTCTAACACTAGTAAAACTTTAGATATTGATATAACAGCTATGACAATTCAAGCACTTGCACCATACTATGATAATAATAATAACGTAAAATCTGCTATTGATAACGCCTTATCAATTTTATCAAATGCTCAACTTTCAACTGGTGGATTTAGTTACAATAACTCAACTGAAACTAGCGAAACTACTGCTCAAGTAATTGTAGCATTGACATCATTAGGCATAAACCCACATGAAGACTCACGTTTTATTAAAAATGGACACACTCCAATTACCAATTTACTAAGTTATTACGTAGGTAATGGACAATTTTCACATATTTTAGATAAAGATTTTGACTTAATGGCTACAGAGCAAAGCCACTATGCCCTAGTTTCTTATGAAAGATTACTAGAAAATCAAACTTCTTTATATAATATGAGAGATGTAAACATTGACCATAGTACAGAAAGTACTGGAACGATTACATTATCTATCGAAAAACGTACAATCGGTAAGGGAGATACCCTTTCAATTTCGGACTTAGAATTTACAATCGGTCAAACTGCATGGGATATAATTTATCAAGAAGCCACAAAACACAACTTAGATATGACCTACACAGATATTTATGGTGGAATTTATATCCAATCTATTAACGGTGATGGAGAATTTGACTACGGTCCACAAAGTGGTTGGCTATATTATATTAATAACGATATGCCAATGGTTGCCTTAGATGAATATACTTTAGCTAATAATGATACACTAAGGTTAATTTATAGCATAGACTATAGTTTTGATATTTCTACACCATTAGTTGAAGTACTAAAAAATTATATAAGTGATGCACAAAAATATTCTTCTACAGGTTATACAACGACTAGTTTTGCCAACTTACAAACTGCAATCAACAATGCTCAAACTATTGCAAATGATAGCTCTTATAACTCTACAGAAACAGAAATCGAACTAGTTGTTAGTAATTACATTAATCAAATTATTTCTGCTATAAATAATTTAGAGTTCACTCTAAGTAATGTACCATCAGATATTCCAAGCGATTTTGAAAATGATATTTCATTAAATGCAGATTTTGTTCATCTTCAAAATATCGGTGATACATTTGAAATTTATGCTCGCCGTGTTCCTGAAATTGTAAGTTCTTCGGTAAGTAATGCTGTAACTCACCCAAATTATAATTACGAAATTATTCGTGGAAACAGCGTAACCGTTGATAATACAGGAAAAGTTACTGCTATACAAAATGGAATAAGCATTATCGAAGTAACTTATGACGCAATTACAGCTTTTGGTACAACTTACGGAGCAATCTCTGAAATTAACAAAGGAATTTTAGTTGTAAACGTTTCAGACATTGACACTGGTATAAATATCAACTTAACTAATAAACTTGATGGCGCTGTAACTGAAAGCCGAAGCTATGATACGTACTACTATACTAATGATTATTTTGAATATCCATTTACTATTAGTGCTACAAATAGTAACAGCATTGAAGTTAGAGTTAATTATGAAATAATCGAACCTATTAATGGAATTTATACTGCCAAATTACAAAATCGTAGCAACATTATTGAAATCAATGCTTCCAATGAACTTGGAACAGAAACTTTTGCAAAAGTAATTGATGCACGCAAAATTGAAATCGACATTATAAATTTAACAAATCCTGATAATATGATTACAGTTGATGATGAAGTTCAAATTAACTTTAACGGAATTACTCCTGCAATTTATAAACTAGCTGGGATTTATAATCCATCATTTGGAAGTTCTGCATTATCTTCTGATATAGCAGGCTCAAAAGTTGTATATAATAACAATTTTTTAGGGGAACTTCTTGGGAAAAATACTCAATGGTTCTTAGCTACTGACAACGCTATTACATTTACAGCGACAGAAGTTGGGACATACAATTTCACTAATGGTCACATTCGCCAAGGTTGGTGGGGTGAAGAACTGGGAATGGATAAAATCATTACTGTTGCAGAACCAAATTTATCAGCAAACCATAATTGGGATATTTTTTCTTATTTACCAGACTTCAATTTTGAAGTAGTGGAAAATATCGAAGTTCCTGATGAAACTGAAGTCGCTCGTGCTAACCTAAAAGCTCTTGTTAATGAAATGCGTCCTCTTTGGCTCACTTACGGCGATGGCTACACAACAGCTAGCTGGGCAAAATTTGATAACGCCTTTTTAGCAGCTTCTAGCTTAACTGCTAATTTAAGTGCTACTGCCGACCGTATGAACACTGCCTACACTAATTTAGAAGATGCTTTTGATAACTTAGAATTAGATGCAACTACAGAATTTTTAGAAGCAAAAAATAATTTATTATCTGCAATCACAACTACACAATCAATCTATATTGCAGGCAACACACAATATACTACTGATAGTTGGCAAAATTTTGATACTGCCTACTTAAACGCAGTAGAAATTTACGAAAAGGAAACTTCTACTATAGTTCAAATGGAAGAAGCTACTACAACTTTAGAAAATGCTTTTGACAGCTTAACTTTAGATGAAACTGTTATAGCTCGTGCTAACCTTAAAGCTCTTGTTGATGAAATGCGTCCTCTTTGGCTTACTTATGGTGATGGCTACACAACAGCTAGTTGGGCAACTTTTGATAAGGCTTTTTTATCTGCTTCTAGCCTAACTGTTAATTTAAGTGCTACTGCTGACCGTATGAATACTGCTTACACTAATTTAGAAGATGCTTTTAATAATTTAATATTAGAATAATTTTATACACTGCCCCTTTTTAGGGGCTTTTAAATCATAGAAAGGAGATTTACAATGAAAAAATTTTTGAGCAAAGTTATGTTATTTTTAACAATTAGTTCAACAACTCTATGCGCATTAGAAATCCCTAATCAACAATTTAATAATGATAAACTTACTTTATCTGGCTCAACAACCCCTAATCAATACATAAGTTTAAGTATTGAACACGAAAATAAACGATATTTTTTGGATACAATCCAAGCTGATAATAACGGAAATTATAGCTTCAATACAACTTTACCTAGCAACCTAATTTTTGATGCTACTATTACGATTAATGGTGAAAGCGAAATTTTCAATATAAATACCAACCAAACAATCTCCCCTGACGAAGAAAATAACAATAATAACAATGGCTCTAACCCTGATGAAGAAAAAAACCATATAAATGTTACTTTTTCAGTAGATAAATCATCTATAAACCAAGGTTATCTAATTGCTCCTAAAGTTGTAGAAACAGAAGCAGGTAGTACAGTTTGGGACGTGTTGCAAGCTCAACTTAACGCCCAAAATATCGATTATAGTTATAACATTAATCCTACATTTAATAGTGTCTACTTAGAAAGTATTGATGGACTTTCAGAATTTGACCATGGTGCAGGAAGTGGTTGGCTATACTTTGTAAATAACACTTACCCCGAATACAGCTCAAATCTATATACTTTAAAAAATGGTGATAGAGTAGGCTGGCAATATACTACTAATTTAGGTGAAGATGTTGGACAAAATGTCTACGATGAAGAGTTCCTAAACTCCTCAACTTCTAACAGTCTTCTTTCTATTAATAATGAAACTGAAATTACTATAGAAGTAGATAACGACAGTTCACCAAGTTACATCACTCTTACTCAAGAACATAGTAATTTGGAACAATTTAACATATATATTGATGGATATGAACCAGAAGTATACTTAGACTTAACATCATATTTCGATTTACTTCCAAATATATTAGTTAAGCGTGAAAATCTGCAACTAGAAATTAATCACCCTAACACTTTAACTACAAATAAAGTTATACCATTGTTTAACTTATTAGATGAGTCAGCACAATATTTTCAATTACTCGAAGATAACCCTATAACTTTTTCTACAGAAGTTACATTAACAATTATAGATGGCGCATCATCTTCAATAGTCTGGGACGCAAACGGGATTAATGTTTCAGTTCCAAAATTTAATTCCCAAGAAGAAGCCCTTGATATCTATGCGTTAAACGATAGTAGTTATAGCTATATTGATGACCAAAATTTAGTTATCAAATCACCATATTTATTTAATTTTTCAATAATCACTCCAACAATCTCTACCGAAATACCATTTTTAGACGAAGATGATATTTCACTCTGGGCAAAATCTGATGTTTTACAAGCAACAGCTCTAGGGCTAGTAACTGGCTATGATGACAATACTTTTAGACCAAAAACAGAAGTTACTCGTGCAGAATTTGTAACTATATTAGTAAGATTGTTAGATTTAGACAATGGTTCAATTATCGCTCATGCTCCGTTTTCAGATGTTCAATCTACCAATTGGTTTAGCTCTGCCGTAAATATCGCTTACGCAAATAATATCGTAAATGGCTATGGTGAACTTTTTATGCCAAATAAAACTATTACTCGTGAAGAGATGGCCGTTATGCTTAACCGAGCATTAAACCTTGAAGAAATAGAGTTTTCTGGTGAAATAGAAGACTTTGAAACTATTTCTGATTGGGCAAAATCTGATGTTTTATTAACTTATGCACATAGTTTAATTAACGGTATGGGTGATGGATTTTTCCCCAAAGAAAATGTAACTCGAGAAATGGCTACCGTTATTGCATTACGTGCCTACAACACTATCAATTAGGAGAATATTATGCACCAAAAATTTTATTTATCGTTGTTAATCATAAGCACATTGACAACACCAATATTTGCAACATCACTTGATACTTTACAATCTAATACAATAAATTTCACTACACCGCAACTTGAAACTTCAGTACAAAAAACACTAGATAACACTGCTAATTATATTTTAGAAACAACGCCAACTCCTCAATTTGGTGTGATTGGAGGAGAATGGGCTATATTAGGCTTAGCCAGAAGTAACGTTAAAATTCCAGACAATTATTTTGAAAACTACTACAATCATATAGAGAAAATTGCTTCTCAAAATCATACTGACCACTCAAGAGGTTGGAGCTTAAAAGTTACGGAAACTCAACGTTTAGCACTTACAATTGCTGCAATAGGAAAAGACCCTACAAATGTAAATGGCGTTGATTTAGTAGATTATTCCTATAATAAAGCAAACAATATGCCCTACTTACCAAACACTATTCTTGGCGAACGTCAAGGCCTAAACGAATTAATTTTTGGACTAATGACAATGCAACTAGCAGACTCCTACACAAATTCTCAAGATAATCCCGATAGCGTAATTAATACAATTTTAACTGACTACAAAACTATCGATGGAGGATTTAATTTATCTAAAGAAAATTTACTTGGAGATATTGATATTACTGCAATGACAATCCAAGCGCTTGCTCCTTATTACAACCAAACTGGATATGAAAATGTAACTTCTTCTATAGATAATGCCGTCAAATTTTTATACCAAAAACTAAACCTTACTCCAGTAGATGAGTTGCATAGCGAAAATTTAGCCCAAACTATTGTAGCCCTTTGTTCTATAGGAATTAACCCTAACGAAATGAGCAGTTTTAACATTCATAATTCTACATTAATAAACTTATTATTAAACTTTAGTCTATCAAACGGTGCATTTGAGCATGTTAAAGGCGAGGGTGCTAACCAAATGGCAACCGAACAAAGTTTTTATAGTTTAGTAGCTTATGAGAGATTTATCCAAAATAAAACTCCTCTTTATAAGATTGACTAAAATCACTTTTGCTAAACACCTAGAAAGGATTTTTTTATGAAAAAGCAATTTTTAATAGTCCCCATAGCAATACTAATAGGAATGGCTTGGTCAGTTAGAGAGATTTCATACCCTGAAATGCTCTCTTTTTCTACATCTAAATCAGAAGCCGAAATTTCTATTTCACTTGGTATATTTTGTGACACTATTTTAAATAATATTTCTATGTTAGATGAAAATAAACACACACTTATTCCTGATGATGGAATAATTTTACCAACGACCAAATTTATTGCATATGAAAATGAAAGCGTTTTTGATGTTCTACTAAGAGAAACTCGAGCTAATAAAATTCATATGGAATTTGTGGATACCCCTATTTATAACTCTGCATATATCGAAGGTATAAATAATATTTATGAATTTGACGTTGGCGAACTTAGTGGGTGGCTTTATAGCGTAAACGGTGAGTTCCCAACGGTTGGTTGCTCCCAATACACAATCCAAGCTGGCGACATTATAGAGTGGCACTACACTTGCAACCTAGGTGAAGACGTGAGGTATAATAATGAATGATTATTTTAAAGATTATCACCCCATTATAAACTTCACCTACTTTGTTATAGTTATAGGGTTTTCAATGTTTTTGATGCACCCAATTTATATGTTAATTTCACTTAGTGCCTGCTGTATCTACTCCGTATATTTAAAAGGTATTCATGCATTAAAATTCAATGTTTTATATATGCTTCCAACTTTATTTATAGTGTCGATAATAAATCCAATGTTTAATCACCAAGGAGCAACCATTTTATTTTATTTACCAAGTGGCAACCCCTTTACCCTAGAAAGCGTTTTATATGGAATAGCCACTGGAGTTATGCTAATTACTGTAATTATTTGGTTTTCATGCTACAACATTATTATGAGTTCTGATAAAATAACTTATATTTTTGGAAAAATAACCCCAAAACTTTCTTTAATTTTTATGATGGTTCTACGATTTGTACCCTTATATAAAGAAAGAATAACTAAAATTATAAATGCACAATCAAATTTAGAATGTGTAAATTCAAATCCATCTTTTAAACAAAAGATACAAAATTCTACTAAAATTTTATCTATAATGACTAGTTGGAGCTTAGAAAACGCTATAGAAACTGCCGATAGTATGAAAGCTCGGGGCTATGGATTATCAGGCAGAACTGCATTTTCAAATTACAAAATAACTATCCGAGATAAATTTATAGGAATTTATTTTTTCGTAAGTACATTTTTTTTAATATTTCATTCTTTTAATAATAATA
The DNA here is from genome assembly GCA_002007365.1 of Epulopiscium sp. Nele67-Bin005. Lineage (GTDB taxonomy): Bacteria > Bacillota > Clostridia > Lachnospirales > Cellulosilyticaceae > Epulopiscium_D. Next base: position 32,461 of record LNZR01000031.1, on the reverse strand, counting down.
TTAAAGTTAGTTATTTTCCTGTGATGACCTATAGTTATGGAAATTTTATAGATTTTTTGAACTATGGACTTTTCACAATATTATGCTTTACCCCTATAATCATCAATATTACGGAGGAAATTAAATGGAAATTTTTAATATCCAAAATTTAAATTTTAAATACCCAACTTATCCACAATATACACTAAAAAACTTAAACTTGTGTATAACTAAAGGCGAATTTATAGTAATTTGTGGACAATCTGGAAGTGGAAAAACCACCTTACTTAAACAATTAAAACCTTCATTAACCCCTCATGGCGAAAAATCAGGGGATATTTTTTTTAATAATCAGCCTATATCAAATTTAACCCAACGAGAAGAAGCCGAGCAAATAGGATACGTTTTACAAAATCCTGATAATCAAATTGTAACTGATAAAGTGTGGCACGAATTAGCTTTTGGCCTTGAAAATCTTGGCATTGAGCAAAAGAAAATTCGACTTCGTGTTGGTGAGATGGTCCATTTTTTTGGTATTTCTCACTGGTTTTATAAAGACGTAACAACACTTTCTGGTGGTCAAAAGCAACTTTTAAATTTGGCAAGCATAATGGCCATGACCCCTGATGTTTTATTACTTGACGAACCAACTTCACAACTAGACCCCATTAGTGCAGTCGATTTTTTGGAAACACTCTATAAAATTAATCAAGAACTTGGCACAACCATAATTTTGACTGAGCATAGGCTTGAAGAAATTTTTAAATATGTTGACAAAGTTATCGTTATGGAAAATGGCGAGATAATTCAAAACGATGACCCAGCTAGAGTATGCTCAACTTTATTACAAAATAATCACCCATTAAAAATTTTTTTACCAAATTCAGCAAAAATTTGTTTTGAAGTTGGATTAAAGAATTATCCTCTTACGATAAAACAAGCAAAATCAATACTTGAGGAGAGATTAAAAAATATTTCCACCGCATTTAATATTCCCAAAAAAAATATTTCCTCCATAAAAGTTTTATCTATAAATGAAGTTTTTTTTAAATATGACAAGCACCAAAATGATATTTTAAAAGGAATAAATTTGGAACTATTTGAAGGAGAAATGTATGCTTTGATGGGTGGAAACGGCTCAGGAAAAAGCACTTTGCTTAACGTTATTTGTAAACAGTCAAAGCATTATCGAGGTAAAATTAAATATTCTACTAAAAAAATTTCGCTCCTTCCTCAAGACCCTCAAGCATTATTTATTGGTAAAACTGTACAAGAAGAATTACAAAACGTTGTGCAAAATGGAGATTTTAATAAAGTTTTAGAAATGGCTAAATTGGTTCAAATTACACCATACCTAAACACTCACCCCTATGATTTAAGTGGTGGTGAGCAACAAAGAGTAGCTCTTGGTAAAATTTTATTATGCAATCCAGATTTATTGTTGCTTGATGAACCTACCAAAGGACTTGACGCACAATTTAAAGAAACTTTTGCAAAAATCCTACAAGACTTGCAAAATCAAGGTTTAACTATATTATTAGTGAGCCATGATATCGAATTTTGTGCAAAATTTGCTACTAGATGTGGATTATTTTTTGATGGTGAAATCATCTCAGAAGATACTCCTCACCAATTTTTTAGCTCAAACTATTTTTATACTACTAGCACCAACCGACTTGTTAGGGAATTTTTACCATTTGCAATAACACCCGACGATGTAATAAAATCTATTTAATAAAAATTTTGGAGGAATTTATGAATATTAGAAATGAAAATTTAACTGATGCTAACGAGGTTGAAACCTTGATTAGAGAAGCATTTTGGAACTTATATGTTATGGGGTGTGATGAACATTTATCAGCACATCAAATCCGTAAACACCCAGATTTTATACCACAACTTACTTTTGTTCTAGAGGATAATAACCAAATAATCGGTAGTATAACTTGTACCAATGCCAAAATTATTGATAAAAATAATGCCGAACACCCCGTAATTTCTTTTGGTCCAGTGTGTATCCACCCAGATTTTCACCGTCAAGGTTTGGGACGAAAATTAATTACTCACTTTATAAAGGAAGCAAAAAAATTAGATTACAGTGCAATTATCACTCTAGGCTTTGAACATCACTACTCTCCTTATGGATTTAAAGGTGGGCAAGAGTTTAATATTTCTTATAATAATAGCTTTACTGGACTTTTAGTTTTACCTCTTTTTGATGGAGCATTAGAAGGAATTTCTGGAAATGTACATTTTACAGAAGCTTTGGAGGTTACTCCTACAGATTTAGAAAAATTTGATGCACTATTTCCTTATAAAAAAAAGGTGATTACCCAATCTCAACTAGATTTTCAAAAATTTCTTAGTGAAAATTTATAAATTTTTATTAAAAAAAGTTGACTACTCCTATTGTTTTTTGTAATATAATAATAACAGTGAGGGAGGTTTATATTATGGATTTTGAAATATTCAATATAACTTTATTAGTTATTTATGGATTTATTGAAGGCTGGGGAATTAATAATTGGGCTGTAAATAGTGTAGAAGAAGCAAAAATTAAACTCACAATAGCCTGTGGAATTAGAATTTTGGTATTAATTATTTTATTATCACAAGTATTTTATAATCTTTTTATCAAAAATTTTTTGGATAAAAAAACCAATATCTACTTTATTATAACTGTGATTTCATTTTATTTATTACCACAACTTTACAATTCTATGCAATTTTATCAAGAAGGAGCTATTATTGAAACACTTGAAATTATTGAAGTAACTAACCATAATAATAGTAACTTTAAAAATGCTTTACTTGAAGTCAAAAATAAAGATGGGTTTATTTCTGATTATTACATTACTCAACAACAGTATAATTACTTGAGTGCTTTACAAAACAATGTAGAAATTGAAATTCAACGTTGGGGTAATGAAATTATTAGTTATAAGGTTATCTTGGAATGAAAAAGTTAAGTTTAAAAATTAGTTGGCTACTATTACTAATAATTATCCCTTTAACCTTATGGATAAGTGCTGAATTTTTGGAGAATAAAAAATATTATTTTATAAGTTTACTAATTATCATTTATTTAATGATACCATTTTTTATGCAATTTGAACAAAAAAAGCCTCAGGCTAGAGAGATAATTTTGGTTGCAGTTATGGTTAGTATTGGGGTAGCTGGAAGAAGTGCTTTTTTTATGTTACCTCATTTTAAGCCAACTGTTGCTATTGTTATAATTACGGGGCTTGCCTTTGGAGCAGAAACTGGTTTTTTAAGTGGTGCTATGACTGCATTTATTAGCAATTTTTTCTTTGGTCAAGGACCTTGGACTATTTGGCAAATGTTTTGCTTGGGTGTAATAGGTTTTGTAAGTGGTTTATTATCAAAAACTAAACTTAAATATAATAAAAAACTTTTATGCATTTATGGGGCATTCGTTACTTTATTTTTATATGGTGGAATTATTAACATTTACTCGGCTCTTATGGGGAGTTCCGTTATAAATTTAGAAATTCTACTAATTTACTATATTCAAGCATTACCTTTTGATTTAATTCATGCATTTTCCACAACAATTTTTCTGTTTTTTATTGCTGAACCTATGCTAGAAAAAATAAATAGGGTAAAAACCAAGTATGGGCTATTGTAAATCAATTACAATAGCCCATTTTTATACGACAGTTTTGTTACACTTATGTAACAAAATCGGCAAAAAGCTTGTTTCTTGTCTAAAAGTAAGATATAATATGTATACTATCAAAATTTAAGAAATATATTATTTACACGTAACCCAAATATCAAAAGAAGAATTTTTTATTCTTAAATATAAAAAAACAGTTTTGTTAAGTTTCATTATTCTGCTATCTACATGGAGGTAACTAAATGCAACTACATAAAACTTTATTAACTATGTGTTTCCTTTCTTTAATTGTAAGCGTTGTAGCTACTCCTTCTCCAATCTATAGTACTACAGCTAGCTTAAATTTCATGCAACCTATGAACATCGGTCATATGTACTCCAATCAAATTTTACTCCTTACTTTAAATAATGATGTAGTTATTGATACTACTGGTGAAACTTTTATTCTCGAAGCTCATAACGGGTCTTTTTTAGAGACTCAAAAATATTCTCAAAGTAAATTCATGTCAGCTGATGGTTCAGTAATCGAAGGGCTAGACATCAATATTTCTATATTAAATCCTACTCAAATCCAAGTTTCTGTTGTAGCACAAAATGAAAGAATTCCTATTTCTCGTAATAGTAATCTAAGAATTTTATTTGGTTTTCATGCACAATCGGGTATTCCTGCGATTGAAGTAATATCTGACAAAAATTCTATCTTTTCTAGTGAAAAAATTTCATTAACCGATAGGCAAGCCACAACTCCTGCAAAAGAATTTATTAGTAAAGTATATTCTATCCCTGATTTAGATGGAGAAGGTGGTAAAGTTGCTGATATTATTTTATATAATATTGGTCACAATAATATTGAACATATTACTGAGCAAGGGTGTGTATTTTCGTTAAGACTTGATGAAAATTCAGCTTATATGTTCGACCACAATTCTAATGTTGAATTAATTAGCCACAAAGATTTGTACGCAACTACAACTATATCAGATAAAGAAATTATTATAGAACTTGATAATGAAACGTTAAAACAATGTTGTGATATTAAAGATATTATGATTGAAGGTATACACGTTGCTCTAGCAAAACCTGTTAATGCTGAGATAAATCCAGTAGTTATCTACATTAGCGGTGATAGAATGACAGAAACTAGTTTAATTGTTGGTTACTAAAATTAAATTTATACTGCAGGCAAATTGTCGGCAGTTTTTTTATGCAAAAAAAAAGGAGCTACACAAATAACCCCTTTTCTAATCTATCCAAAACGTTTTACCATAAAATCATCTTCAAATTCTCCACTATAGTACCCGCCTGTATCATCATAATATGTACCTTCTCCGTGCATCATTCCATCTCTAAAAAATCCCACATATTTATGACCATTTTCAAATATTTTTGTTCCATAACCTGTCATTTGCCCATAATAAAATTCCCCATCATAAGAAGTTTTATCTTGAAAAATAATTTTTCCAAATCCATGAGGAACGCCATCAGAAATTTCTCCTTCATACTGGTCACCAGAAGGCAATGTAATTTTATTATAAGTCTCCATCACCATATAATTTTCTTCAAATTCTCCCTCATAAAGACGGTGATTTTCATCTTCATAAGTTCCTTTTCCATGCATCATTCCATCTTTAAAAAATCCTATATACTTATGACCATTTTCAAATATTTTTATACCTTTACCCGTAATTGCACCGTGGTCAAAATCACCTCTGTATGTGCCTCCATCTTTGAAATTATAAGAACCTTTGCCGTGAGGAATTGCATCTTCAATAACTTCTCCTTCATAATATTCTTCATTCGGAAACGTTACTTTTCCTCTACCTACAGCTATTCCATCAGTAAATTCCCCTTCATACATTCGGCCATCTGGATAAATCGCACTACCATAACCTTGAATTTGATTATTCATAAAGTTACCTTCTAGTATAATACCTGATGCTAGTTCATATTTTCCTTTTCCTTCTTTTACTCCGTTCAAAAAATGACCATTATAAATAGAACCATCAGACCAACTATACACACCAACCCCTGTACGCTCGCCTTTATAAAAGTCCCCCATATAAGTTTCCCCATCATCTATATATGCCGTACCTTGTCCATGAGGTTGACCATCTTTAAACTCTCCCTCATAATTTAACTGACCATCTTCATCATATAATTTTCCTAAACCATGATAATTTGAGCCTCTTATTGAACCTTGGTACATAATCGCACCATTTTTATGATAAATTGTATCTTCATAAATTTCTGGTTCTGATGCAAAAAAAGATTTTAATTTCTTAAAAAACATGAGTTAATTTCACTCTCCTTCATCTGATTGTAACTTAATAACTATTGGCGTTGTGATGTTTTTTGTGTTTTTATATAATCATCTACAATTTCATTTTGTAATTTATTTTCAGTAGAAATAAAATAGTTATTTGTCCACAAAGTTGGTAATTTTGTTTTGAGAGTCGGAAATTCTTCCCTCAAAATTCTTGATGTCCTACTTTTTATTTGCTTAATAACTTTGTGTACACCCGTTTGGGGGTCTACTTGCATTTGTAAATAAACATATTCTGGGTGAATTTCTAACTTAATTATATCCACGTTTATTGGCTCACAAATTTCTATTATCAGCTCCTCTAACCTTATTCGTACCTTATCTACAAGGACTTTACGCCGATATTTTGAACACCACACAATATGATATTTACATAAATAGCAAATATTTTGATTTAGCTTGTATTTTCGTTTCATAGTTGTATTATACAATAATGAATAACATAATACAACTACAAATTAATTACCAAAATTCAAACATTGTACGTATATATAAAGTATTTCTTTAAAAGCAAAACTACTTTGTTTGATAAAAAGTTATATATTTTATCAAAAAGTAGCTAAATCCTTCTTCAATATCTATATTTTGATATTAATATGAAAAATTACCTTTTATTTACTGTTAAATTAGGGTATAATGTCTATTAAAAAATACTAAATCTATGCTCCAAAAATTTGTAGCGTTAAAATATATGAAGCAAATAGCCCTGCAAAAGATGCAATTAACGCACCAGCTAATGTATATCTTGTGTATTTGACTTTAATTGTCATAAAATAAACAGACATTGTATAAAAAATTGTTTCTGTACAACCAAACATAATTGAAACTAGTCTTCCTAAAAAACTATCTGGCCCATGTGTTTGGAAGATGTCCAAAATTAGCCCTGTTGAAGCTGATGATGAAACCATTCTCATCAATGCAATTGGCACAACTTCACTCGGAAAATCAGTTGAGGCCACTAGTGGATTAATAAGGCGTACTATGGCATCAAGTGTCCCAGAAGCTCTAAGCATTCCAACGGCTACTAATAACGCAATTAACGTTGGTAAAATATCAACTGCAACCTTAAGTCCCTCAGTTGCTCCTTCCACAAAAGACTCATATACATTTACACCTTTGTAGAGTCCATAAAAAATAATTCCAAAAAAGATGCAAGGAATTATCAGGTCGGATACAGTCATTATTAAATTCATATTATTGCTCCTTTCTATACATCATTTTGGCAAAAATAATTGCTACAATTGTTGAACATAAAGTTGCAAGAATTGATGGTCCAACAATTTCTGTAGGGTTAACCGACCCATAAGAATGGCGATAAGAAACCATATTTATAGAAATTAATTGAATTGAAGAAATATTGATAATCAAAAACATACACATAGCGTTTGTGGCCCTTTGCTTATCAGAATTAAGTTTTTGTAGCTCCACCATAGCCTTAAGCCCCGGAGGTGTAGCTGCCCACCCAAGACCCAAAAAATTTGCAATAATATTGGTAGCAATATACTTTCTTGCTGGGTGATTTTTTGGAACATCTGGAAATAAAAAATTAAGAATTGGAGTCATTCGTACTGCAAGAGTATCAATTAAATTAGCCTTCTCTGCAATACGCATAATGCCCATCCACATAGCTAAAACCCCAGCTGTCTCAAAGCAAATTTTGAGTGCTGTTTGGCTAGAATTTAGCATTTCTGTGGTAAGGCCTCTCATATCTCCTCCGAATATTGACATGATTATCGAAAAAATAACCATAAAGCTCCACAAATAATTTAACATGAAAAACCTCCTTTTTGAAATATCGCTCTGTTAAGTTTTTAACTTATTCAAGCCTAAAATAAATGTGATAGCGTGCCTTACTATCCCTTGTCCTTATAACTATATGCATTGCCTAGCGTAAAAATTATAAAACAATTTATATTATAAAAATTTAACCACCAGTGTATATTATACATATTTTTGTGCATAATCAGTGATATTTTAGAAATTTCTACACAATTTATACATTGATAGATAAAAATTGACATTTTTATAGAGAAAATCTAATTTTTTCAAGGAAAAATGTCGAAGTAATAGGTACGTTTTGGAATAATAAGGAATAATATATTAACAAAACCACAAAAGTTTTAAAAAATGATAAAAATTTACAAAAGACCAATTGACTTTTATTTCTAATTATGGTATATTATATATTAAATAGATAAAAATGCATATTTGTAAAATGTTTTTAAAGGGAGAGGATTATAGTGAAATCAACAGGAATAGTAAGAAAAGTAGATGAATTAGGACGTGTGGTGCTTCCTATCGAATTAAGAAGAAATTTAGACATTCAAGAAAAAGATGCTTTGGAAATTTTTGTAGATGATGAAAGAATTATCTTAAAAAAATATGAACCAGCAGATATTTTTACAGGTAGCATGGAACAACTAATCGATTATAAAGGTAAGAAAATTTCTGTTCAATCTATCAAAGAGTTAGCAAAACTTGCTGGATTAAACATTGAAGAATAACAAAAAAACTGATTTCTAAGAAATTTAGAAAATCAGTTTTTTTAATTTGAGCTGTATTAGCAAAAAAAGAATATTAATACATAAATTTACACTATAACTTAATAATATATTTCTCTCTCATGTGATAATGTCATTTTTTTAATATGAGATTTCCTGAACGTGTCGAAATATATTATATATAAGATGAAACTTACGCTACAATTAAAAATTATTTATGGAGGTTATTAAAATGAAAAAAAATTTAGTAATGCTATCGTTGTTAATTCCTTGTGCAGGGCTAATGACGGGGTTTATTACCAGAACGGAATACGAAACACAATACATATTATCAAAATCTGACCACACTTTAAGACTAGTTGATGTCCCTGTGGGGGGGACTACTACTCGTACACTCGGAACAATCCTAAAAGAATATGACAACGGACAATACGTATCGTATGATGGAACTACAATTAACGGCTCATCTCAAGTATGGAGAAGCAAATTCAAAGCTTCATACGAAGGTAAAATTATGTATTTTGAAAAAGATTGGAGTGATGAATATTTTGTTGACCTTGCAGCAATCAACTATGTAATTACTGAAACTCTTGAGTTTAATAGTGATGGTCTTTCTCCAGATATTTTTACTCATAACAATATTTCATCACTAAACAATAATTGTTCTGCTGGATTATATTTAATAAATTTGCTTGCAGACTTTGAAACTAACCCTCCAGAAGAAGTTATTCACCACAGAAACCAGCTGAGAAACAAATATATTGGCTACTTTGATGACTACACACTTTATGCCACACCTAACGCCTACACAATCGGTAAAGGTGATGCAGCCCGTTCATTACTTTGCGACTCATATAGCGATGGAGGCAGTACATTTACCGAAACTAAATGGTTTGTAGCTCCTGAAGATAGAGTTGTTAATGACGATGTTGTAAATTTGGAAGATTATCACGAAGAAGAGGTATTTTCAAACGAAAATTTATTATTACCAGAACTTTCTAATCCACAACCAGAAAATGCACCGCCAGCAATGCCAAACGAACCTACCATTGTAGAAATAATTATTGATTAATCAAAAACCTTCTGTTATAATAAACGAACATATATTATTCAGGAGGTTATTTTTATGATTAAGCCTAAACATTTACAAAAGGGCGATAAAATTGCAACTATAAGTTTATCATGGGGTGGAGCTGGTGATTTGCTCTATCGGTATAACATCGCCAAAGAAAGAATTAGTCAGCTAGGGTTTGAAATTGTTGAGATGGAGCATACTTTAAAAGGTGGCAAATTTATTTATGATAACCCAAAAAAACGCGCACAAGATTTGATGAATGCCTTCAAAGACCCAACTATAAAAGCGATAATTGCGTGTATTGGTGGTGATGATAGCACAAGAATTTTGCCATATATCAATTTTGAAACTATAACGAATAACCCCAAAATTTTTGTAGGATTTTCAGACTCAACTACAACTCATTTTATTTGCCAACAGGCTGGAATTACAAGCTTTTATGGTCCAAGTGTTTTGACTGATTTTGGACAGAATGTGGAAATGTTTGACTACACTATAAATTGGTTTGAAAAAGCACTTTGCCAAACAGAGCCTATTGGAGAAATTGCTAATTCTGATGTGTGGACAAGCCAATTTTTGGACTGGTTTAACCCAGATAATCAAACTACAAATAGAAAATTAGAGCCTCACAACGGATACGAACTTTTGCAAGGGACAGGCATTGCGAGAGGTCATTTAATTGGTGGTTGCCTAGAGTCGCTAGAAAATTTAAAGGGTACTACCCTTTGGAATAGAGATAAGTGGAAAGATGCGATTATATTTTTTGAAACTTGTGAAACAAAAACGCCTCCAGACCTTCTAATTCATTGGCTTAGAAACTATGCAACTCAAGGAATTTTGCAAAACGCCAAGGGGATAATTTGGGGCAAACCATACGACAATTTATATTATGAGGAATACAAAACTATTATTGAAAAAGTTATTAAACATGAAGAAAAACTTGATATTCCAATTTTGTATAATATGAACTTCGGTCACACTTCACCAATAATTACAATTCCATATGGTGTTGAAGCCGAAATTAATTGCGAGAAAAAAACCTTCTCTATTTTAGAAAGTGGAGTCCAATAAATATTCACAATTTATACACCCCTCAAAAAAAGTTAACTACTCCTCATAATCAGTTAACTTTTTTTTGTAGATTTGTAAATTTCATATCAGATTTACCATTCAAACAAAATCTCAATTTCAAATTTCATGATGATCCGCTTTTTTTGTCCTTATTTAGGCGAATATTCTAATTATTTTCAAAATAAAAAGCCCTCACTACTTTTTTGGTGAGGGTTTAAAATGTTGGTGATGGAATTGTAAATATAATACTCGTTCCATCTAATGTTGCATAACTATCATGAGCTGAGTATAAACTTTCTTTTATTATTAAGCGAACTTCTTCTCCTGAGCTATACTTTATCGTTATAATTGCATCTGGGCTATATAAACCATAATTGTATAAAATTTCAGGCGTTGCATAATCCGTAATATAATACCTAGCTCTTGTTTGTTCCAAAAATTGAAGCAAATAAACTAATCGTTCTGACTCTAAAGTTTGAGCTGAAGGCATATTTTCTTCATATTCATCAAAATTAATAATATGAGTTTGTCCATTAATTTGAAACAAAATTTGTTGAGCATTATTTCTGTCAAATTGTAAATAATCTTTTGTTCTCCAATTTGTAATATTTGTAGATATTCCATCAAAGTACACTCTATCCATCAAATAAACGGTTTGACTCTCCATCTCATATACATAATAATGAGTTAGAGAATAACTATTGCCAGCCATAAGAGTTCTAGTTTCTCCACTTCTATCTAATAAAGATAGTGTTTTTGACTGGTGATTAATTCCATAAAAACTGGGGTCATACACATTGGTTTCAACTAATTCAAATAAATTTATATTTTGAAAGTATGATAGCAAATTGAATACTTCTGTAGCATCTGCCAACAAAACATGGTCTGAATAAATATACCATCTATTATCTTCCAACATAAAATCTAACGTTTCTTCATTTTGCATAATTTTTACAGCCACAATATCTTGTAATATTTGAGTTTGTGAAGGTGAGAGAGTTCGTACACTTATATTTCTTGTTAGTGACTCATAGCTCGATTTTATTTGATAATTTGCAAGTAACACAAGAATTATTATTAAAATAAAGCTAATTATACCAATATATACCTTTTTCAGTGTTATCATCTCCCTTCTAAAAATTAGGTTTATCGTTTAAACTTAACAGTACTATAATTTAGGGTCAAGGGATAACCTCCCAAAAAATTTTTTTAATAACCTAAACTTACTGGCTAAAAAGTGTGTATATCTCAATATTATCAACTAAAATTGTGAACTAAAAATGAAAAGTAGATATTTTTTTTTATGGATTGTCATATAAATTATTAGAGAATGGAAATAAGCGTTTATTATAAAGGGGGGAAAAAAGTTGAAAACCTTAAATCATGCTCTCATTAATCAATATGCATTGGATATTAGGAAATATTATTATAATAGAAGTAACTACTACTTAGACACCAATCAAGGGTTTTTTATTTTAAGAAAGGTAAATATTTCTATTGAGCAAATTTTATTTATGAATGATGCAATTAATTATTTAAAAAGTAATGGATTTAGCCAAGTTAGTTCGATTTATCTTACGAAAAAAAATCTCCCCTATGCGCAGAATAAGGGTCAACTCTATGTTTTGCAAGAGCATCAGGAAGGTAAGGAAATTGATTTTCAAGATATGAAAGATATAAAAGGCGTAGTTTCGTTACTTGCGGCCTTTCATAAATGTGGTTTGAATTTTGAAACCGAGCATAGAAGTAGTGAGTCTGTACAGATGAAAAGTATTTCTGATTATGTATCAAAACGATACAAAGAAACTGCTGCCTTAAAGAAAAAAGTTGTGAATTTATCACAAAAAACACCTTTTGAAATTATGTTTTTGAAGGATTACAGAGTCTATGAAACTTTGGAGCGCAAAGCACTTAGTTATATTGCGCCTTTGAGCGAAGAAACTGTATTACCAAAAAACTTAATACATAATGATTATAAATATCATACGATTAAGCGTGTGGATAATTATTACCACATGGCGCATATTGATAATTGTACTTATAATGTTCAAGTTTTAGATTTAAGTAGCGTTTTAACAAAAATTATGCAAAAGAATAATTGGCGTGTTGATATATTACAACAGTTAATAGAAGACTATGAAGCCATAAGACCACTAAGTGAGGAAGAACGTTGTATCTTAAAATCAATGCTAATTTTCCCAGAAAAATATGCAAATATTTGTTATAAATATTTACAATCTAAAAGAAGAAATAACTATAGTATGTTTGAAGTAAAGTGGCAAAATATGCTTGAGTATCAAGATGCACAAGTTACTGCTACAGAATTTATAGAAAAACATTTATAACTGAAAGACTCCTATTTTTATAGGAGTTTTTTTGTGATTTTTGGGAAAAATAACAAATATTATTTTATTATAGTAGTTATATCTGTTAAAATTACTTTTGGATATAATTATTATAGATAAGGAGCTAAAGATGAAAGTTGTAAAAGGTATTTTTGGATTAATTGTAGCGATTGGATTTGTATTTGGGTTTGTGCTAACATGTTTAATTATTCAAGGTGGAATTTTATTTTTTACAGGAACTAAGTATAATAGCGTCGAAAGTTTGATTATATTTATTCTAGTGTCAAATATAATTAGCAACATGATTTGCAATTTATTTTCTGAGGTACTAAAATATTTTGCAAACTTAACAGAATTATTTGGAGATGCTCTTAGGCTTGTCGTCCTAACGTTTGCCTCACTAATAATAAAAGCGTGGGTAATGTATACGATAGATTTGCAAATGAACCACGTAATGGTGTCCACCCTTTCAATTTGGGTATTGGCCTTTTTGAGAATGTTATTTTTTATGGCCAAGCAAACACGAGACAAGGAACAACTAGAAGAAAATAAGTAGGTTTTGCCTTGTAAAAAAGCACATTTTGCCTTATACTAAATACTAAAATATCGCAAAAATCTTACTTTATTATACAAATTTTGCTAGAGAAGGAGGAAATTAGTTGGGAAGCAATAGGGGTTTTGTAAATATGATAATTGCTACTGGAATGATTGGAGTTGCAACGCTTAGTGGCTTTGTATACTTGGGGCTTAGCCACTTTACAAACGATAGTTCTGCAAAAACTATCGAGCCACCAAAAACTGAAACTATTGATAATAGTATAATTTCTATAAATTCGGAACTTCTTGGAGTTGTTCAATATAAGACAGAGGACGAGCTTATAGTTTTTGATTTGCAAACAGGCTACACTGTAAGAATTGAGCTTGCTCCTCAAACTTGGATTAAGGATCAAAAAGAAAATCCTGTTCCATTAGATGCAATTATCCCAGGAGAAGTTGTCTTTATTGTATATGATAAAATTACGGAAGTCGCATCAGAAGTTGGAGTTTATTTTGATAGATGGTTACGAACTGATGTTGATGGAACGTATCTAAATCAGAATGACCAAACCCTGAGTTTTGGGGAACATTCGTTTTTTTATAATGCTGGAGTCACTTGGATAAATAGCATTGGTGACGTTATGGAAGAATATGTTGTTGGTGCAAAAGATAAACTATTGATAAGAGGAATTGGCAATCAAATTGTTACTATTCAGGTCATTGATGAACATGGATTTTTACAGCTCGTTGATTTACCAGCTAGTACTGGGAGAATTGAAGTTAATCGTAATCAGCAAGTTAAAATTGAAGAATTGGGTGATGAATTTAAGCTTCCAGTTACGACAGGTACTCATGATATTGTGTTGTATATTGATGGTTATGAGCAACTTAATTATAACAATATTACGATTGAAAGTGGGCAAACATATCCAATTAGTGCATTTGATGCAAAAGAGGAGCTATATCAATTAGTTGTGCAACTTGGAATTTCGGATTTTACTATAAAAATTAATGACTCTGAGTATAAACCTACCGATATAATACATTTACCTTATGGTCAATATATTTTAGAAATAGAAGCTGAAGGATATCAACCATATTCTCATTCAGTATCTATAGTTCGTGATACAGTAGTTAGACCTGTTTTACAAAAGGAAATTACTCCTGTTGAAGAAGAGCCAGAAGAAGAAATTACCGAAGAAGGCGAAACTACAGAAAATAATACAGAAGCTACAACTGAAAGTGGTACTAACTCTAGCACTTCTAGCAATACAACTTCATCAAATAGTTCTACAGATGTTGGGCATTCTATAAATTTAAATACAACTCCTGAGGGAGCAAAAATATTTGTAGATGGGGTCTATAAAGGGTTAACTCCAGCCAGCTTAACGCTTGATGTTGGTGTATATTATGTTGAACTTGAAAAAGATGGATACGAAAAATATTCTACTTCATTAATTATTGATAGTGAAGACTCTAAGAGAAATTATTTGTATATGTTAATTGCTCAACCTATTGCAATTTCTCCAACTGTAACTCAACAACCAATTATACAAGCTCCTGAGCCTACCCCAGAGCCTGAGCCAATTGACCAGAAGTTGAACCAATTGTTGAGCCAGAGCCAGAAATTGAACCAATTCAAGAAGACGCACCACAAGAGGAAGCACAAGAAGAACAATCAGAACCAGATGCGAGCGTACCAACTGCTCCTTCTCCGTTTTATGTAGAACAATACTAAAAAAAAGAGCTAACCAAAATAGGCTAGCTCTTTTTTTTTAGTTATAAACTTGGTCATCAAAAGTTTCTGGTAAGTTCTCATCAATAATTACGATGTCATACGCTGTAGTTTGTGGTGGTAGTGACATTGTCATTGCTGGAGAAATCATTAGGTTAATTGTTTGACCAATTCTAAAATCTTGAGTTGTATATCTTCTTCTATTAAATTCGTGTCTAACGTGAGTTTGTTCATCTGAAACATGTACAATAGTTTGTGCCATGTAATCAGTTGGGTCTGCTTTGTTTCCAGTCATAATATAATCAACTGTTCCATCTTCATTGTATCCAATATCAACAATGTATGCACCTTCTACAAACACTAAATCCATATCCATAAATTCTCCTTCAAAATCAGCTACTGGAGGTATTCCATCTTCATGCCCTAATGGGAACACTTGAGGCGTATGATATTGTGGGTCTTCGCTCCACATTGTAGAAAGGAATATGTTATTTTCGCTCCACTCTTGAGTAAATCCAAATAATTCTCCGATTGCTGAAAGTGGAACAAAAAGCTCTCCATCATTTAAAATAGTTGGTGTGTTATAAAAAATTGGAACATTATCTAAGTAAACTTGAATTCCTGCTGCTGGAGTAACTTCCATATTATCTAATAACATATCTTCTGGAGTTGGTGCTACTAAGTGACCTGCTTCTAGGCCCATAGAACCTACCCATACATCATTTGCCATAACTGGTAAGCTTGCTACCGAAAATACTAATCCTAACATAAGTGCTTTTAATTTCATAATCATTCTCCTTTATATTCGTAAAATTTTATTTTTTGGTGGGTTATATAAGTTAGACGTTTTAAGTTTGATTTTTGTTCCACTTTTTAGCAAAAAAATTTAAATTTATTTTTTTCTTATAAACATCTATCTTAAATCATCAAAAATACTATTTCATTTTATATAGAAATTTAATATCTTGGTGATTTATAGTAGTTAGACGTTTTGAGTTTGATTTTTGTTCCACTTTTTAGCAAAAAAGTTTTATATATTTAATTTAAATTTTTATTTGTAACAAATTTCCATTTCTTGAATATGTTATAAATAAAGCTATACTTTTGAGTATAAGATAGGGGAGATTTATTTGAAACTTGGGAAATTTGGTTTAAAGGAAATCGCACTAGTAACATCACTTATTTTAGCGAGCAAAAGTTTAAATAAAAATCGCATCGATCAAAACAAGGAAAAACTTGATAAAGATAAAGTGGATAAAGATAAAAACGAAGAACAATATGAGCAAGCTTCTGGAGTTATTTTTACTGTGTTAGGACTTGATGGGGAAACTATAGTTGTACCAGAAATTTTAGTTCCTCTAAAAGAAGATGATACTATTTTAGATGTAACAGTTAGGGCGCTAGACTCTGCCAATATCAAATATGAACTTGATGGAGTTGGCAAAAATGCAACGCTTACAAGTGTTGAGGGGATAACTCAAAAAGCTTCACGACCTCCTCAAGCTTGGTTATATCGTGTTGATGGCGAATTTCCAGAGGAAGGCCCTGCTCTTTATGAGGCTGATACTGATGAGAGAATTGAGTGGGTTTTTAGCACAGATGGAGGCGCAACAATCAAAGCCCCACGTTATTTGTTTATCGAAAAAGAAAATAATCTTATCAATTTAAAGTAAAATTTTTGAAGTATATTTGCGTATTTGTAGATATACTTTTTTTGTTGTATACTATATAAGAATTTTAATTTAATAGGAGAGAACATATGAAAAAATTTAAGAACGCAAGTATAATTTTGGGGTGTATACTATTAATCAGTCAACCGATTTCTGCACATAATACTTTTGATGAAATTTTTGGGGGACAAGTTTTTGAAACTGAGCATGACCATTTTCACTTTGAGGAAAATGTATTTATAGAAGATATTTTAAAGGAAGAAACTAATACAGATGTCCCCCATCATAACAGGATTATCCCTCTAATTTCTGGAAAGTTTGAAACAGTTGAAATTTTGGAGCAAGGTCTTAGAGTTTGTGCATCTGATGAAGTTGAACAACTATTGTGGGCAACAAAAGGAAACTACCTACATATTTCATATGATGAAGGGGAAACTTTTGCTTGGCTACACACATTTTCACAACCAGATATTGATGGGGTTGCATTTTTGAATGATAAATATTTATTAGTTGGAACATCAAACGGAAGGTTTAGCCCCGATGCAAACGGAGAAGTTCACCTCTCAACAGACTATGGAAAAACGTTTACAAAAGTGTTAGATTTAATTGCTGGGAGTGCTTATTATTGGAGTTTTGCAGCTGCCCCAGATGATACATTAATCGTTTCTGAGTATGGATATAAAGAATTACCAAATAACGCTCGCCATATTTATATGAGTGAAGATGAGGGGCAAACTTGGAGAATTATTTATGAAAATGGTGAAAATGATAACAACCATATGCACAGAACTCATGTCGATCAACAAAATTCTAACATTATTTACCAATCTATTGGTGATGGTCACAATAACAAGATGATTAGAAGCACTGATAAAGGTGAAACTTGGGAAATTATTATAGATGAATTTAACCCAACTGCTGTTGTACAACTTGGTGATACAATAATCTGGGGAACAGATACGCACCCAACTCACGGAACTTATGTCATGAATTCTGGTGGCGAAATCGTAAGTAGTTTTCACCCTCCACATTCTCATACTGGCCCAATTTATGATATGATTGAAATTGATGGCATAATTTATGCTGGTCATATGTCATATGATTGGGACGTGCAACCTTGGGACGGAAGCATCTGGAGAAGTTATGATGGTGGTTATAATTGGGAGCTTTTTGCTGTGTTGCCAAAAGATGATTTGGAGGCAATTGGGCTATATAAATTTTCTCACTTAAACGGATATTTATACGCTCACACAACTTGTTTAGGATATGATATTTATAGTGGGCAAAAAAAATATTATAGTGGAACACTAAAAATTAAGCTTGACCACTAGATTTATTTTCCAAAATATGGTACAATATTTTTATATCACAAACGAGTTAATAATAAATTTTTAAAAATCAGACAGTTTTGTCACATCATCACGATTTTTGAAATTCAAAAAAGCTACTTAGAAATTTCTAGGTAGCTTTTTTTATGTTTTAGTATTTTTTGCAAAATGACTATTTATAAGTTGTTTCGGTATATTTATTAACAATTTATAGCTGTACTAATAAATCAAATGGCACAAAGCTAAAATTATCATAGATAAATATTGGGCGTTCTATTTCTGAAATATGCCCATTTAAAATCGCAACATCATCTTTAATAATAAGAACGTTATTATCTTTTGTAAAGACTATTCCACCATCTACACTCGATAAAACAATCCCGTTTTGGTCAGCAAAATGCCTCGCTAACACATAAGTTTCGCCAAGTGCATCAACAAAATTATATGGATAATTGTTAAATTCTTCAATGTACATATTGCTAGAGTGGTGTATTTGTGGTGTAAAATTACTAGTTTCTATAAGCTGGTCTAGCCCAAAAAAATAGCTTAACACATAATTGTGGTCATGGTGAAACCCGTCAAATGAAGTTAGTGGTGAACCAAGTGACATTTTCTCATGATTGCACATTACATAATCACTATTTAACTTTAACGAAAGTCGATTTCCATTATTAAACAAAGTTAAAACATCACCTTCTTGCTCCGTAATAATATTATTTTGACTAATATACTCAGAGAAGGTAGATTTTGGATTGATAGCTACAGCTTGAGAACCCATCTCTAACCACACCTTTTCTATGACCGAACGTTGATAGCTACTATTTACGCTACGCCCTGGGTCACTAACATAAATTTTATCATTGTCATACCCAATAATAACTTGTGCATGAAGAGGATTTCGCCACTCAACTTTGTTGCCATCAAAATCAGTCCAAGTACTATTTAACCTAGATGGGGTCATTTCTGTAGATGTAACCCACACCATAACAGGCATTCCCTGACCAACAGCATCTAATACATCATCAAAAGTTTTGCCAGTCAAATCATATGCCTGATTTGGAAAATAATTATTAATCATACCAACTATAGCTCTTGAATAAATCCCCAAACCATTATCGGCATAAGGATCTCCCAAAAATGCATTGTGTGGATTTTCTCCATAAACTACACCATCTCTAACATATGGAAGTCCAGCTTTTGGCATATCGTTAGCCACTTGTTGTTTGGTAATACTTAATCCTGCGTGTTGCAAAATAATAGTTAGAGCCGTTGCCTCACAACCTGTTGGGAGTTCTGGCATTTGCTTAACGTGGTTAATTCCTGAAATTGAATATTTGCTAGGTCTAACAAAGTCAGAATTAGGTTCTGATAATAAATTACGATAATAAGATTGTTGGCTAATTTGAGGTTTATCAGTAATTTCTTGATATGTATTAGTCAAAATTTCTAGTGCATCAAGTTCTAAATAATAAAACCCTTCATGATTTACTAATGGTGCATTCAACTTGATAAATTGATTGTTTAATATTGCATCGGACGTATTTTTATGTATTTGTAATACGTTTTCATTATGCATTAATGTAATATAAGTTGAACCTTCACTAAATATTATATCATGCATTCTTGCAAAATCCTCAACCAAAATAAGCTCTTTACCCCAAAGCTCAATAAAGTTGTATGGATAATTGTTGATATTTGCAATATAAGTTGTCGGTTGTGCAAACGTTGGTGCAGCACTAATTGTTGTTATAAATCCTAGTAAAAACGCAAGTCTACTCTTAATATTTTTGCTCAAAGTGATTTTCCCCTTTTGTATTTTAAATTGTAAAAAGGGAACATAAGTCCCCTTCTACTAATTTATTTCGGCGCTAAACCAAATTATATTATTTTTGGTGTCGAATTTTACTGACCTCTATCATATTGAGGGTGCATTGGTTTTGCGTCATATCCGTTGCCAAAATCCATAAAGTTTTGTGTTGCATACTTTAGCTCACTCATAGTTGGAGGTTGAGGAGTTGGACGACTTTTTGGCATTGGTTGCACCTGTTGAGGATATGAAAAGCTTTTTGCCTCTGTTGGTTGTGGTGGCAAATCTTGTTTTAGTTGCGCAACAATATATCTTCTTGAGAGTCCTTCTAACAATAAATCCAGCTCAATATTTGGCTTTTTATCTGGGTGAATTCCATCAGCATCAGTAACATCAATTAAAGGTAATTTTAACGTTGAATTTGTAAATGAAGCAAATAAGTTGGTTGCTTGAATGTTACACTCCACTGATTTAAATGTTAGATGGAAAATATTTTTTTGCGTAGAAGTTTTGATTGATTGGCTAAAACTATACCCAAAGTCGGCTGATAGATGTGTATATAAAACATTTTCATCGTTATACAAAATCCAAAGACAATCTAGGTGTTTTAATATAGAAATTTTTGGGACGCTCTTTGTTGTAGCCAGCTTCTGAGTTTGGTGAGTGTTACTATAATAAATGTAAAAATCATTTTTATCCTTCTCCACATATGCAATGTGCAAACTATCATCAATCACACTAGCTTCAAAGCTCAAAATCTTGCTAGGAGCAGAAACCAAAGGATAAATAGTTTTATCACCATGCCAACTTAAACATTGAATTTCGGTATCAATTTTTGTATCTACAAATAAAATATGTAGGATATCTTCAAAATGCGCAAAGCAAAATTTTTCTCCATGAAATTCTGGAATAACTTTGGTAACGTCGCTTGCTTGCTCTGTTAAAGTTTGGTGGCACAAAGATTTAACATTCATTTCATGATAGTATGTTGTATAAAAAAATTGAAGTTCTTCTTTATAGTAGATTAACGAAAAATTATCGTATTTTAATTGAGTTTTTTCTTCTTCAAACAAAAGGTATTTATTAACTTGGGTTCCGTTGCAAATAATATATACAACCTGACCTTTTAGAGTTTTTGCGACAACATGTAAAATAGTTTGTTTGTCCGTTATAGCACTATAAGTTGATGAGCAGTTTGACAAAATAGAACTATTTCGCTCCCCTCCATTTTCATTATAGTGTTGCATATAAAGAGTATTATTTTTGCGTGAAACACGGATAAAGTTTGGTTTTGCGTGGCATAAAAAAGGCATATTTTTCCTCCTATATCAATATAAGTACTACTAATAAACTACAGTGCAATTCCCACCTAATTAGCAATCACCCAATGAATGGTAATTAATATATCATATTGAAATCAAAAAAATTTTATACATAAATGTAACCAAATTGACTTTTTTTCCATAGAATGGTATTGAAAATGACATTTTATAAAGCATCAAGAGCAATTCATATAGGAGGTTAAATTATGAGCAAATGTTGTCACAGCAACTCACAATATTACGCAACAAATCCAGAAATTTTTATGCCAAAAACAATCGAAGAGTGCGCACCCGTTACGCTAATGGCGCCTGTAGTTTTTGATGAAAGTGGTATTAATTTATGTAGAATAGTATCAATCGACCAATTAGTAGACGTATGTCAAGGGCCAACGCCTCGTACAACTGACATTTTATTTGACGGGCTTACAGCGTTTGATTTAGCAAATGCAGAAACAATTCAATTACAAGTTGTAGATATAGATTTTAATTTTGTAGCACCATCACACCCAAGATTTTCAGAAATTCGCCCTGTAAAAGGAGCATTTAATCTTTCTCGTATCATCTTAAGAGATATCAATATTACAATCGCAGTAAGAGCGTTAGATGCAAGCTGTAGAGTTTTTAAAGAAGGTATGATGACTCTACGTTTTTTACCAAACGAAAACGCACCAGGTTATGACGAAAAAACTAACCCAACAAGCGTAGCATTTGATTTATATACACCATACGGAATTTCTTTCGGTTCTGAAAATCCTGCTGGTTGTAACAAACTTGTACCAACAATCAATTATACTGGTTTCATTTCTCAAGATAATGCAGCTTTAGCAGTTTATGAAGCTTATCAACAAGGATACAAAGCATTTGAACCAAACAACACTTTAGCACAAGGTATTTCTGCTTCTGCTCTTGCAAAAGTTATTGCTGGAGATTGCAAATACTTAGCTATTGGGATAACTTTATACTTTAGAGTAGTTTACTTTGTTCCATACAAATTCAAACACGAAGGAGTTTCTATCCCACCAAAATTTATTGCAACAAGCGCAGATTCTCAAGACTGTGGAGGTTGTTTAGCATTCTGTGAAGGTGGATTACTTGAGCCAAACTATTTACCATTAGCACCACCAAACTTACCACTATGCCCAGCACCATCACAAGTGGCAGGAGCTACAACTTGCAATTGCGAAATTTCATGTTCATGCAAGCCAAAATGCCCACCACCACGTTGCTAATTTATATTAATAAGGAAGGTATACCTTTTGGGTATGCCTTTTTTTATCGCAAAAAGGATAACTAAAATTGAGGGGCTGACCCCTCTAAGGGACTTCGTCCCTTAACCCAATTAATAAAAGTAATATCTAAAACAGAAGGTATACCTTTTGGGTATGCCTTTTTTGTTGTGAAAAATAATTTTCTTTAGTATAATGAGGTTGCAAAGTCTAGGTAATAATAAAATTTAAAATTAAGGAGCAAATTTTATGGCTAAAAAATTAAAACGCAAGAAAATTACGATTATGGATATAAAAATTGATAAAGTTACGATGAATGATGCTGTGGAGATTTTTCATCATTTCCTAAAAACGGACAAACTACGTACAATTTGTACACCAAACCCAGAAATTATAATGCAATCTAAGGAAAATGCACCCCTTAAAAATTTTGTAAATAGTGCAGATTTAGTTTTACCAGATGGAATTGGGGTAGTTATTGCCTCAAAAATTTTACCTTGTGGCTCACTTCCCGAAAGAGTTGCTGGCTATGATTTTGTACAAAAAACGATGCAAACTAGCAAAAATAAAGCTCACAAATATTATTTCTTTGGTGGCAAACCAGAAGTTGCACAAATAGCAGCCAACAATATGCGTCAAAAATACCCTCAAATTGATGTAGTTGGAACTCATGATGGATATTTTTCTGATGAAGATACTCAAAATATAATTGATGATATTAATAATTCAGGTGCAAATATTTTGCTTGTGGCACTTGGCTCACCCAAACAAGAGCTTTGGATTTTGGAAAATGGACATAAGTTTACTAATCTAAAAGTAGTAATAGGTGTAGGAGGTAGCCTAGACGTTATGGCTGGGGTTGTTAAACGTGCACCAAAAATATTTCAGCAGTTTGGTTGTGAATGGTTGTATCGCTTAATTTCAGAACCAAAAAGAGCAAAGCGTATGTTAGTATTGCCAGTATTTTTGGTACAAGTTATTTGCATGAGTTTGTCCCACTATCAAAAAAAGTTGATTGGAGAATAAGCACAAAAACCCAAAGTATTAATTGGAATTAGTATCTAAAATAAGTTAAAAAAACTTCTAAATTCAAAAAATCATCTATTTTACAAAGTAAAATTAACTGATAAGCCACCCCAAAATATAAATGTTTTTTGAGAAATTTTGTTAAATTCGGTGACATTACCTAACAAAAAATCCCACATAATTTAACCTAAATTTAACATTTGAATATACTCGATATAGAATTTTGATAAAGGTAAAAACGTTTTTTTAGGGAAAAAGCGTATAGTCAATGATTTTTGTTTGTAGTATAGTTAATGTAATTTAGCCCACAATTTAAAAAACTAAAACCACAAGGGGGAATTTAAAATGGCAACTGTACAATTAAAAAATATTTGTAAAACTTATGATAACGGATTTAACGCAGTAAAAAACTTCAGTTTAGATATTGAGGATAAAGAATTTATTATTTTCGTTGGACCATCGGGGTGTGCGAAATCTACTACTTTGAGAATGATTGCAGGTCTTGAAGAAATTTCTAGTGGAGAACTTTATATTGACGGAAAACTTTGTAACGAAGTTGCTCCTAAAGACCGTGATATCGCAATGGTATTCCAAAACTACGCACTATATCCACACATGACGATTTACAAAAACATGGCATTTGCACTAAAAATTCAAAAGTTACCAGAAGCTGAAATTGATGAGAGAGTTCAATCAGCAGCAAAAATTTTGGGGCTTGACCAACTGTTAGATAGAAAACCAAAACAACTTTCTGGAGGGCAAAGACAAAGGGTAGCAATGGGGCGTGCTATCGTTCGTGAGCCTAAAGTATTCTTAATGGACGAACCACTTTCAAACTTAGATGCAAAATTACGTGTACAAATGAGAACAGAAATCTCAAAGCTACACAAAAAATTAGGAACAACTTTTATCTATGTAACGCATGACCAAGTTGAGGCAATGACTCTTGGAACTCGTATTGTAGTATTAAAAGATGGAATTATTCAACAAGTTGACTCTCCAACAAAATTATACAACGAACCACAAAACCTTTTTGTTGCTGGATTTATTGGTTCTCCACAAATGAACTTTTTGGAAGTTGAAGTTGTAAATAGTGGAGGAAGTACAGGTCTTAAATTTGGAAATTTCACTATGAGATTGACACCAGAAAAGGCAGCAAAAGCTTCTTCATACGTTGGCAAAAAAGTTATGATGGGAATTCGCCCAGAACATACTGCTGATATGGATACAGTTATTGAGTCAGAAAAAGGGAAATATAGTGTAATTTCTGCAAATGTTGAAGTTACGGAAAAATTAGGTTCAGAAACTTATTTGTATATGGAATGTTTAGGAAGCAACATTAATGGTAGAGTTGAAGCTAGTTGTATGGCAGATGCTGGAAGTGTTGTACAACTTGGAATTGAGGAGAGCAAAATTCATTTATTTGACCTTGAAACTCAGCTCACAATTACAAATTAAACCAAAAAAAATAGGCTTAGGGAGAAATCTCTAGGCTTTTTTTTATAGATGGGGTTTTTTTTTCTATCAAAATAGGATAAAATAGACTAATAAGAGTTATAGTAATTGTAATTTAAAACTAAGTTTTCTATATTATGATTATTATATATTTAAAATAACTAAATGAGGAGTTGATGATTAGTGATTTCAAATCAAATTTTACAAAACACATTAGAGGGGTTAAAATCGATAACACGTAGAGAGTTTACGATTTTAGATGCTGAAGCAAAAGTTGTTGCCACTACTACTTTTACGCCAGTTGGGGAATATATGAAAGAAGTTGAGTCATTCATTATCTCTCACGCTGATAGCCAAGAAATGCAAGGGTGTCATTATTTTAAAATTTATGAGGAATATTTGGTTGAGTATGTAATTTCTGTAAGTGGGTCTGATGACGAGGCATACAAGCTAGGAAAACTTGGAGCATTCCAAATCAAAAACTTACTAGTTGCATATAAAGAACGTTTTGACAAAGATAACTTTGTTAAAAATTTATTGTTAGACAACCTTCTTTTGGTGGATATTTATAGCCGTGCGAAAAAACTTCATATTGATAATAACGTGGCAAGAGTTGTATTTTTATTGGAAGCATATGATAATAAAGATGCCAACATATCGGATATTTTAAGAAATATCTTCCCAGATAAATCAGTAGATTTTATTACGGCTGTTGATGAGAAAAACGTAATTTTGGTAAAACAAGTTGACTCTAAGAGTGAAGAAGAAGTTGAACTTTTGGCTAAAACTATTTATGATACATTAAGTACAGAAGCTATGAGCGCTGTATCTGTTGCTGTTGGGACAATCGTTAACGATTTAAAAGACGTGTCAAATTCTTACAAAGAAGCTAGTATGGCTCTTGAAGTTGGCAAAATTTTCAATAGTGAAGGCCATATTTCTACTTACTCAAAGCTTGGAATTGGAAGAATTATTTACCAATTACCATTACCACTTTGCAAAATGTTTATTCAAGAAGTATTAAAAGGTAAAAAAATTGCTCAGTTAGATGAAGAAACATTAACAACAGTAAACAAATTTTTTGAAAATAGCTTAAACGTTTCTGAAACTTCAAGACAGCTATATATCCACAGAAATACTTTAGTGTACCGTCTTGATAAATTATTAAAAATGACAGGTCTTGATTTGCGTAAATTTGACGATGCAATCATTTTCAAAATTACGATTATGGTAAGTCAATATATGGAACACATGGAAAGACAAAATTCTGGTAGACTATAAGCAACACCAAATATAGAAAAAGGCAAGGCTAATATGAAGGAGGCAGGACTGTGATTGAACTAACTAGCGTATCTAAAACTTATCCAAACGGAACAGTAGGGCTTCATGCAACATCATTATATATTGAAAAAGGTGAATTTGTATTTATAACTGGGCCTAGTGGTTCTGGAAAATCTACCTTACTAAAGCTTATATTAAAGGAAGTTTCTCCAACACATGGGAGAATTTCTGTAAACAATCGGGATATTACAAAGCTTGCAAATCGTAGTATTCCATATTATAGGCGAGATGTGGGAGTAGTTTTTCAGGACTTTAGGCTATTACCAAACAAAACAGTATATGAAAATGTAGCTTTTGCTATGCAAGTTGTTCAGGCAAGCCCCAAAGAAATTAAGCGAAACGTCCCTATAATTTTGGGTAATGTGGGTCTTGGA
This sequence comes from Epulopiscium sp. Nele67-Bin005, assembly GCA_002007365.1. Lineage (GTDB taxonomy): Bacteria > Bacillota > Clostridia > Lachnospirales > Cellulosilyticaceae > Epulopiscium_D. The sequence continues at coordinate 5,706 of LNZR01000031.1, read as the reverse complement.
AAAAAAGCCAGAAGCTACCCTCATGAGCTGTCTGGTGGAGAGCAACAAAGAACGGCTATAGCACGTGCAATTGCTAATAATAGCCCAATAGTTATTGCAGATGAACCAACTGGAAACTTAGACCCTACAACAGCGTGGGAAATTATGACTTTGTTACAAGATATTAGCACAAGAGGAATTACTGTCCTTGTGGCAACACATGAGCGTGAAATAGTTAATGCCTTAAAGCAAAGAGTTGTAGAAATTGATTGTGGTAAAGTAGCAAAAGATACATATAGTGGAGGGTATAGCGATGAAATTGCATACTATTAGGTATCTTTTTGCTGAAGGTTTTAAAGGGCTTTGGAAAAATCGAATGATGGCAATTGCATCTATGGGAACAATAGTTTTGTGCCTCATAATTCTTGGAATTTCATATTCTATCGCTCAAAATGTTGAATATATTATTTATCAAATTGAGCGTCAGCTGGGAATTACGGCATACATTGACCTAAAATTAGATGAAGCTGAAATTAAAGAAATGACTAATATTATTGAAGAAACTCCATATGTTTATAGTGTAGAGTATATCTCAAAAGATGATGCCCTTTTAAAGTTTTCTGAAAACGACCCAAATTTATACTATGAATTTAAAGATGACAACCCGTTACCAGCCTCTTTTGAAATAATAGTTACAGAAGCTATACACCAGCAAGATGTGGTGGCCTTTTTAAAAAGAATTAATGGGCTAGAAGTTGATTATTTTGAGGCTGAAACGGACATATACATTGAACTTAATAATTCGATACAATTTTTTTCGGGGATAATGATTGTGGCGCTAGTTGTTATATCACTTCTTCTTATTGCCAATACAATTACTCTAACTGTATATGTTCGGAAAAAAGAGATTGAAATTATGAAATATATTGGAGCTACCGATGCTTTTATTAGATTGCCATTTTTAATAGAAGGTTTGGCAATTGGAATTTTAGGAGCAATTGTCCCAACTGTAATTATATACAATGGATATAATTGGGCCCAAGATATCATGAAACAAACGCTTGGACAAATTTTGGGTGGTATTGTCTTAAAGCCTACAGATGCTATAATGATGGAAGTTATACCTTTATTTTTTGGATTGGCGATAACTATAAGCGCTCTAGGTAGTGGGATAGCGATACGCAAACACTTAAAAGTATAGGTGATATATGAAAACGAAAAAATTTTTACTTACAACTATGTATTTAGGTTTAATTGGTACATCATTAATTTACGCAGATGAATTAACTCAAGTTAAAGAAAATTTAGAAGCCAATGAACAAGAAATTGAGCAAACCAATGAAGAAATTACCAAAAATCAAGAAGAACAAGCAATTATTGATGAACAAATTAGAGAACTAGATACACAAGTGGTGGCTATTGAAAATGAACTTTTAGATTTATATAATCAACTTTCTCTAAAGCGTGAAGAGATACGGCAAACATCTTTGGAGCTAGAACAGGCAACTGCACAACGTGATGAATATTACGAAACAACAAAAGACCGAATGGTTACAATGTATAAAAATAACAAAAGAGATTATATCCAAATTATTTTTTCATCAAATAATTTTGTAGAATTATTAAATCGTGCAAAATATATTAGTGTTATATCTAGGTATGATAATCAAGTTTTAGAAGAATTTGATTTTTATCAAAATCAGGTCACTATTAAAAAAAATCAATTAGAAGTTGAACAACAACAAATGGAAACTTTGTATGATGCTACATTTATACAAAAACAGCAATTAGCAGAAGTTCGCCAACAAAAATACGAAATGATGGGAATTTTAGAAACTCAAGAAAACGAACTAAACATTCATCTTATGGCACTAGAAAAAGCAGGAGAAGAGCTTGAAGAAAAATTAAAAGCTCTAACTCCAACCCCAACAACAACCTCATCATCAACATCTAATAGTAGTAGCAGATATTTGGGTGGTCAATTTTCTTGGCCAGTACCAAATTATTATAGAATAAGCTCGGAATATAACCCAAGAAGCAACCCAATTACAGGGAGCAATGAGTTTCATCAAGGGATTGATATTCCTGCTGCATATGGAGAGCCAGTTCTTGCGGCAGCCGATGGAGTAGTTATTACATCTGGGTGGGTAAACGGTTTTGGTTATACGATAATGATTGACCACGGAGGAGGATTAGTAACAATTTATGCTCACAATTCTTCTCTTACAGTTCCTAACGGGACAAAAGTTAGTCAAGGTCAGCAAGTTGCCAAAATCGGAAGCACAGGATTTTCAACAGGAAATCATTGCCATTTTGAAGTTAGATTAAATGGCACGCATACCAACCCATGGAATTACTTAAATAGATAGCCTTTAAATCGGAAAAATTTACAGCAATTTCCTTATGTTATACGAAAAAGTGTAGGGAAATTGCTAAAATACATATGCAAAATACAAAAAGATGGTATAATAGATATATACATTTTTGTTATTAATTATTATTGGTATGGGTAGGTTAAATTAAATAAGATGGCGATAAAATGTTTTTTTATAAATCAAAATACATTTTTGTATCAAAGCCAAACTACTATATTTTAATTAACCAAACAAAAACTTATTATTGAAAAGGAGATATGAAATGTTTTTTAACAAGCAAAACAACCAAGGAAATGGAACAGCACAATACGAAAATTTAAAAAGAGCTGTATCTCAAGCAGGAAATACAGTATTAAACAAGTTAGGTGATGCAAGTAAAGCTAGATTACATATTGCTTCTTCTGTACAAAATTTAGGGGACATTGCTAAAAATTTAGACAGACTTGTGTCAAACAGCATTCAATCAGCAAACAAAGCAGAAGGATATGTAAGAGAAATTTCTGGCTCATTTGGTAGCTTATCAACTCACATGGAGCAAATGACTGATGGATTTAAAAGAGTTAAGACTATTAAAGAGTCAAGTTTAAAAGAGTATAATTTGGTAGCAAAAGTTCATACACCAGAGCTTGTAAAAAATACAACAGCTGCTAGTGCAGAAATCACTACCCTAAACGAATTATCTCGTCAAGTTGATGAAATCATTGGTGGTATCAAAGGGATTGCCGACCAAACAAACCTTCTAGCATTAAATGCAAGTATTGAAGCAGCAAGAGCTGGAGAACAAGGAAAAGGGTTTGCCGTAGTTGCAAATGAAATCCGTCAGCTTGCAGAAGATACAAAAAATAAACTTGTTCAGATGGAAGAATTTACAGGAAATATCCGTAGTGCAACAGCTTCTAGCTCTGAGAGTGTTAAGAAAACTATGGAAAACTTAAAAGAAATTGAAAACCACCTTAAACCATTAGGAGCAAGTTTTGAAGAGTCATATGCAATCTTAACTGAGCTTGACACAACAATTGATAAAGCTGGAAGACAAATGAGCCAAGTAGCTTCTATTGCTCATTCAGTAGAAAATTCTGTTAGTGAAATTCCAAGAGATATCCAAGAAATTAGTACACACGTTGATAGCTTAAATAGAGAAGCTGATTCAGTAAATAAACAAGTTGGTACTTTAATTAATATTGGTTCTACAGCAGAAAAAGAAATGCAAGATATTATTAATTTATCAAGATAATCCTTTACACAAAATTTGGGGTTATGCTAAAATAAATCCAAAAAGGTAGGTACTGAAGAAGCCGTTGAGCTGTTTTGCGAAGGAGGTAGGGTCTGAGCAGTTGACCACTGCAGGTTTGGTGGGTCGGCCCATCATGGTGTTTAATCCCTGCCATGCCTCCCTTGCATTCCCAGATGTTAATTTCTTCTCCACTTTATCCTTGAAGTGGATCTTGGCCAGCTTGGCCTTCTTCCTGAACTCTTTTTCCAGTTCCCTCACCCTAAGTTTGTCTCCTTGTAGGAAAGCCTTTTTCTTTTGAACAAGGCAGTGTTTCATGTCTTTGGTAATCCATTTTTTATTGTTTGGGTGAATAGTTATTTGTCCGGTGGGAGTGACAGTGTCCTCACAAAATAAAATATATGAGGTTAGTGTGTCTGTCAGTGCGTGGAGATCACCACCACAGTCATTAAAAAATAAATCCCAGTCTGTGAGGTCAAAGCAGCCCTGCAGTGTTTCAGTTGCTTCACTATTCCAGACTCTGATAGTTTTGGTTAAGGGGTCGCTGGTTTTCAGCTGTGACCTATATTTGGGCAGTAGCAGGATGACATTATGATCTGAACGGCCAAGTAGTGGGCGTGGTTTTGAGATGTATGCATTAGGGATGTTACCATAGCACAAGTCCAGTGTGTTCTGCATTCTGGTGGGAGTTGTGACATGTTGCTCCAAACTAGGAAGATGTGTGGTGATGTCACACCTGTTAAAATCTCGTAACAGAAACACAGGTTGTTCTCCAGTCTGATTGACAGCTCTGTTATAACTGTCAGCTATGTGTTGCAGCTGATGGTCTCTTTCACTTTGAAGTTAGTTGCCCACTTACTGTTGACCCCAATCGACTTCCTTGTTTTTGCTGCATCTCTGTCAAAGCGGATGATGTTACATCCGTCCAGTTGAAAGTCTGTATGCTCGGACAGCCATGTCTCTGTGAAGCAGAAGAGACTGGTTTGCTGGTAATCCATATCAAACTTTGTGAGTGTGGAAAGTTCCTCCGTTTTGTTCCGGAGCGATCGCACGTTTGACAGCATTATGGCAGGTAGCGGTAGCCAGCTGCCTCTCCTCCTCAGTCTGTTTCGTATCCCTCTTCTGGATCCTCGTTTCCTTCATATACGCTTTCGTTTATGCTCCCGAAGTAACTCAAGAGGTATGTTGTTTGAAAGGAGGGATACTGCTGGCTCCGACTGAAGGCGGCCAAGCTCCAACAGGTAGCTCCGTGAATAGGTGAGCATACCTGGGTTGGTGGTGAGAGGCTGCGCCAGTTGTGAACAAAGTCCGTTTACGTGCCATGGACATGGTCCGTTTAAGTGCCGTTGATATTAGCATCCCGATATAAAAGACAAAGCAGTCAAACACACCATAAAAAACAATAAAAACATCATAAAAACGCACACACACGGGCCGTATCAGGAGTCGCTCTGGCAGAGCAGCGCCCCCTAAGAGAGACAAATGGCATGGTGACTACCACATGTGGTTTTAAATCTTGTGTTAGTGATGTCATTGAAAATAGAAAAATCAACCTCTTTAAAAGTGCCCACACAGACACCAAACTGGAAACCACCCTCAGAAATACACACCAAGACTAAAACACAAGCTCACTGAATCACAGCCCTGATGAATCACATCCTTATCAAGTAATGTTTGTCAACAGTTGCCATCGCAACGATGTGGTGGACACACAGCAACAACAGCATAGCAGAAAAATAGATTTTGCAACACATTTTCTAACAATTGTACAAGAAAGTCTGTAGTCCCTACATGCTATTACTCAAACAGAAAATTATTTTAATGCATTAATAATAATCAATAAGATCATAAACATTAAACTTTTTTTTTTATTTTAAGTGTATAGGATGAGTAAAAAAAACTGAAGAAAGGCGCTGTAGTCTGGTAAGGCAGCGAATACTTCTGTATCTCTTTCCAGGTGGCAACAGGGTGAGCGGGCTGTAGTTTGGGTGAGTTTCATCTTATAACGTCCTCAGTCACCTCAACTCTATGATAGCACTGATGCTTGGAAAATTACTGATTGTTCTGGATGGTATAATATGTTACAGTTTAAAAGTCCTCAACTTTTCAGGGAGTGTGTCC
>LNZR01000030.1 GCA_002007365.1 Epulopiscium sp. Nele67-Bin005 | reverse complement strand
ATGTGTTAAGCACGCCGCCAGCGTTCATCCTGAGCCAGGATCAAACTCTCAAATAAAATTTTAAGTTTGTCTGCTGACATTACTTGTTTGTACTGTACTTTCGTACATACTCATTATAATTCTTGTCCTACTTTTACTGTAAGACTTTTGAATCGACTGGTCTATAATTGTGATACTATTTTATTTTCAATGTTCATTATAATTCTTCAATTTATTTTGTCAGTTGCTGTTGCTTGTTGCTGTTGCCTGCTGACTTGATTAATATTACATTGTTTTATTTTATATGTCAACGTTTTTTTGAAAGTTTTTTTATCTTTTTTTTGTTTTTTTGATATGGAACGATTTTTTAGCCCCTTTCTTCCTATTAAATGACTTAGCTAAAAATACAAATAAAATCTACTTTTGTCTTATCCTAATTTATATTCTCCAAACACCTACCCCCTACTTTTAATATAAATCAAACAAAAAAAGTAATAAATGCATCGTAAAATCCACCTACTACTTTTCCAAAAAATTTTTTATAAAAGTGTTTAGACCCAATTTTTTTTGGCTAAACTATATTTAACATAATTAAATTCTGACCCACTCCGTAAATTCATATTGCAAATCACAAGATAAATCTGTTTTTTCTATACGACTAATGCATTTAAAATCTTGCTTGTATTCCACAAAGGCCGTATCACCTTCTACAGTTTTATCTATTAAAGTAATAAATAATTTATCTGCATACGGAAGAAAACTTTTATAAATCTCGCCACCTCCAATTATAAAAGAATTTTCTAAAGTTTGTAGATGAGATAGAGTTTCTTCTATAGAATGAAAAACTTCTATATTAGGATAAGAAAAATTTTTGTTATGAGTTAATACTATATTTCTACGATTTGGCAACGGCTTTCCTATACTTTCAAAAGTTTTACGACCCATAACTACAGTACTTTGCATAGTTTTTTCTTTGAAATATCGTAAATCTTCTGAAATATGCCACGGCATTTTATTATCGCAACCTATTAAATTATTTGTACTAGTAGCTACTATCATATTTATCATACTGCTACCTCAGCTTTAATTGACGGGTGAGAAACATAATTTATTAATTCAAAATCTTCATACTTGAAATCAAAAATACTATCAACGTTACGAGTAATTTTAATTTGAGGTGGAGTACAAATTTCACGACTTAACATTTCATCTACTTGTGGTAAATGATTTAAATATAGATGTGCATCACCTATAGTATGAATAAATTCGCCAACTTCTAAGTTTGTAACTTGTGCAATCATATGGACCAACAAAGCATACGACGCAATATTAAAAGGGACTCCTAAAAAAACATCTGCTGAACGTTGATATAACTGGCATGAGAGCTTTCCGTTAGCTACGTAAAATTGAAAAAACATATGACATGGTGGTAGAGCCATTTTATCTAAATCGCTTACATTCCATGCATTTACAATAAGTCTACGTGAATTTGGATTAGTTTTTATTTGGTCAATAAGCTCTGAGATTTGATCAATTCCATTCCAGTTACGCCATTGAGAGCCATAAACTGGGCCTAAATCTCCATTTTCATCAGCCCATTCATTCCAAATATGAACATTGTTATCTACCAAAAATTTGGTGTTGGTATCTCCACTTAAAAACCAGAGTAACTCATATACAATCCCTTTAAAATAAGTTTTTTTGAGGGTTACTAGAGGGAAACTTTCTTGTAAATTAAAACGCATCTGGTAACCAAAAGTACTAATTGTTCCAACACCTGTACGGTCTTCTTTTTTTATACCGATATCTAAAATATGTTTTACTAAATCTTGATATTGTTTCATATTTTCTCCTTTAACTTGTATATCTAATCCAAAATGTGGCAATAAATTATAATAGATTTAGCGCCTAGTTGTATTATACATACCGAAAATGTGTAATGTCTAGCATTAATTAAATATAAGGAGTTGAAATAATGAGAATAATTTTTTTGGAAATATTGACGTTGGTATGTGCCTATAATATTTTTAATTTGTGGTCACTTACCTTTAAGCAACATCTAATAAGCTTCTCTTTTGTATCGATATTGGCTTTAACTTATCAAATTGTTATGAAATATCAATATATAAAAAAGATGCAACTTTCTATCCGTGTCCCCTACAAACAAAGCTATTTCAAAGACCCTCTCATTCCATTTGGCATATATTTATGCGTTAGTGCATTAATGGGAGTGCCTATAATTGCTGTAATGAGCCAATTAGTGTTTATTCCTATGTATGTTATGGAATATAGCATTGCGTTAGTAGTTGGAGTCTTATTTTATACTCTACTTTTTGAAAGTTTTATAATTTTGCCAAGCTTAATATTTAAAAAAGATAGTATAAAAAGATACAAGTTTGCTATTAAATAATAATATTTTTCCCTAAGTAATAGGAAAAATAACACAAAATGAATAAGATGTAAAAAAAAACAAGTTCCCCTATTAGATGTAATATATAAAACTTACCCCCTATACTATATAAGTTGTGTATAAATAAAATAATTATGGCTTGCTTATCAAGTTTTTTTGTGTTATCCTAAGTTAGGAAGTTAAAATATTGGAAATAAGAACGAAGTAGGCCTCTTGTTAATAACAAATTCAAGACCGAAATACGTTTGTAATTAACAGTGTTTTAGCAGTAATTATAAAGGAGGCCTAGTCATGGTAGGTAAAGTAAAATGGTTTAACGCAGAAAAAGGATTTGGATTCATTGAAAGAGAAGATGGTGATGATGTATTTGTACACTTCACAGCTATCCAATCTGAAGGATTCAAAACTTTAGAAGAAGGTCAAGAAGTTGAATTTGAAATCGTTGAAGGGAACAGAGGACCACAAGCGTCTAATGTTACTCGTAAATAATTCACGCTAACCATATAATCATTTTAACTGTAGGCTTATGTCTACAGTTATTTTATTTAATAAAAAACTGCACTATCTCATATTTAGAGAGTGCAGTTTTTTGTTGTGTAAAAATTTTGTTTCTTAAATAGAAATTAAAATCCAAAAGTGATATCATCTATTAAAGAGTTATTTCTATTTTTGCAAGTTAATATTTTATGATTTAGTATTGATATTTTGCTTTATAAATCTCATTTCTTAAAAATCTTATTTTCAAAAATCGTGATGATCATACTTTTTTGTCCTGCTTTTTAACTTTTTTGTCCTTCTTTTATTGTAATAGACCTGTATTTTCTATTTCCACATCAACATCTACTACAATTTTTACGTTTGCAAAGCCAATAGCATTCCAATTGTGTTCATAATATTCCCAAAGTTCTGGCTGATGACGATACATTTGTAACCCTAATCCCAAGAAATCCACATTCATATCTTTGGCTCTATCTATTCCAACATGTGCTTGCTTATAAACTTCACCCGAAATTAGTATTTCCAATTCATTTAAGACATCTATATTACTAACATTTTGAAGATGATTTGATACATATTCTATAACGTTTCCATGAACTTTAATATCAATAAAACAAGTTAATACTCCATTTTTTTCTTCAAAAGTCACATTGCTATTAGTTTTTTTGATTAAATAAGTTAACAATCTATCTTTGTAGGAAATTACCACAGGAGAATTTTTAACTTCTCCTTGCACCAACAATTGACCACGCACTTCTTCTTTTGTAATATAATCAATCAATTTATAATCCTTAATTACAGCTCCTCCACTAATTTCAAATTCTGCTGATTGGCTAGTTTCTGTTTGTTCCTCACCATCAGTCGCACCTTCTACTTTTTGCTCGGCTGGCTGTTCATTAGATTGATTATTTTCTCCATCACTATCTAATTTTTCTTCGGTAGACTCAATTTCTGTACCATCATCACTAATTAATTTGAAAATTGGAATAGTTGCTATCCCAGTTTCTTTCATGTTTTTTAGAAAATTTCCTAGTAATTCGGATTTAAAATAATTAACTGGACGCTCTTTATTATTAAAATAATTCATGATATATAACCCAATTATAGGTTGTTGTTCATTTTTAGCTCCCTGAATGCTACTTGCCTCACCTCGTACTGCCAACAAAGGAACATTTCTTGCAATTAATCTTTCTCGAGTAATTGCATCTAAAACTTCCTCCAACAATTTTGGGTCTTTTAGGAGTTCTTCACCCATCAAAATTGCTTTTACATGACTAAAAGTAACTGTATTTCTTGTTCTAGTTTGTAAATCGTCAATGCTTGTTGCAATAGTTGGAGCTTGAACAGTAACGTTAGTTTTGGTATCTTTTGCCAAACTTTCCGTTCCTGATAATTTTGCCATATCAGGAATGCTATAAGTTACATTAAAAGTTGGTCTTTGGTCTATAGGAGTATCTTCTGGGATTTCATCGGTATTTTTATCGATTGCAAACTCCAAAATTATTGACCGATTATTAATCTCTACGCTATCCCAACACCCTGATAAAAAAATTGGAGTCATTAAAAGTAGTGGTAACCATTTAAATTGCTTCATTTTTATCACCTACTTTTCTCATCTTTGCAATTATCCACAAAATTAGTGGCACAAAAAATAAAAATATCAGTCCCCATTTACTCTGAAAATCTATAAAATAGTGGTAAGTATGCACAAAACTTGCAGGCATAATTGCTACAAAATATACAATTGGAATTAAAGGTAATACAGTTACATTTTTTCTTTCAAAATTAAATAATTGAGCAATTATTAAAGATGCAACATACATTCCCCCACAAATATACATATAAACACTCATTATCCACCATGCCATCATCAAAACTTCCTGATTTTCAATAAATGACCCTGGCATCTGAATACTTTCCATCAAAATTAGGACTGGCCATACTTCTCTTTTTGCCTCACCAACCCCAATTCCAGTATACGTTAACATAATAACAATAATTTGTATAACACTAACAACTGCAATCGCTTTTAGGCATTCACCTCTAATTTTTTTTGGCTGATTTACAAAAGCACCTAATACCAACACAAATTCGAGTGGCATAAACGCAGTACTAATAATAAATCCACCATGAACTACATCTTCAAAATTTGACTGGAAAAACGGCAAAAGTTGCTCATAATCTGCTTTTACACTAATAAAAATTAATACAAATATTAATGGAATAAACACAAAAAATATTAAAACTTCTGCCATTCTTCCAATAGCCTCAACCCCTGATTTTACAAGGTAATGCACCGTAAATAACATAGTTAAAACTATTACTGCAAGAGGAGTATTTGGAAGTAGAACTCGTGTTATCATTTCTGCAAACATTCTAACTTCTAATCCAGCACTTATAATTAGTTTTATAGCAAATAAAAAACTTAATAAAATTCCAAGTGGTTTACTCAAAATAATTTGTGAATAATCTACAAAAGTTTTTCCTTTAAATCCACCAATTAATGCTGTAACTACCCAAATATAAATCGCACCAAATACAAAACCTATAAATGGTAACCAATATCCATCAGCATCTACCAATTGTGCAACTATTCTTGGTAATCCCAAAATAGACATATTAAACATTTGTAAAATTAATAAAATCTTTAGTTGTCGGTTTGAAATAATTCCGTTATGAGTGTACACTATTTCTCACCCCCTTGAGAACTATCAGGTCCTGGAGGAGTTTGTGAGACACTGTTTGAGTCGCTTAAACGAACTCTAGTTTTTTGTCGTGGTCTAGCATGAGAAGGACGACGGTTTAACATAAATAATGGATAACGCATAATTGTATCTCTGTAATCTGAATTTTCCCCTTTTGGATTTGCTAAATACGCTGATAAAAATGGCGTTCCAAAGCTTTCTAATGATGCAAGATGTGCCACCATTACCAAAAATCCCAAGAAAAATCCATACAATCCAAACATTCCACAAATAAAAATAAATCCATATTTTAATAATCTAAATGCTGTTGTTAAACTATAATCTGGTATTGCAAACGTAGCAATTGCAGTAAGTGCAACAATTATTACTACCATCGGACTTATCAATTTTGCCTCAACTGCAGCTTGTCCAATTACAATCCCACCTACTACACCTATTGCATGACCAACAGGACCTGGAAGCCGTATCCCTGCCTCTTTTAATAATTCAAAAGCAGTTTCCATTATAATAATTTCGAGAATTCCCAAAAATGCTATACCTTCCCGAGAACTTGCAATAGATACAGCAACAGCAGTTGGCAACATCTCTGGGTGAAAATTTAAAATTGCAATATATAATCCAGGAAGCGCAAATGATAAAAATGATACTACATAACGCAAAATACGTGTAAAACTCATAATTTCCCAACGCTGATAGTAATCCTCAGAAGCTTGGAAAAAACTATTTAATGTCGCTGGTAAAACCAATACAAATGGCGAAGTATCAACAACTATAGCCACTTTTCCCTCAAGAAGACTAGCTGCAACTTTATCAGGTCTTTCTGTAGCTTGAGTTTGAGGAAACGGACTTTTCCAACTATCCTCAATAAGCTGTTCCACATATCCACTATCCAAAACACCATCAATAGTATATTTATCAAGCCTATCTTTAATTTCTTGCACAAGTTTTGGACTGGCAATATCTTCCATGTACATAATAGCAATATCTGTACGACTTCGCTCACCCATACTAGTCATTTCAACTTTTAATTTAGTATCACGAATTCTTCTTCTAATCAAAACAGTATTAAATCTAATAGTTTCTACAAATCCCTCACGTGGACCACGAACAACGGCCTCTGTTTCTGGCGGGCCTACTCCTCTAGCTGGCCACCCTCTTGTAGAAATCATCAAACCTTTTGCACAACCTTCAACAAAAATAGCTGTATCTCCAGATAAAATTCCACGTACCATATCATCTAATTTATCAGCCTCATTAATATCAAACGTTGCCGAAAAATGATCCATAATAAATTGTGTGGTTGGAGTTTCTTCCTTATTAAAGTCAATTGAAACTTCACTCAAATTTTTGTAATCTACAATACGTGATAAAAAGAAACTTTCCGTAATTTCCCTATTTACCAACCCATCAATATAAACTCCATAAATTTTAATTGGGATATCCCCACCAATATCAACTTCTCTTTTAATAACATCAGTACAATTTTCAAATAGACCTTCTATATTTTTTATATTTGTTTGTAAATTATCAGATAATTTCAATGCAATTTTATTGGTCTTATCATGATATTTATCTTCTTTAGAAGGTCCATGAGATTGTTTCTTCTTAGACTTTTGTGCCATGCTGCTCCTCCTTCTAGTCAGTTTCTAAGTTATTTAAAACAAAAACACAATCCACAAATTGCCAGTATGATATAAATAATTCCTATGACTTTTGCAAATTTTGCCTCTCGTTCTAAATGGTCCACCGTATTTAGGTAAACACTTTGTACCCACGTCATATAAACGCCTATCCCCAACATCGTAAATACGATATAAAAAGAAAACGCTTCTTTCATAGATGACATACTAAACACCTCATTCCTAGTTATACCTATATCAATTATTTGGATATAGAGGTTAATTTATGCATTGTATTTCTAAAATTTCAAAAAAAAGACCGTGGCCCTCGCCAACAGCCTAATAAATTTATCTACGCCCACAATTATGACAACAACAGCAACACCCACAAGGAGGAGCTACATCTTCAAAAAATTCTCCTTCAATTTGTGGTTCACTCTCTTCTTCCTCGTCCTCTTCAAACACTTCCTCTATTAATTGATAACAATTTTGATAAACTACCTCTCCACTTCTATCAATAAATTTTTCACACATATACTCATAACCATTAAACTCATAGTAATTACGAATAATAGTTTCTGTACCAATCAAAACAGGTTCAACTTCAACAATCTCTGGAATAATCGGCTCTTGAACTACAACTGGTGCTACCCTAACTGGTGTTGTTTCCTGATACACTCTAATAGGTTCTGGGATTGGTTGAGGATTTAATGGGACTTGATTTTGCATACACCCACAAATATTTTGCTTAATTCTCGCCATATTACAACAACTCCTTTTTAGACTAAATTTCCACTAAAACAAAATATACTATTCTTTATTAATATATGAGAAAATAAAACATTAAGTTACAGCATCATTTATATTTATTTGACATATTTTTCAGATTAGCAATATTGTACAAAAAATTCTATTTCCCCTAATAATAATTGTATCTCAATATGTTTTGGTAATAATTATCAATAACAATTAAAAAAACTATATATTGTTTGTGATGTAAGCTATAATCTAATAAATTAAATATATTTAGGTATTTAGACAAGTTCTTATATTTTAACTATAGACAAATTGAAAAATTTGTTAATTTTATTATGTGATTTTAAATATTACCAACTTTATTTGCTTATAATGGTGCATAAAATGCTACATTTTCGGGTAAAATCTTAGTGTTTATTGTTCATATTTGTGCATGGTATAAAAGTTCGTAAGTTATTTTTTTAACGTAAATTATTGACAGGCTATTGTCATTATTGTATACTGAATTTATTAATACCAAGGTACTACATACGTTACAAAAGGGATAGAACTTTTAGAAAATAAACTTGCGTAAATATGTAAATTTATCTAAAAATTTTTCAAACATGGTTATTAAAATTATTAATTATATGCAAAGTATAGGAGGCTCTAAAAATGTCAAAAGAAACAAAAACACAAGCACCTGACGCAAAACAAATGATTGATGAGTTAGCTAAAAAAGCGGCAGTTGCTTTAGAAGCATTCGCAAAACTTAATCAAGAGCAAGTTGATGAAATTACAAGAGCAATGGCTCTTGCTGGATTATCAGCTCAAATGAAATTAGCTCGTATGGCAGTTGAAGAAACTGGTCGTGGTATCTTTGAAGATAAAGTAACAAAAAACATCTTCTCAACTGAGTATATCTACAACAGTATCAAACACGTAAAAACTGTAGGTATTATTGAAGATAACGAATATGAAAGCAACATGATCGTTGCAGAACCAGTTGGAGTTATCGCTGGAGTAACACCAGTAACAAACCCAACTTCTACTACAATGTTCAAAGCTATCATTTCTGCTAAAACTCGTAACCCAATCATCTTCGGTTTCCACCCATCAGCACAAAAATGTTCTGTTGAGGCTGCAAAAACTGTAAGAGATGCAGCAGTTAAAGCTGGAGCACCAGCTGATTGTGTACAATGGATTGAATTCCCATCAATCGAAGCAACTGACGCTCTTATGAACCACCCAACAGTAGCTATGATTTTAGCAACTGGAGGTTCAGCAATGGTTAAAGCTGCTTACTCTACTGGAAAACCAGCTCTTGGAGTAGGTCCTGGTAACGTACCATGTTTCATTGAGAAAACAGCAAACGTTGAACAAGCTGCTACTGACCTTATGATTTCTAAATCATTTGACAATGGTATGATTTGTGCATCTGAGCAAGCTGCTATCATTGAAGCACCAATCTATGACAAAGTAGTTAACTTCATGAAAAACCACGGATGTTACTTTGCAACTCCAGAAGAAGTTAAAAAATTAGAGCCAGTAGTAATTAACCCACAAAAACAAATGGTTAATGCTGCTATCGTAGGTAAATACCCATACGAAATCGCTGCAATGGCTGGAATTACAATTCCAAAAGAGACAAAAATCCTTTGTGTTGAAATTGATGGTGTAGGTGCTGAACACCCACTTTCAAGAGAAAAACTTTCTCCAGTATTAGCAATCGTTAAAGCTGAAAGTGCTGAAGATGGTATCTCTAAAGCAGAAACTATGGTTGAACTTGGTGGACTTGGACATACTTCAGTTTGTCACTCAACTAACCCAGATGTAATTAAAGCATTCGGAGAAAGATTAAAAACTGGACGTATCATCATTAACTCTCCATCAACTCATGGAGCAATCGGTGATATCTACAACACTAATATGCCATCACTTACTTTAGGTTGTGGATCATATGGTAAAAACTCAACAACATCAAACGTATCTGCAGTTAAC
>LNZR01000029.1 GCA_002007365.1 Epulopiscium sp. Nele67-Bin005 | reverse complement strand
AAGTAGCAACAAGAAGTGTTACGACTCCAGACGGTGAAATTGTTACACTTAATGAAGAAGGTTATGGTATTAGTGAAGATGGTGTTATGATTGGTGAAGACGGTTTAGAAATACGTTCAGCAGGTATGCCAGGTGAGATGTCTAGCTGGTTAGTTGCAGGACTTTTGGGTATAGTTTGCCTAATTGGAGGCGCTGCCCTACTAAACAATAATAACGAAGAACAATAAAATTTAAGCCCCTAAAATATTTTAGGGGTTTTTTATCGTACAATACAGCTTTATTGTAAAATTCTACAATTTATGATATAATCAAATCTAAATTATTCCAAAAATTTTTTACATAATTTAAAAAGCAACAGTAGCATAAAATTAATTGAGGAGATGCAATAAAATTTTATTATACACAAATTGCATTTCTAATCAGTATGATATTAATAAAAGGGGGGGTGACAATGGAATTTTTGTTTGATGGTGTAACATCTTTAAGTTTAATATTTTTAGTTTTAGGTTTTATTTTGATTGGAGTAGAACTTACTGCTCCGGGGCTTTCACTTCCTGGACTTGGAGGAATAATTTGTTTATTAATAAGCATTTTTATGATTGCTGATAACTTTACAGAAGGCATTATGATTACATTATCCATAATAATTGCATTATCAGTTATGTTTTTTGTAATAGTAAAACTTTTATCAAAAGGCATTCTTCATAACAAATTAGTACTTAAACAATCAATTCCACAAACTAATAATGAAATTAACGAACTACAAATTTTTCTTGGTCAAGAAGGCATAACGGCTACAGACCTAAAACCTACTGGCTTTGCAACATTTGGAAATACACGAATTGAAGTTGTTTCTGACGGGAATTATATTAATGAGCAAGTTAAAGTTAAATGTATCGCCATAAATGGAAAAACTCTAACAGTTTCACAAATTTAAGGAGGAGTAAAATATGGAATCTGGTATGGATATAGTAAATGGAGTAATAATAATAGGTTTAGTTGGATTATTACTCATTTTGTTTTTTTCAGTTATACCCGTTGGATTATGGATTTCATCACTTGCCGCCAACGTAAAAATCAGCATTTTCACACTCATTGGTATGCGACTAAGACGAGTTAACCCTTCAAGAATAATTATGCCACTTATCAAATCAACAAAAGCTGGTCTTGGACTTAATGCCAATCAACTTGAAGCACATTTATTAGCTGGAGGAAATGTTGACTCTGTAGTTGATGCACTAATTGCTGCCGAAAGAGCAAATATTGATTTACCATTTGAGAAAGCAGCGGCTATTGATTTGGCTGGTAGAGATGTTTTTGAAGCTGTAAAAATGAGCGTCAACCCTCAAGTTATTAAAACAAAAAGTATATCGGCTGTAGCAAAAGATGGTATTGAATTATTGGTAAAAGCTCAAGTTACTGTACGTGCTGACTTAGAAAGATTGGTTGGAGGTGCTGGAGAAGCTACAGTTTTGGCCAGAGTAGGAGAAGGTATTGTAACGACTGTTGGTTCATCTGAGAGTCATAAATATGTTATAGAAAATCCTGACAATATTTCAAAAATGGTATTATCAAAAGGTTTAGATGCAGGGACAGCATTTCAGATTTTATCAATTGATATTGCTGATATAGATGTTGGGCGTAATGTTGGAGCAAATTTACAGATGGTTCAGGCAGAAGCTGATAAAAATATTGCTCAAGCTAAAGCCGAGGAAAAGCGTGCTATGGCAGTTGCTCGTGAACAAGAAATGCGCGCAGAAGTTGTAGCGGCAGAAGCAGAAGTTCCTAAGGCTATGGCTCAAGCCTTAAGAGAAGGAAAACTTGGAGTTATGGATTATTATGATATGCAAAATGTTATTGCTGATACCAAAATGCGTAACAACATCGGTGTATAATTATGAGCTATAATGATAATTCTGATAATCAAAAAAAAGAAATTAATCCTCTTGCTAAACTAATCGTTTATGGCAATCTTCTTGGAGAACCAGTTAGCAAAAAGCGCCGTCCCAAACATAGACCTCAAAAACCCAATAAATAAAAAATCCCCTTTCACCTATAATCAAGTGAGAGGGGGTTTTTATTACTTATAATCAATTGTTATTTCATAGTTTTCAGAGATTACTTTGTAGAATAAATATCCTGCAATCCCTAGCCACAATACAAGAAGCACTGGGCGTAATTTGCGAGCTGTATTTGGGCAAGTACTCCCAACAATAATTCCAAATGATAACATTGCAATCTTTAGCAAAGTTACATCTTCAACTGTTAAATTTGATACTGCATCTTGTGCATATTCTAAAAAATCATGCATAGAACTTGCCTCCTTAATTGGTTATGACCTTATTATAAAGAACAATCTAATTTAAATCAATATCCTTTTTGTGGTAGTCAAAACCATATTTATATTTATAAATAACGTTTTACAATTTCATTTAAATTAGTATCTGTTGTTCCTTCTCCAATAGCATTGAATTTCCATTCATCATTGTGACGATAAACTTCTCCAAAAATCATTGCTGTCATATCTGAATAATCATCTGTTAAGTTATATCTATACATCTCTTCACCAGTCAAACTATCTTCAATACGGATAAATGCATTTTGAATTTGCCCAAAGTGTTGGTTTCTTTTAGTAGCCTCATAAATATTTACAACTATAACAACTTTATCAAACTCTTCTGGAATATTTGGCAAATCAACCATAACTTGCTCATCATCTCCAGCACCTTCTCCTGTTAAATTATCACCCATATGCATAATTGAATTTGAAGAATGGCGCAAATTTCCAAAATAAACAATATCTTTATTTGATGTAAATTTCCCATCAGTTAACATTATTGCCGAAGCATCGCAATCAATTTGTTTCGTTTTTGAAAATGGATTAAACTTAGCTTTTTGAACTTCGTCCCACCCAAGACCAATCAAAATTCTTGTAAGACCAGAACCACCTTTTGATAAACTAACTTTTTGACCTTTTGTTAAGCTAACTGCCATGTTGTTTGCTCCTTATTCAACTTCAACCCCAAAATTATCACATAATGCAGCCAAACCACCTTGATATCCTGCACCTATAGCATTAAATTTCCACTCTGAACCATGTTTGTATAACTCTCCAAAAATAGCCGCTGTTTCAATCGAGAAATCTTCCCCTAAATCATAACAAACTAATTCTTCTCCAGTTTCTTGGTTGTAAATACGAATATAAGCATTATTTACCTGCCCAAAATTTTGTCTTCTAGTTTCTGCATCGTAAATAGTTACTGTAAACGCAATATGAGTTAAATGTTCTGGAACTGTTTCTAAATCAATCTCAATTTGCTCATCATCTCCATCACCAACACCTGTTAAGTTATCCCCTAAATGAGTTACACTCCCTGATGGGTGTTGAAGGTTTCCAAAAAATACAAAGTCTTCTGCTTGAGAAATTTGACCTGCGTCTGTTACCATAAATGCTGCTGTATCTAAGTCAAAATTTCCACCAGTATCAAACTGGTTAACGTCCCAACCTAAACCGATAAGTACTTTTTTCAATCCTGGGTTATCTTTTGTAATACTAACTTTTTGACCTTTTGTTAAACTAATTGGCATTTCTAATCCTCCTATTATCCTACATCAATTCCAAAATGATTACATAATGCTGGTAATCCACCATGGAAGCCACTTCCTATTGCATTAAATTTCCACTCACCATTATGGCGATATAATTCGGCAACAACTACAGCTGTTTCAATTGAAAAATCTTCTCCCAAATCATATCTAATAAGCTCTTCGCTATTTTCGGCATTCATTACTCTAATAAAAGAATTACTCACCTGTCCAAAATTTTGTTTGCGTTGCTCAGCCTCATGGATAGTTACCGTAAAAGCTACTTTTGGGATATGTTGTGGAATTTGAGCCAAATTAATTTCAATCTGCTCATCATCTCCATCACCAGCACCTGTTAAATTGTCCCCTAAATGTTTTACTGATTGACTCGAATGTACTAAGTTTCCATAAAAAATAAACTCTTGATCTGTTGGACAAACTTCATTCTCTCCAACCAAAAATGCACAAGTGTCTAAATCAAAACCTGTCCCTGAGTCAAACGCATTTACGTCCCAACCCAAACCTACAATAATCTTTGTAAGCCCTGGATTTCCTTTTGTCAAATCTACTTTTTGTCCCTTTGATAAATTAATTGGCATGATTATACCTCCTCACAAATTTATATAGCCGTCTGTTTTACACCACCAACTATATGTTTAGCAACCTATTATAATAGGAAAGAACTCATTAATTATTTACAACCCCATACTTAGAACGAAACTCTTCTTTCATCTCAACCAAACGAATTTGGTCAAGCTCTCTCTTACGTTTAGCCTCTTCTTGAATTTTCTGAGTCTCCTCAATACCATCAACGATAGTTTTCCAAGTAGCCTCCAAAGTTTCCATCTTAATTGAGCTACCAGAAGCTAATTGAGCCGTAAGTTTTGATTGCTCCACAGTATTTTGTGCATTTTTAAGAAGCATTTCATTTGTTTTTGCATCAAGTGCAGACATAGCTTCAGCCTGAATTTTCTGACGTTTTAACATCATTGCTTGTGCCAACGCTTGTTTAAATACTGGAAGTGTAATAATGAACGCCGAATTAATTTTTCTAATCAGGTTAACATTACTAAATTCCATAGTTTTCAACATTGGTAAAGATTGCATAGCCACATTTTCAGCAATTCGCAAGTCATGCGTTCTTTGTTCTAACATTGTAAGCGTATTTTGCAAACTTTGCAACTCAAATTGAATAGAACTATCCCCTGTATTTATCATATCTTGATGACGTTGGTCAATATAAGCTTGAATTTCTCTACAACCTTGCTCACCAGCTAAAATATATCTTACTAGCTCATGGTAATAATTTACATTAGCATCAAACATTTGGTTTAATTTGCGATTTGTCTGCATAATTTCCGTTTCATATTGCTTAAGCTGAATGTAAATTTTATCAACCTCATCACCCAAAGTATTGTACTTATCCAAAATTTTATCTATCTGTTTACGCATTCCCCCAAATAATTTTTGAAAACCTTTAGGGTCTTTTTCGATTTCTTCAATATCAAACTTATCCATGATTTTGGCAAGTGTCATCAACATTTCACTAGAATCATCAAGCTGTGAAAGGTTCATACTACTTAAAACTAAATCCGATGTTTTAGAAATTTCTTCTGCTGCCTCAGCCCCAAAAGATACTACCGTTTCTAAATTATAAACTTCAATTTTGCTTACGATATCATCAACTTCCTGAGAATTTTCAAGCTTTTCTTGAAGCATAGCCCTCTCAGATACGATATCAAATGCTTCAACTTGTGGTTCGGCAACTTTTTGTAAAGACGTTGAATTTTGTTCAGTAGTTCCTGTATTATTAAAATTTAATCCCATGTTTTTCTAACCTCTCTTAAAAATTTTCCACCTTTTTCTTTCAATGAAGCAAAGGCACTATTCGCTGTAAATGTTGTTAAATTTGGAACGCTCAAATCATACATATACTGCCCAATTTGGTGTTCATCAAAAATAATTTTATTAAAATGTTGCTCAATGTTTTGATAGCCAGTTGGTACTAAATACAACACATCAAAGCCTACTAAGCTCAAAAATGCTGTAAAAATTGTATCTTGCAACGAAATAATATTTTCTCCTGTATTAATATAAATTAATTTTGGATTTTTTTTCGTAAAATCAAACTGCTGAAGCAATCTAATTATTTCTTTTGGAAGATTAAACACAGTGGCAACAATCGTATGTTCAACCCCAGTTTCAAAAGTTCCCTTAATAATTTTACTATCTATCAAAATTTGTAATTTATACAATATATGGTCTTGCATTGTATCTCTCAAAAAACTATATGGATATTGAGGGTGAGATTTTATACTATGAAATTGTACTTTTCCACGCTTAAAAAAATCATGTGTATAAGCTTTCATAGGATTTTCTGTTTCTGGGCTAATAAACGGCACATTCTGAATTACAAAGGTTTCATCGTTTACCAAACTCTTAACACCCTTCCAATAAGGAGCTGATGCCCCATCTTTTACACCACAAACTTTTGCAAATACAACAGGAATATTTACTTTATTATCTATAGTACTAAAGTTTGGTCTAAATTTAGTTTCCTGTTCCCATAAAATCGCAATTTCCTCATACATAGTCTTTAAATTAAGAGCATTAGCTTGTCCATATTGTTGATTTCGGTACATTCCTGTATCTTGATATAACATTTCATCAAGGTCACGTTCTGCATGATAAGCCGTAGTACCCATATGAACATGACCATTTTCTTCTGGAAATTTATCCACCTCCAAAGTATTTTCATATTTCACATTGTATATATATTCATCATTTAAACAACATTCATTATTTAAATTTGGTTGCAAAATCAAAATATCTACTGGCAAATTGGACAGCATTTTTATAAATAATGCCTCATTCTCTGATTTACAACCACCCATCAAAATCAAAAGCGCCGTCTGAGGCATATGCCAGTTTGCAAATAATTGTAGCTGGTATCTCTTTAGCCAGCACAATAAATATATGGCCTTGTTTAAAAGTTTATTCAAGTTTAGCTCACTTTTCTTGCTTTCCTCAATTAAAACATCAACAAATGCCTTATTCATTAGACGTTCTAACTCAATACTTCCAGTCCATTGTATATTTCTTGATAGGTGTACAATTAACTGTTCAATATTTCCATAATTTTGACGCTGAATATTATTAATTTCATCTGGGTCAGGAGTTTCAATTCCACCTTCTATAATAAGGAGTTTTTTCTGACTTTTTCTCACCTCCAAATAAAATTGATATAATTCATTAAGGTAAGTTATCCTATCCTCAACCCCTCTAATTTTATAGATTATATTATAAAATAAATTAGCTTGGCTACCCCTCTCAGCATATGGAGTTATAAAATCAGTTAATCCACGATTTTGTGTAGTTATCCACTGATTTATACAGCCAGAAATTTGTGGTTTTGTCCCATAAAGTCGTTCTAATTTAAAAGCATCTTGTGCATTTTCACGAATTTTTTTTAGACTAAAATCACTTGGAAACGGTTGAGCATTATCTACTTTTAAACCAATAGAATAAATTAAATCCCTATCTATTCTTTGATAAGCTGTGTCCCCTTTATATTGAAGCAACACAACATCACAACCAGCCCCTGCCAAAATATTTAACAATAATAATTCATACTGACTTATTTCACCCTCATATAAAATCTTTGGGACATCATCTTGTCCCAACTGTGTAATTATGCGTTCAAATTTATAATACAACCAGCACATAAATTTAATATAAGTGTTTTTTAACATATCCAAACTTTTTCCCGATTTTTGTAATCTCTCCAAAGTTTTATACATACTATTGGCAACACTGCAACGCTGAGTCAAACTAAGCCTTGGCAACCACTGCCGTAAACTTGTATCAATAAAATTATTATCTAAATAAAAATTAGGGCCCATCTTTTCGGTATAAAAATCAATATTTTGATCATTTGGATTAGGAATTTTCCCCTCTAAAATAACGCCCATTTTTCTTGCATTATCATAATATTTCTCTATAAATTGATTAATTTCTGTGTTATAATTATTTATTCTATAAAAATAAATTCCTTGATTAGCTCTTTCGCTCATCTTATTAAAGTAGTCATCTAAATGTACAATTTCTTGCTTTGTAAAAATTTTAATCACCTTCTTTTGCAAATAATCACACAAATTACATTAGCAATTTTGCGACTTAATAACTAATTTGAGTATACTATGAATTAAATAATTTATCAATATGACACTAAAAAAATTTGTTAAAATTTGATAAATTATAGCGTTATTCCAAATCATGCATATAATAAATTTTTATAAGAGTAAAATTATGTGCTATAATGAATTATTATTTTCTATTTTAGGAGGAACTTATGTCAATTTCTGTTGTATTTTCAAGCTTATCCACCCTATTTACACTATTAATTTTAGGGTATGTAAGTGCCAAATTTAAACTAGTAGAACAATCTTTTTTAAGTCCATTAAGCCATTTCTTATTAAATATTGTATTCCCACTCAAAATCTTCACCTCAATTATTCAACCATTTGATAGCTCTATGATAGTAAATATCATCACTATTATGGCTTTACAATTAATAATTTTTATTGGCTCACATCTATTTGGGCTATTATTAGTCAAGATTTTTAAAGTTCCACCCAAGCAAAAAGGGGTATGGCTTTATGCTACAACTTTTCCAAATGCTGCCTTTATGGGATTTCCAATTTTATTAGCACTTTTTGGAACTGAAGGATTATTTTATGGCTCTATCACAAATATCATCTTTAATATTTATTCATTCACTATCGGAATTTATATGATTAAGGAGCGTGAACCTGATGAAAAAATTAACCCTAAAGAAATATTGCTTAATCCTGTAAATATCGCTGTCCTAATTGGGCTTATATTTTTTGTAACGGAAACATCACTTCCACCAACACTATCTGAAGCTTTAACTACTTTTGGAGATATGTCAACTCCACTTTCTATGTTTATTTTAGGTGGAACACTCGCAAGACTCCCCATAAAAAATACTATACTATCAAAAAATGCATATATTATAAATATTTTCCGATTACTTATTTTACCAACTATAACTTACGTAATTTTATCACACCTACCAATTGATATTTTACTTATAGAAATTATATTTTTAATTACGGCTATGCCATGTGCCACTTTAACCCTCATTTTAAATGAACAATATGATGGGGATACAGATTTTGCCGCAAGTACAGTATTTTTGAGTAACCTTTTATGCATGATAACAATCCCCATTTTATTAAGTATAGTTTTTTAATTTAAACTATCCAAACACAAAAATGGTTATCACCTTATAGATGATAACCATTTTACTTATAAAATTATACATATTCCAATAAAAATTATTCCAATTATAAATGCAATCTTATCTGAAGCTTGATATTTTAAGGCATTCATTCGAGTCCTGCCTTCTCCTCCACGATAACAACGTGCCTCCATGGCCATTGCCAAATCTTCTGCCCGTCTAAAAGCTGATATAAAAAGAGGAACCATAATTGGAACCATTGCTTTTGCACGCTGAACTACATTTCCACTTTCAAAATCAGCCCCCCTAGCCATTTGAGCTTTCATAATTTTATCAGTTTCTTCTAATAAAATAGGTATAAATCTAAGTGCAATGCTCATCATCATAGCAATTTCATGTGCTGGAACACCTATCTTTTTGAACGGATTTAATAAACTTTCAATCCCATCTGTCAATCTAATTGGTGAAGTTGTCAAAGTTAAAATCGACGATCCAATTATCAACAAAATGAGTCTTAGCCCTACTTCTATCGCCAAAATTACACCTTCTAGTGTGATAGTTATTATCCAAAATTGTGCTAAAATTATTTCTCCCCCAGTAAAAAAAATATTTAATGCCGCAGTAAAAAACAATATGAACACTATCCCTCTTAAACCTTTAAGCATAAATCTAAGTGGAACTTTACTTTCATTAATTACCATCAATAGATACAAAATTACTGCCCCATATCCCCAAAAAGTATCCAACATAAATAATCCAAAAATATATATCATCGTTAAAAGAATTTTTGTACGAGGGTCAAGCCTATGAATTTTTGAGTCTACAGGGTAATATTGACCTATTGTTATGTCTCTTAGCATAAATTATTGACCCTCCCTTATCGCCTTCAAAATATGAGTTGCCGCCTCTTCAACCGTAAGAATATTTTCATCTAAATTAAAGCCTCTCTTATTCAAATCTCTAATTATATATTTGATTTGAGGAGGTGCAAGCCCTATTTTTTCAAGGTGTTCTACGTTTTTATAAATTTCTCGTGGTGTAGCATCATACACCAACCTACCCCCATGCAAAACGATAAGATGTTCAACATTTCTAGCAACATCTTCCATGCTATGAGATACCAAAATTATTGTCAACCCTAACTCCTTATGCATATGTCTAAGTTGAGAAAAAAGTTCATCTCTTCCTTTTGGATCAAGCCCTGCCGTTGGTTCGTCCAAAATTAAAATTTCTGGTTGCATCGCCAAAACTCCTGCAATTGCCACACGTCTTTTTTGCCCTCCCGATAATTCAAATGGAGATTTTTCCCACAATTCTTGTTTTAACCCAACAGCATTAAGAGCGTCAGTAGCACGTTTTTCAATTTCTTGTTGCGAAAGTCCCAAATTTGAAGGTCCATAACATACATCTTTAAACACAGAAATCTCAAATAATTGATATTCAGGATATTGAAACACAAGTCCAACTTTTTGGCGAATTTCCTTTTTATTAACATTCTCTCCATGAATATCTATACCATTAACTAAAATTTGCCCATGAGAAGGTTCTATTAATCCATTTAACATATTAATAAATGTGCTTTTCCCAGACCCAGTATGCCCAATTATTCCAACAAACTCTTTCTTTTTGATAGAAACAGAAACTTTTTCTAGGGCTATTTTTTCAAAAGATGTATTCATATTATATATGTGAGTTAAATTTTTTACTTCAATTGACATAAGGCGTTTACAACCTCCTCTGCACTTAATAAACTATTATCTAAATTTAAACCTTCTTTATTTAACAAATATACAAGATAAGTCGCATCAGGTACATCTAAACCGATTTTTTTAATCTCATCTACGTTAGCAAAAACCTGTTTTGGTGTGCCTTCTAAGTAAATTTTGCCTTTATCAACTACAATAATTCGGTCTGCCAAAATGGCTTCTTCCATATAATGCGTGATATGGATTATTGTAATATTATGCTCTTTATTAAGTTTATACATAGTATCCATAACTTGTTTTCTTCCGATAGGATCAAGCATTGCTGTTGCTTCATCAAAAATTATACACTTTGGTTGCATAGCAATAATTCCTGCAATTGCAATACGTTGCTTTTGACCTCCAGATAGTTGGTTTGGAGATTGCTTTTTGTATTCGCTCATCTCCACTAAATTTAGAGCATTATCTACTCTTTTTCTAATTTCCACAGGGTCTACCCCTAAATTTTCTGGACCAAACGCCACATCTTCCTCTACAATAGTAGCAACAATTTGGTTATCTGGATTTTGAAAAACCATTCCTACATGTTGGCGAACTTTCCAAATATTTTCCTCATTGTCTAAATTTACACTATCAACTATAAGTGTACCTTCCTTTGGAGTCAAAATTCCATTTATATGTTTTGCAAATGTCGATTTTCCAGAACCATTGTGACCAAGTACTACTAAAAATTCTCCTTCTTCTACGGAAACTGTTAATCCGTCCAACGCCCTTACTACGCTTTCAATCTCACCATCTTCATCTGCTGTTTGATACTCATAAATTAAATTTAATGCTTCAACCATTTTCAATTTTTCCCACCTCATTTTTGATATAGAACTTAATAATTCAAAAAAAATTATCTCTTACTATAATTATACCTCTATTTTATTTAACCTAAACAAAAATTTAAAGGGTTTTCCAAAAATTGCGTACAAAAAAGGGACTAAGATTTTGTTCTTAATCCCTAATTATTAAACTAGTTCAATAATAGCTTCTTCTGCTCCGTCACCTTTACGTGGACCAACTTTTGTAATTCTTGTGTATCCACCGTTACGGTCTGAATATTTTGGTGCAATATCAGTGAAGATTTTATCTACTAAATCAACTTTTACTGCTTGTCTGCGTTTCTTTGGATTAACTTCTGTTACAGGGTATAACACCTTTAACATTTGTCTTCTTGCATGTAAACGAGATGGGTTGTCTTTTTTGATAGTTTTTTGAACTTCTTCAAAAATCACAACTTTTTTACCATCTACTACTTCTTTTACACGTCTTCCATCAGCATCTTTTTTAGGTACTTTAGCAGTAACTGTTACTTCTTCATAATTATTTTGCTCACGAACTGCCATTGCAATAAGTCCTTCTGTCATTTTACGAATTTCTTTTGCCTTAGCTGTTGTCGTTTTAATTCTTCCATGGTATAAGAGATTTGTTACTTGATTACGTAGTAATGCTTTACGTTGAGATGCATTACGTCCAAGTTTTCTTTGTGCCATGACTTAACCTCCTTTTTATTTACCACTAGTCTTCGCTTGGTCTTAGTGCAAATCCAAGTTCATGTAATTTGTGGAATACTTCTTCTAGTGATTTTCTTCCTAAATTACGTACTTTCATCATCTCTTCTTCTGTTTTATTTGTAAGGTCTTCAACAGTGTTGATACCTGCACGTTTTAAACAGTTGAATGAACGAACTGAAAGGTCTAACTCCTCGATAGTCATCTCAAGAGTCTTTTCCTTAGAATCATCTTCTTTAGTAACCATGATTTCAGCATTACGAGCGTTTTCAGATAAATCTATAAATAAATTTAAATGTTCACTCAATACTTTTGCAGCTAAACTTACAGCTTCATCAGGTTTTAAAGTGCCTTTAGTCCAAACTTCTAGCGTTAATTTATCATAATCAGTTTGTTGCCCTACACGAGTATCTTCCACTTTGAAATTTACACGTTCAACAGGCGTATAACTTGCATCTACTGGAATAACCCCAATAGGTAAATCCGATTTTTTAAGTTTATTAGTACCTACATAACCACGTCCACCAGTAATTGTAAGCTCAGCATAAAGGCGACCATTTGCCTCACCATTAAGCGTTGCAATATGCATATCTGGATTTAAAACTTCAAGTTCTGGTGGTAACTTTATATCTCCTGCAGTTACACTACCTTCCCCTGTTGCTTCAATGATTACTATTTTAGGCTCTAAATTTCCACTGTTGTCTTTAATTGCAAGCCCTTTTAAATTTAATATAATTTCTAATACATCTTCTTTAACTTGAGGAATTGTACTAAATTCATGAAGTACACCCTCAAATTTTACATTACTAATAGCTGAACCAGGTAATGATGATAATAGAATTCTACGAAGTCCATTACCTAATGTCATTCCATATCCTCTTTCAAGGGGTTCTACTACAAAACAGCCATACTTACCATCTTCTGATAAGCTTTTAATTTCAATTTGTGGTTTTTCAAATTCCAACACCCGATAAAACCCTCCTTAATTTTTTAAAAGTATTTCCTTTGAGGGTGACGAACTATTACTTAAAGTAAAGCTCTACGAGAAGTGTTTCTTGAATGTCAATGCCGATATCTGATCTCTCTTAGGTATAGCTTTAACAATTCCCCTTAAGTTTTCAATGTCGCCTCAACAATCTAAATAAATTACACTCTTCTACGTTTTGGTGGGCGACAACCATTGTGTGGTACTGGAGTTACATCTTTAATTAATGTCACTTCTAACCCTGCTGCTTGTAATGCACGGATTGCTGCCTCACGACCTGAACCAGGCCCTTTTACCATAACTTCTACTGTCTTTAATCCATACTCCATTGCTGCTGCAGCTGCAGTTTCAGCTGCCATTTGTGCTGCATATGGTGTAGATTTTCTTGAACCTCTAAATCCAAGTCCACCTGCACTTGCCCAAGAAAGAGCATTTCCATTTGCATCAGTTAATGTTACCATTGTATTATTAAATGTAGATTGAATATGTGCCATACCACGTTCTACATTCTTTTTATCACGTCTTCTACGAGTAGTCGACTTTTTAGCACCTTTTTTTGCTGCCATGAAATTTAACCTCCTTTATTTATTATTTTTTCTTGTTAGCTACTGTTTTCTTAGGACCTTTACGTGTACGAGCATTCGTTTTAGTCTTTTGTCCTCTTACTGGTAATCCACGTCTATGACGGATACCTCTGTATGAACTAATTTCAACAAGTCTTTTAATGTTAAGAGCAACCTCACGACGAAGATCCCCCTCTACAAGTTGAGTTTTGTCAATCTCTGCACGGATTTGTTCTACTTGATCATCAGTTAAATCTTTAACTCTTATATCAAAATCAATTCCAACTGCTTCTAAAATTCTACGTGAGCTTGGACGTCCAATACCATAGATATACGTAAGTCCGATTTCAACACGTTTATTTTTTGGTAAGTCTACACCTGCAATACGTGCCATTTATCTTTGCACCTCCTGTAAATATTAATCTATAAACAACTATATAATTATAGATGTTATGTTAAATTGTAATTAACCTTGCTTTTGTTTGTGCTTTGGATGCTCACAGATAACGCAAACACGGCCTTTTCTCTTAATAATTTTGCATTTTTCACAAATCTTTTTTACTGATGGGCGTACTTTCATTTTCTGGTTCTCCTTTCTCAGTTACACTACTATTTAGAACGCCAAATAATACGTCCTTTTGTTAAATCATAAGGAGAAAGTTCAACAGTTACTTTATCCCCTGGTAAAACACGGATAAAGTTCATACGAAGTTTTCCTGAAATATGACCTAAAACAACATGGCCACCTTCAATCTCTACCTTAAACATTGCATTAGGTAACTTCTCTAATACTGTTCCTTCTACCTCAATTACATCATTCTTTGCCAAATTACAAACCTCCTTCTATTAAGTTTCCATTTAAATAATTTTCTAGGGCTTCTTTGAGATCACTATTTGTAATCTTATCACCTTGAGTTAACTTGTGAGTTAGATTTTGTGCAATTACTTTTGTGGGCTGAATATGCTTCATCTTTTTAAGCTTTGGTTTATCTATTGTTCGCAGTTTTCCATCAGCTATATAAACAAACTCATCTTCTATGCCCACAATTACAAAAGGTTTCCCTTTATCTTTGCCAGCTTTAGAAAATATAATTTGCCCAAATGAATAACTATCAACCATTTTTCACCTCTTTAGTATCTGCTCTAAGAGTTAAAATAAGTGGGTCTCCATCTGTAACTATAATAGTATTTTCATAGTGTGCAGACGGTAGACCATCTCTAGTTATAATAGTCCAATTATCACTCAGTGTACGAACTTGCCATGTCCCCATATTAATCATAGGTTCAATTGCAAGTGCCATTCCTGCTTTTAACTTAATACCTCTTCCGGGAGGCTTGTAGTTTGGTACTTGTGGGTCCTCATGCACTGCTCTTCCGATACCATGCCCACATAAGTCTCTGACAACCCCATAACCATGGTCTTCAGCATAATCTTGAATTGCCTTAGACACCTGACCTAGATGATTGCCAGCTTTTGCATATTTTATTCCTTCAAAAAAACATTGCTCTGTAACTTGCATTAATTTTATGCTTTCAGGTGATACATTTCCAACGGCATGAGTTCTAGCTGCATCTGAATGAAATCCTTGAAAATATACCCCTAAGTCCACACTTACTAAATCCCCATCTTTTATTTGGCGATTTGATGGAATTCCATGAACAACTTCCTCGTTGATAGAAATACAAGTTGCAGCAGGAAATCCATATAACCCTTTAAAAGATGGAGTTGCATTTTTTGAGCGAATAAACTTTTCTGCTACAGCATCAATTTCCTTGGTAGTTTTCCCAATTTTAATATACTCTGCTATAACATCATGAGCTTCAATTAAAATATTGGCTGACTCTTGCATTAGCTGAATTTCATGTTCTGTCTTAATAGAAATCGCCATATTAATTGACCTCTAAAGCTTTTGTAATCTTTGCATAAACCTCATCAACTTTACCTAATCCATCAATATTAATTAATTTATCTTGTTCTTGATAATAGTTAATTAAAGGTTTTGTTTGTGAGTGATAAACTTCTAGTCGTTTCTTTACTGTCTCTAATTTATCATCATCTCTGTGTGTTAATTCTGTATTACATTTGTTGCATAAACCATCTTTTAACTCAACTTTATATATCTTATGATAAGTTTCTCCACACGCTAAACACGTTCTTCTTCCTGAGATACGCTCAACAATAATTTCATCTTGCACATCTACATTTACAACATGTTCAATCGGCATACCTAACTCATCTAACATAATATCTAAAGCCTTTGCTTGTGGAATTGTTCTTGGAAATCCATCAAAAATCATTCCATTTTTACAATCATCTTTTTTAACTCGGTCTTTTACAAGTTCAATTACTAGTTCATCTGGAACAAGTTGCCCCTGATCCATATAACCCTTTGCTTTTTGACCTAAGTCTGTTTTATTAGCAATATGTTCTCTAAAAATATTACCTGTCGAAATAGTTGGAATATTATAAGCATTCATAAGCATTTCTGCCTGAGTACCTTTTCCTGCGCCTGGTGCGCCTAATAAAATTAATCTCATAATTTATGGTTCCCCTTTTATAGAAATCCTTTATATTGACGCATTAACATTTGTGATTCTAATTGCTTTACAGTTTCTAATGCTACACCAACTACGATTAGGAGTGATGTTCCTGCAAACGCCACTTGCATATCAAAGATAGCAGTAAAAAGTAATGGAGTTATAGCTAATATAGCTAAAAAGATAGCTCCAGTTAATGTGATATGTGTTGCTATTTTTGCTAAATAATCTGATGTTGGTTTTCCAGGTCTAATTCCAGGTATAAATCCTCCACTTTTCTTCATGTTTGCTGCTATATCCATTGGATTAAATGCAATAGTCGAATAGAAAAAGGCAAACGCAAATATTAGTACTAAATAAATAGTTCCACCAATTGGCGTAGTCCATCTCAAATTTTCAATTACAGTTAGCCACCCTTCACTAGGATTTCTTACAAATAAGCTTGTAACAATCTCCGGAAACTGAATAAGTGACATCGAAAAGATAACAGGTAGTACTCCAGCTAAATTAACCTTTATTGGTATATGCTGAGTTTGCCCTCCATATACCTTACGACCTGACATTCTTTTTGCATATTGTACTGCAATTCTTCTTTCGCCTAATGACATCAATACTGCAAATCCTATCATTACAATAAGCGCTAATATTAATAATCCTGCTTTTAAATAATCTCCATAAGCCAATATCCCCATCATTGTTTGTGGTAATGAAGCAACAATATTTATAAAGATGATAAGAGATGTTCCATTTCCTACACCTTTTTCTGTAATTTGTTCTCCAATCCACATAACTAACATTGATCCTGAAACAAATGAGATTAATGTTAATGCAAATACGCCAGATGATTGTTCAATTAATATCTCTGCATTATATAACATCAATGTAGTTGCCCCACCTTGCAGTAAAGCAATTGCTAATGTTAAATATCTGGTATATTTACTAATTCGCTTCTTACCATCCTCACCCTCTTTTGAAAGTTCTTCAAGCCTTGTTATTGCTATAGTAAGAAGTTGAATAATGATTGATGAGGTGATATAAGGCCCTACCCCAAAAGCAAAGATTGCCATTGTACTAAAGGCCCCCCCAGTCATAACATTCATTAAATCTAATAAACTATTACTTCCAGAACTCATCATTTGTGAAATAGCATCTGGGTTAATCCCAGGTGCTGGTATGTGTGCTCCAATTCTTATGAAAGCCATCATCCAGAAAGTATAAATCAACTTACTACGTAACTCTGGCATACTCCATGCGTTTCTAAGAGTTTTAAACACCTACATCACCTCTGCTTTTCCACCCATAGCTTCAATTTTTTGTATCGCTCCTGCACTAAATGCATTTGCTTTTACGTTTAACTTTTTAGTTAATTCGCCTTTTCCAAGAATTTTAACTCCATCTCTTGGATTTTTAACGATACCAGCTTCAATTATAGTATCAACAGTAACATCAGCTCCATCTTCAAAACGATTTAGTAAGTCCACATTAATCCCTACTATATCTAGGCTGTTTCTGTTAGTAAATCCACGTTTTGGAATTCTTCTATAAAGAGGCATTTGACCCCCTTCAAAACCTGGTCTAACTCCACCACCACTTCTTGAATTTTGTCCATCACGTCCTCTACCTGCAAATTTTCCATTTCCAGAACCATGACCTCTACCTACACGGAAAGCTTTACGTTTTGAACCTTCTGCTGGTTTTAATTGACTTAAATTCATATCGGCACCTCCTCCTAGTCTATTATTTTTTTATTAAGCAGTAACTTCTTCTACTTTTACTAAATGTCTAACTTGTTGTACCATTCCTCTAATTGCAGCATTATCTTCATGAATGTTTGTACTATTAATTTTTCTTAGTCCTAACGCTTCAACTGTTTTTCTATGCTTTGGAATTGCACCTATAGTAGATTTTACTAAAGTAACTTTAATTTTCGCCATCTAAACTTCCTCCTAACCAAGAATCTCTTCTACAGATTTTCCACGAAGTTTTGCCACTTCCGTTGGCGTTTTTAATGCTGCAAGCCCTTCAATAGTAGCGTGAACAACATTCTTTTTATTATTAGAACCTAATGATTTAGTTCTGATATTACGGATACCTGCAAGCTCAAGTACAGCACGAGCTGGACCTCCTGCAATAACTCCTGTCCCCTCTTTAGCTGGTTTTAGAAGAACACTAGCTCCTCCAAAATCACCAACAAATGGGTGGTAAATACTATCTGCTTCGTTTCTTTCAACATAGATTAAATTTTTCTTAGCATCTTCAATTCCTTTTTTAATTGCATCTGGAATTTCCATTGCTTTACCTAATCCAACACCTACGTGACCATTTCCATCTCCAACTACTACTAAAGCAGAGAATCGGAATGTACGACCACCTTTAACTACTTTGGTTACACGTTTAATTGTAACAACTTTTTCGTTTAAATCTAAAGATTTATAATCGATTAACTGTCTTCTTGACACCGACGGTCCCTCCTTTATTAGAATTGTAATCCAGCTTCACGAGCTGCATCAGCTAATGCTGCTACTCTACCATGGTAAACAAATCCACCACGGTCAAATACTACTTCTTTAATCCCTTTAGCTACTGCTGCTTCTGCTACTGCTTTACCAACAAGTTTAGCTGCTTCAATATTTGAACCAGTTTCTTGTGCAAAATCTTTCGCCATTGAAGATGCTGACGCTAAAGTTACACCTTGAACATCATCTATAACCTGAGCATAGATATGTTTTTCACTTCTAAATACAGATAGTCTTGGCTTCTCTGCTGTTCCGTGGATTTTATTACGAATTTTCTTATGTTTCTTAACACGGATACTAGTACGTGATTCTTTGCGTATCATTTAATTCACTCCTTTACTGATTATTTTTTACCTGTTTTACCTTCTTTACGTCTGATAACTTCATCAACGTATTTAATACCTTTACCTTTATAAGGCTCTGGTGGACGTTTGAAACGAATTTCAGCTGCAAATTGACCCACATCTTCTTTACTGATACCAGCAACAACAATTTTATTACCTTCTACAGTTGTTTTGATACCTTCTGGATCTTCCATCTCAACAGGGTGTGAATAACCTAATGAAAGAATTAATTTATTACCTTGTTTTTGTGCTCTATATCCAACTCCATTAATTTCTAGCTCTTTCGTATAGCCAGTTGTAACACCTGTTAACATATTCGCAATAAGTGTTCTTGTTAATCCATGAAGTGATCTATTTCTTTTTAAATCATTTGGTCTTGTTACTGACACTTGATTTCCTTCAATGCTAATTGTCATTGCATTGTCAAATGTTTTTGTTAATGTTCCTTTTGGGCCCTTAACTATTACTTGATTATTATCTTCTAAAGTAATAGTAGCTCCTGCCGGAACGTCGATTGGTAGTCTACCAATACGTGACATGGTCGCACCTCCTTAAACTTTTTTAGCTATTACCAAATAAACGCAATAACTTCTCCACCTACGTTTTCTTTTCTTGCAACTTTATCAGTGATAACACCTTTATTTGTAGAAATAATTGCTGTTCCAAGACCTCCTAATACTTTAGGTAAGTTATCTGTATCAGCATATACACGTAACCCTGGCTTAGAAATTTTCTTAATACCCGAGATAACTTTCTCGTTTTTATTTTTACCATATTTTAACGTCATACGGATATTTTCTTTAATTCCGTCTTGAACGATTTCATATCCTTTAATATAACCTTCGTCTAAAAGAATTTGTGAAATTGCTTTTTTCATTTTTGATGAAGGTATCTCTACTACATCATGTTTTGCAGAATTTGCATTTCTGATTCTAGTCAGCATATCTGCAATTGGATCACTCATTGTCATTTCATTACCTCCTTTCTGGGATTACCAGCTTGCTTTTTTAACTCCTGGAATTTGTCCTTTATATGCTAGTTCTCTAAAGCAAACACGACAAACGCCAAATTTTCTAATGTAAGCATGTGGACGTCCACAAAGGCGACATCTTGTATATGCTTGAGTTGAAAATTTAGCAGGTCTTTGTTGCTTAACTTTCATAGATTTTTTTGCCATTATAACCCTCCTTATTTTTGGAAAGGCATACCAAATTGAACTAAAAGCTCACGTGATTCTTCATCAGTTTCAGCTGTAGTTACAATAATGATATCCATACCCCTAACTTTATCGATTTTATCATATTCGATTTCAGGAAAAATAAGTTGCTCTTTAATACCTAGTGCATAGTTTCCACGACCATCAAATGACGTTGAACTAACTCCTCTAAAGTCACGTACACGTGGTAAAGCAACGTTTACTAAACGATCAAGAAATTCGTACATTTTTTCCCCACGAAGTGTAACTTTACACCCGATAGGCATTCCTTCACGTAATTTGAATGCAGCTATAGATTTTTTAGCTCTAGTAATAACTGGTTTTTGCCCAGAAATAATCTCCATATCTCTTGTAGCATGCTCCAATACCTTAACATTATCTTTAGCTTCACCAACACCCATGTTAATTACAATCTTATCAATTTTAGGAACTTGTAATTTATTTTTATATCCAAATTTCTCCATCATTGTATCACTAATTTGATTTACATATGTTTCTTTTAATCTACTCACAGTTTAATTTCCTCCTTTCGCAAATTATTTTATTGCTTTACGCTCACCATTAACGATAGCTACACGCACTTTTTGCCCATCTTGTATATCAACACCTAAACGTACTGGTTTACCTTCGTGTGAATACATTACATTTGAAATGTGTAGAGGCGCTTCTTTTTCGATTAACCCACCTTGCCCCATTGCATTTGGTTTTTGGTGTTTAGTAATCATGTTAATTCCATCAACAAGTACACGTCCTTTTTTACGGTCAATAAAAGTAACTTTACCTTGTTCACCTTTACATTTACCAGTCATTACGATTACGTTATCGCCTTTTTTTAACTTAGTTTTCATGTTCACACCTCCTTATAGAACTTCTGGTGCAAGTGATAAGATTTTTGTGTATCTTTTCTCTCTTAATTCTCTTGCTACAGGTCCAAATATACGAGTTCCTCTTGGGTTTTTATCTTCTTTGATAATAACTGCTGCGTTTTCATCAAATCTAATATAAGACCCATCAGCTCTTCTTATTTCTTTTTTAGTACGTACAACTACTGCTTTTACTACTTCACCTTTTTTTACAACGCCTCCTGGTGTTGCTTGTTTAACCGTTGCAACGATTACATCACCTACACCAGCGTATCTTCTTGTTGAGCCACCTAAAACACGGATACATAAAATTTCTTTAGCCCCAGTGTTATCAGCTACTCTTAATCTACTTTCTTGTTGAATCATGAGAAGTTCCCTCCTTTCAAGATTAATTAATTACTTAGCTTTTTCAACTATTTCTACAAGTCTGAAACGCTTTAATTTAGATAATGGTCTAGTTTCCATTACTTTTACACGGTCACCAACTTGACACTCGTTATTTTCATCATGAGCATGAAGCTTATAAGTTCTTTTCATGATTTTACCATAAAGAGGGTGTTTTACACTATTTACTACTGCTACTGTAATAGTTTTGTCCATTTTATCACTAGTTACAATTCCTATTAAAGTTTTACGCAGATTTCTTTGTTGTTGTTCTGCCACGTCTGTTCCTCCTCTCTATTACACTGCTTGCTTTTGTGTAATAATTGTTTGAATACGTGCAATATTTTTTCTTACATCTTTAATTCTTGCCGTATTATCTAATTGGTTGGTAGCATTTTGAAATCTTAAGTTAAAGAGTTCTTTTTTTGCATTTACCAATTCAACTTGAAGGTCTTGCGTACTTTTATCTCTTAATTCTGTTACAAATACTTTAGTTTTCACTGCTATCACCCGCCATTTCTTGTTCTGCACGAGAGATTACTTTACATTTCACAGGTAACTTGTGAACAGCTAGTCTTAACGCCTCTCTTGCTACTTCTTCTGCTACTCCAGATAATTCAAACATAACTCTTCCTGGTTTAACTACAGCAACCCAATATTCTGGAGACCCTTTACCAGAACCCATTCGTGTTTCTGCTGGTTTTGCAGTAACTGGTTTATCTGGGAAAATTTTGATCCAAACTTTACCACCACGTTTGATATAACGTGTCATAGCGATACGTGCTGATTCAATTTGATTTGATGTAATCCAACCTGGTTCTAATGCTACAATTCCATACTCACCATAAGTGATTTTATTTCCTCTTGTAGCTTTACCTTTCATACGACCACGGAATTGTCTGCGTCGTTTTACTCTTTTTGGCATTAACATTAGTTGTCACTCCCTTCCTTTTTAGTTTTTTGTGGAAGTACTTCTCCTTTGTAAATCCATACTTTAACACCAACTTTTCCATAAGTAGTATCTGCTTCTGCAAATCCATACTCAATATCCGCTCTTAGTGTTTGTAGTGGAATAGTACCTTCTGAATAAGCCTCAGTTCTTGCCATCTCAGCTCCACCTAGTCTTC
Source organism: Epulopiscium sp. Nele67-Bin005 (assembly GCA_002007365.1). Lineage (GTDB taxonomy): Bacteria > Bacillota > Clostridia > Lachnospirales > Cellulosilyticaceae > Epulopiscium_D. Next base: position 12,904 of record LNZR01000029.1, on the reverse strand, counting down.
CTGAACATGAAACTTTAATACCTTTTGCTCCAGCTTTCATAGCTTTTTGCATAGCTTGTTTCATTGCACGACGGAATGCCACACGGTTTTCTAATTGTAATGCTACATTTTCTGCCGATAATTGTGCATTTCCTTCTGGTCTTTTGATTTCTACGATATTAATTGAAACTTTTGAAGCAGTTAAAGCTTGAACTTCATGACGAAGTGCTTCGATAGATGCTCCACCTTTACCAATTACAATACCTGGTTTAGCTGTTGATACATGAACTTTTACACGTTCTGCAGTTCTTTCAATTTCAATTCTATCAATTCCTGCACTATAAAGTTTTTTCTTGATAAACTTTCTAATAGCTTGGTCTTCTACTAGATAATCAGCGAAATTTTTCTTGTCTGCATACCATTTAGCATCCCAGTCTTTAATAACTCCTACTCTTAACCCATGAGGGTTTACCTTTTGACCCATTGCTGACCTCCTTATCTTTCATTTAATATCACAGTAATGTGACTAGTTTGTTTGTTAATTCTAAACGCACGCCCCTGTGCACGTGGACGAATTCTTTTTAATGTTGGACCTTGAGTTGCAAAAGCTTCTTGTACATATAACTTTTCAGTATCCATTCCATTATTATGTTCTGCATTTGCAATTGCAGATTTTAGAACTTTCTCAATAACATCAGCTGCATATCTTGGTGTATAATTTAAAATACCAAGAGCAGTTCTAACGTCTTTACCCTTAATCTGATCAAGAACAATTTTCGCTTTAGTAGTCGAAACACGTGCATATGTTACTTTTGCACTTGGTCTTGGATCTTTTTGAGCATTTCTCTCTCTCTTAATTTGGGATCTATGTCCTTTTGCCATGCTAAGACCTCCTTTCGTAAATAACTAATTATCTCTTAACTTTAGATTTTTTCTCTGCATCTTTACCATGTCCACGATAGTTTCTAGTTAAAGCAAACTCACCTAACTTATGACCTACCATATCCTCAGTAATAAATACTGGAACGTGCTTTTGTCCATTGTGTAGTGCAATTGTATGCCCTACCATTGATGGGAAAATCGTTGAACGACGTGACCAACTTTTAATTACTTTCTTTTCATCTGCAGCATTCATTGCATCAATTTTTTTAAGCAAGTGTGCATCTGCAAATGGTCCTTTTTTTACCGAACGAGCCATTCAGTGTACCTCCTTTCAGCCTAATTAATTACTTCTTGTTACGTGGTCTTACAATATATTTATTAGAATGCTTATTTTTCTTTCTAGTTTTGTATCCAAGAGCTGGTTTACCCCAAGGAGTACAAGGTTCAGGACGACCAATTGGACTTCTACCTTCCCCACCACCATGAGGGTGATCGTTAGGGTTCATTACAGAACCACGAACTGTTGGACGGATACCCATATGACGTTTACGACCTGCTTTACCAATTGTGATATTAGCGTGGTCAGAGTTTCCAACTTGTCCAATAGTAGCTTTACAATCCACTGGTAATAATCTCATTTCACCTGATGGAAGTTTAACTGTTGCATACTTTCCTTCTTTAGCCATAAGTTGTGCTGATAATCCTGCCGCACGAACTAATTGACCACCTTTTCCAGGTTTCATTTCGATATTATGAATTGTAGAACCAACTGGCATATCTTTCATTTTAAGAGCATTTCCTACTCTAATTTCAGCAGTTTCTCCACTCATTACTTTTTGCCCTACTTTTAGACCTTCTGGTGCTAAAATATAACGCTTCTCACCATCTACATAGTGAAGTAATGCAATGTTTGCTGTTCTGTTTGGGTCATACTCGATAGCTGCAACATTTGCTGGAACACCGTCTTTATTACGTTTAAAGTCGATAATTCTATATTTAATTGTAGCTCCGCCTCCACGGTGACGTACAGTGATTTTCCCTTGATTATTTCTTCCTGAACTTTTCTTTAAAGTTACTACTAAAGATTTTTCAGGAGTAGTTTTTGTGATTTCTTCAAAAGTTGAAGAAGTCATATGTCTTCTAGAAGGGGTATAAGGTTTAAATTTTTTGATACCCATCGCTGTTTCACTCCTTTCAATTATTACACATTACACACAACCGTGTGTTTCATATTTTCTTATTTAACTACATTCCTTGGAAAAAGTCAATCTCTTTACTTTCTTCAGTAAGTTTTACGATTGCTTTTTTGTATTTACTAGTTCTACCCTGTGTTTTACCACGACGTTTAATCTTACCATCATAGTTCATAGTGTTTACTTTATCAACTTCAACACCTTCAAACATTTTTTCTACCGCTTCTTTAATTTGATTTTTAGTTGCAGTTGGGTGTACTATGAACGTATATTTTTTTTCTGCCATGTCATTCATACTTTTTTCAGTAATAACTGGTTTCTGAATAACATCATAATATCTAATTTGCGCCATTATGCGTACACCTCCTCAATTTTACTTAATGCTTCTTTAGTAACTACAAAAGTTTCATACTTTAATACATCATAAGTATTAAGGTTATTAACTGCTGAAGTTTTAATTCCTTGAATATTGTTTGATGATAACATAATATTTCTGCTTGAATCACCATCTGTAACAATTAAAGCTTTTTTTATGTTTAAGGCATCTACTACCTTTACCATAGCTTTAGTTTTAATTTCTGGTAAAACTAACTCATCTAATACAATAATATTTTTGTTAGTTACTTTTGTTGTTAAAGCACACTTAAGAGCCATTTGTCTTTCTTTTCTATTTAATTTAATAGAATAATCTCTAGGTTTTGGTGCGAAAACAACTCCACCACCTGTCCATTGTGGTGAACGAATAGAACCTTGTCTTGCTCTACCAGTTCCCTTTTGTCTCCATGGTTTTCTTCCACCCCCACGTACTTCTGCACGTGTTTTTGCACTTTGAGTTCCTTGTCTTCTATTTGCAAGGTGTGCTACTACTGCTGAATGCATAAGGTGTCCTTTTACTTCTACTCCAAAAATAGCATCGCTTAATTCGATTTGTCCTACTTCTTGTCCATTCATGTTTAATACTGCTACGTTTGCCATTGCTGTTATTCCTCCTTTCTTCTATTAGTTCCAAACTTTAACGCTGTTTTTTAACGTGATTAATGCACCTTTAGGCCCTGGTACACAACCTTTAATAAGAATTAAATTCTTCTCAGCATCTACTCTTACAACTTCAAGGTTTTGGATAGTTACGTTATCGCACCCCATTTGTGATGGAAGTCCTTTACCTTTCATTACACGTCCTGGATTTGTTGCCGCACCCATTGAACCTGCGTGTCTATGGTATTTAGAACCGTGAGCCATTGGTCCTCTGCTATATCCATATTTTTTAATTGAACTTGTGTAACCTTTACCTTTTGTTACTCCTGAAGCATCAACTTTTTCTCCTGCACTGAAAATGTCAGCTTTGATTTCGTTTCCTACTTCATAAGTTGAAATATCCTCTAATCTAAATTCTTGGATATGTTTCTTTGGTGTTACACCAGCTTTTGAAAAATGTCCTTTTTCTGGTTTAATAAGTTGTTTTTCTTTTGCATCAACAAATCCAACTTGAATAGCTTCATAACCATCATTTTCCATAGTTTTCTTTTGAACAACAGTACATGGTCCAGCTTCTAAAACTGTTACTGGAATTAAGTTAGCGTTTTCATCAAAAATCTGAGTCATACCAACTTTCTTAGCCATAATTGCTTTTTTCATCTTCCTTACACCTCCTAGTATTTACAGCGGATTACCACATCGGATAATCATCGTAATACGGTTTTACCATCTATAATTAATTACTTTGCATCTTTAGCATCAAGCTTAATGTCAACACCTGCTGGTAAATCGTAACGTAATAATGCATCTACAGTTTTTTGAGTTGCATCAATATCAATAAGTCTTTTGTGTGTTCTCATCTCGAATTGCTCACGAGAATCTTTGTATTTATGAACAGCACGAAGAATTGTGATAATTTCTTTTTTAGTTGGAAGTGGAATTGGTCCACTAACTTTTGCACCTGTTTTCTTTGCAATTCCTACTAATTGCTCAGCTGTTTGATCGATTAATTTATGATCATAAGCTTTTAACGTAATACGTATTTTTTGACTTGCCATAAAAAAAGTCCCCTCCTTTTCGTACTTTTAATAATCTCCGTACGACTATGCGGTGACTGTCCATTCCTTCAGATGCTTACACTAAGATTGCTACTATTTATGTCAAATAACAATAATTCATAAGTTCTATTTAAATGATACAGTGACCTTGTCGTCCGTTTCTTGAACTGGACATTCACTCCTCAGAAATCTACCTGTTTCCCAGCAACCTCCTGAATCTACGTTCCCAATGTCACAACATAGATGATTATAACCGATTTTTTTTTACATTACAAGGTTTTTTCTTCTATTTTTTATCTTTTTTGTATTTTATATTAATTAAATTGATTTTTCGACTCCCATTTCCTATTATTATAAGGCAAAATTCAACTTCTTATTTGTAATATTTTACCTAAAAATGTCTCCAAAAAATTCGTTTTTTCTACATCTACTTATTATAGTTTGGACAACTTTTAATCAGTTTAATCACCTTTTAAAAAAATTTTTTTATTCGTATTTCTTACTTATGAATTCTAAATCAAAAATATAACTTTTGTTTGGAATTCTTCCTTATATATAGTTAGATTAATTTTCTTCAAAAAAGAAGACTATCTTTCCCAAGAAAAATAGTCAAAATTTATTTAACAACTCAATTGCTGAATTGCATCTATATCCAAAATATTCACAACAACTCCCTTTGTTTTGCTCTGAATATTTGTGTATGGTCGTATCGTAATTCTATATGTTTCACTCTTTAAACCACTTACTAATTGCTCAATTGGTAACGATTTATCTAACACTTTTCTAATATCATCTATAAAATTTGGATATTCCATATTTGTGGAAATATCTGCCAAACTTCTTCCGATATCTGTTTCAATTAAATTAATAATCTTTTTTACTGATGGAGTAAATCGGCGTACTCTCATTTCCTCATCTAAAAATATTGCATTGATATTAGTCATTTCAAGAAGATTGTTAATATCATCATTTGCATGTGTTAGCTCAGATATTTTTAGGTTATAATCAGCGTTTACTGTGTACAATTCTTCATTTACTGACTGCAATTCTTCTATTGTATTTTGTAATTCTTCATTTGATGAAACTAACTCCTCATTTGTAGATTGTAACTCCTCATTTGACGCTTCCAACTCTTCAATTAACGCCTGTAAATGCTCCTTTGTATACTTTAATTCATGCTCCAAATCACCTATTCTCTCATAAGCTTTTGTTTGAAATTTAAAACTTTCTTCTTGAATATTTTCATCTATAGGATTTTTGGCTTCCTCAAATAAAATTATAGCATAGCGTTTTTGATACACCGTATCATTATAAACTTTAACCATAATACTAATTTCTTTTTGCATATCTTCATCAACTACCATTATATTATTATAGCGTAAAGTTTTATTCTCTTTAAAGACATTGTGAATAGCCGTTCCAACTGCAACTGATAAATCTTTTCTAATCATTTTTAGTAAATTTAAACTAACTCTATCTGATGGCATTTTAATATATTTGTTTACATCGCCTAAAATATGCACCAATTCATAATCTTCATCTATAATAACCCCTGTTGGAATATATGTATCTTGTAAAATTTGCACAATTTTACTTATACTTTTATCTAGTGTATTTGTGAGCCATTTCTTTTGAGCTGTTTGATAAGTACTAGAATTTTCTTTGTGGATACCTTCAAACTGACTAATTTGAAAACTACTTTGGCGCGGTAAATGCGTTGACCCTATATATTTGAAAATTTTCCACTTATTATCTACAATCTCAAATGTACGTATCATTTCACCAACACTTTCACTTGCTCCTAAAAATAAATATCCATTAGAATTTAAAGAGAAGTTAAAGTTTGCAAATATATTTTGTTGAATTGTTGGCTCAAGATAAATTAATAAATTTCTACAAGAAATTAAATCCATCTTTGCAAATGGTGGCGCACTAATTAAGTTGTGTTTGGCAAAAATTATCATATCTCTAATTATTGAATTTATTTGATAATGTTGACTTCCTTTTTTATCAAAATATTTATCTAGTCGTTCTTGTGAAACCATTGCTAAATCTTCTTGTGAATATATCCCCGTGCTTGCTGTTGCCAAAGCTGTATCACTCAAATCTGTTGCAAAAATTTTGATGCTAAGCAACTTTCCATGTTTTTCCAAATACTCTCTAACCAAAATTGCTAATGAATATACCTCCTCTCCAGTTGAACAGCCTGCACTCCAAATACGAATTGGGTCACCAACTGATTTCTTCTCTCCAATCTGAGGAATTACCACTTTCTCAATCACTTCAAATGCTTCTTCATCTCTAAAAAAGCTAGTTACGCCAATAAAAATTTCATTATAGAGCGTGCTTATTTCATCTGGAATTGCATAGATGTAATCCACATATTTTGATATACTATTTATCTCCAATATGTCCATTCGTCTTTCTATTCTACGCAAAATTGTATTTTTCTTATAGTTAATAAAATCCACCCCAGTGTGATCTTTTATCAACATTATAATTTTGTTAAATGGCTCTAACCCACTCTCTATAATAGAAGGTTCTAGCGTAATATCTACAATATCTAACTGAGGTCTAGTCCCACTTTTTAAATACTGCATTATTTTTCTTGGCATATCCTCAGGCTTTAAAACTAAATTTACCCCTCCTGTTGCAATTGCTGCATGTGGCATACTTGAAAATTGAGCGCTGGCCTCATCTTGAACAATAACCAACCCTCCATGCTTATTAATTTCCTTCACACCTTCAGTTCCATCATTTCCTGCTCCTGATAAAATTATTGCTATGTTTTTATTCTTTTTTTCTTTGGCAACAGACTTTAAAAACATATCAATTGGCATATTTACTTTCCCTTGCATATCTCTATCTAATAGGCGTAATTGATTATTTTCACAATACATCACCTTTCCAGATGGCATCAAATAAACTACATTTGGTCTAATAGTCGCACCATCTTGAACCTCTTCCACCTCCATTAGGGTATAGTTTAATAATAAATCTTTCATCAAGCTTTTGTGCGTTGGGTGCAAATGCTGAACTATAATAAAACTTGCTCCAATATTTGCTGGCATTACCTTAAAAAAACTGTTTATCGCATCTAATCCACCCATAGACGCACCTATCGTAATTATATGTTGGTTCATAGTGTTATTCCTCTCTCTTAGCTGTCATTATATCTGAAAATTCCATATTTACTTTTAAAGAATTATACTCAATATCGTAACTGTTAGCTTCTTCAATCCCCTCTGTTATATATGGTAATCTAAATTCAAATGTGCTTCCCTCTCCTTCAACACTCACAACATTAACCGAGCCATTTTGAAGTTCTAACAAAGATTTGACTAAAGATAAACCAATTCCACTACCTTCTCTACGCCTTACAAATGTAGTATCTACTTGCCCAAATCTCTCAAAAATAAGCTCTATCTTATCCTCAGCAATACCAATTCCTGTATCTTGAATTTTTATTACAATATCTTGTCCATCTTCACAAATAGTAACGTAAATACTCCCTCCTGATGGTGTAAATTTAATAGCATTGGATAATAAATTTAGCACTATTCTTTCTATGCTATCAACATCACAATGCACATAAGCCTCTTCAATTTCTGGATCAAAAATTATTTCCAATCCTTGTGCCTTAACATATTCCACAACAGATAAAGTTATTTCTTCCACAACATTTACTATATTATAATTTTCTGGCCTTAAATGATAAAAACCAGAGTCAATTTTTGTAATATCAATCAAATTATTTACAAGGCGCAATAATCTCGAACAATTTTGTTTAATAACCAAAGTATATTTGTCCAAACCATCTTTAGTTTCTATAGAATTTGTCTCTAATTTTTCTAAAAGTTGAATTGCACCATAAATTATATTAATTGGCGTTCGTAATTCATGTGAAATATTTGCAAAAAACTCTGTACGAAGTTTATCATACTCCTGAGATTGCAACAATTGCTTATTTGTTTGCTCAAGCGTTTCTTTATAATGCTCAGCCTTAATTTTTTCTGTAATATCTCTTACCAAATAAATATCTATTACTTCTTTCCCAACAACCGATTTGGCTCGGTCAACTTCTACTTCAATATGTTTACCATCAATATCAACCATCACTTCTCTAATAGAAGAAATCGGGGTTGTATGTTTGCCCATAAAAGTTTGTACATGTTTGCGTTTGTACTCTTGCTGAATAAAATCTAACAAATTTCTGCCTAAAATTTCTGTATCATCTTTACAACCTAACAAATTTACTGCTCCAAAATTGCAATATGTAATTTTACTGGTGTGCAAAAAAACAGCACTCGGTAATAATTCAATTAAATTTTTATTGGACTCTTCCACAGTTCTTAAATCTTCAGTCAATCCTTTAATTTCTGTAATATCCGTATAAGAAATTATCCCCTTAGTATTATTATCAATCATTTGAATATCTATCAAACACCACTTTGGGCCTTCCCTAGTCTGAATTTCATGCTCAAAAGTAACTCTACTTACTTCATTATATAAAACTTTTTTAAGCTCAGCATGAATTTTTCCATCTCTCATATAAATTTCTGGAAATAAAACCGTATAGTTATACGTCCCACAAATTTCATTCATCGCTTTATTTAACCAAATTACATTTTTTTCATTATCAAAAACTGCAATTTTAATGTCCAAAGTATTTAGTAACATTTCATTTAATTCATAGGCTTGCTTAAAGCTTTCTTGAATTTTGTAATGACGATCTACATCAGTATAAATCGTCCTAAATTCTAATTTGCCATCTAATAAAACTGCCGAAACCGTTTGACCTTCATAGCATATATATTCACCAATTGCATTTTGAATTCTCTTATCCAAAGTAAATTTACGTTCTGGATTATCCCGCAAAGCCTCCAGATGTTTCGTCTGAATTAACAAATCTTCTTTATGAATTAATTCATCAAAGCTATCTAAATTAAAGGTTTTATCATCATAACCCAATGTCCGTAACATATTTGGTGAAATATACACAACTTCTCCATCTTCATTTTGTATTACCAAATTAATTAAATTTTCTTTTTCAAACCATGAATAATCATGCCTAATAGTGATTTCTTTAATTTCTCTAAATGCCTCAATTCCAGCAGAAGTTTCCTCTTGGGTTTCTATCTCTTCAATTTCTGTATCCAAAACTAAGTTTTCTATATTTTCCACATTTATACTTTCTGAAGTTTGTTCTTTATTTAATGTATTATAAGAACGAGAAACTTCTCTTAGTATAAGAACTATCAATAAACTCACTATAATAATATCGTATAAAATAGCAGTTCCCCCTCTCATTTGAGTTAATAATGCTTAATTCTTCATATATTTCCTTAATTGGTGATTTTACTATCATTTTACCACATTTATTGTATACTTTTCTAGCCTAAAATTTCGTTTCTTGGAAATTTTTAAGGAATTTAACATTATTTTAAAATCAATATAAACTTTTACATACGTTCAATAGTACGCTATTGACTTTTTTTATTTTCTAGTTTATAATTCCATAAGACAAGGAGGTGAGCATATGCAAGATAACTTATTATTTATGATAAAAAGAATTCATTCATATTGTGTCAAGCATGGGAATACTCATATGGAACAGCATGATTTAACTATGGCACAAGCAGGATTTTTATTAATATTAAGCGAATATGACAATCATCAAGTTTCCCTTAAAGAGATTGAAAAAAGAATGGGTACTTCTCAACCAACTATTGCTGGGATTGCTTGTAGATTAGAAGAAAAAGAACTAATATCAAGTTTTACAGATGAGAATGATAAGCGCATAAAAATTATAAAATCTACGCAAAAAGGGAAAGATAAATTAGTTATCATACATCAAGGTTTGGAGCAGGTTAACAAAAAATTGCTAGAAGATTTTACAGAAACTGAAAAAATTATACTCACAGAATTACTCTTAAAACTATATACTAATATACAAAACCCATAGCAAACTATTAAATATCAGGAGGACAATATGCTTAAAATTTTTCGCTTTTTAGAACGTCGAGAATTGCAATTTATGTTGCTTTCATTCGTCGTTATAATTGCTCAAGTATGGCTTGACTTGCGTTTGCCAGATTATATGAGCGAAATTACAGAACTCGTTCAGATGCCAAATAGCCCTATTGACGAAATTATTTCTGCTGGAATGGCAATGATGGCTTGTGCATTTGGAAGTTTATTTTTAACTTTTATTGCAGGCTATTCTTCGGCACAAATCGCCACAAAACTTTCTATGAAAATTAGAGGTGAAGTTTATAGAAAAACTTTATCTTTTTCTATGGCTGAAATGAATGATTTTTCTACAGCAAGTTTAATTACTCGCTCAACAAATGATATCACTCAAATTCAAACTTTTGTAGTGCTTGGTCTTACAGCATTTCTTAGGGCCCCACTTATGGCTTTTTGGGCTATAACAAAAATTGCAGGTAAAAATATGACTTTTACAATGGCTCTTGGAGTTACAATTTTAGCCTTGTGTATAGTAATATTTACAATTTTACGTTTTGCTGTACCAAAATCTCGAACTATCCAAAAATTAACCGATAATATAAACTTAGTTACTCGTGAACATTTAACTGGAATTCGTGTTGTACGTGCTTATAATGCTGAAGCTTATCAAGAAGAAAAATTCCACGAAGCTAATATGACTACCATGAAAACTACTTTGTTTGTTAACCGATTAACTTCATTTATCCAACCATATTTGGGGTGTATAATGTCGATTACAACCCTTACAATTTATTGGCTTGGAGCAATTATGATTAATGAAACAAAAGACCCATCAGCACAATTAACTATTTTTTCTGATATGGTAGTTTTCTCATCATATGCGATGCAAATTGTTATGTCATTTATGATGCTGACGATGACTCTAATTATGTACCCACGTTTTATAGTTTCGGTAGGACGTGTCATGGAAATTTTGGAAAAAGAAAATACTTTGACTGATGGTGAAGCAATGACTTCTAACGAACAAGGAACAGTTGAGTTTAAAGATGTTTCTTTTGCTTATGGTGGAGAAGAAAAAGTCCTTGAAAATATTTCTTTTAAAGTTAAAAAAGGTGAAACTGTTGCATTTATTGGTTCTACTGGTAGTGGTAAGAGTACACTTTTAAACTTAGTTCCAAGATTTTATGATTGTACAGAAGGTGAAATTTTGGTTAATGGAATTAACGTTAAAGCCTACAATCAGAACGCCTTGAGAAATATTTTAGGGGTTATTACCCAAAAAGCAATTTTATTTACAGGAACAGTTTCCTCAAATGTAAATTATGGAAATAATGGCGTTTCTTTATCCGAAAGTGAAGCTATCCAAAACGTTGAAAGAGCTATAGATATTGCTCAAGCCAAAGAATTTGTTAGCAAAATTGGGCTTGATGCACCCGTTTCTCAAGGTGGTGGAAACCTTTCTGGTGGGCAAAAACAAAGACTTTCAATAGCCCGTGCTATATATAGACAGCCACAAATTTATATGTTTGATGATTCATTTTCTGCGCTAGACTACAAAACTGATAAAGTGTTACGAAAAGAATTGGCTACCCAAACAGCTGATGCCACAAAACTTATCGTTGCCCAACGAATTAGTACCGTAAAAGATGCTGACCAAATTATAGTTTTGGATCAGGGTAAAATTGTAGGTAAAGGTAAACATAGAAATTTATTAGATACTTGTAGTGTATACCGTGAAATTGCAGAATCTCAACTATCAAAGGAGGAATTGTATGAGTAAACCAGAAGGAAGACCAGCAGGCGGGCCACCACCTGGAGGCAGACCACCCGGAGGACCAATGGGAGGACCACCTGGAGGAGGAATTCGAATTGGGGAGAAGCCAAAAGATTTTAAAAAAGGAATTGGCAAACTTACTTCATATTGCAAAAAATATCTTCCCATAATTTTTGTAGCCATCATTATGTCGATTATTTCTGTATTATGTTCACTAATTGGGCCTACAAAATTAAGTGACCTAACAAATTTAATCCTTGATGGAATGCAAACAGGAATTGATATGGCAGCCGTTCAAACTATTGGTATTTTCTTAGTTTCACTATACTTGGTGGGGCTAGTTTGTGGATATTCTCAGGCATTTATTATGTCAAGCATCGCTCAAACTATTTCAAAAAATTTGCGTACAGATTTGATAAGTAAATTAAACCGTCTTCCATTATCATACTTTGATACAACAACTTATGGTGATACATTAAGCTCTGTAACAAACGATGTGGACACTATAGGAACAAGTTTAAACCAAAGTTTATCTTCTATCATTAGTGGAATAATTATGTTTATAGGTGCGTTAGGTCTAATGTTTTATACCAATGTAACTTTGGCTATCGTTGCACTATTTTGCAGTATGTTTGGATTTTTGTTGATGGGTCAAATTATAAAGCGTTCTCAAAACTTTTTCTCATCTCAACAACATCATCTTGGAAAGTTAAATGGTCAAATCGAAGAAACTTATACAGGTCACACTGTAGTAAAAGCCTACAATGCTGAAGCCGAAGCTATAGAAGTTTTTGATAAAATTAATTTTGATTTATTTAACTGCGCATGGAAAGCACAATTTATATCTGGATTAATGATGCCAATTATGGGATTTGTGGGGAACTTTTCTTATGTGGCAGTGTGTGTTGTTGGAGCTATTTTGGTTGTTGATGGTCAAATTGAATTTGGAACAATCGTAGCATTTATGGTATTTGTAAGGCTATTTACACAACCTCTTTCAACGCTTGCACAAGCAACTACTACTTTGCAATCGGCAGCCGCTGCTAGTGAGCGAGTTTTTGCATTGTTAGAAG